>NZ_AP018222.1:4909507-5433170 GCF_002368035.1 Nostoc linckia NIES-25 | reverse complement strand
CTTGCCTCCTGCCCCTCCCTATATAAGCCTTTTATTGATATGAGCCTGAAAAAGTACTCGTTCGAGGACTAGGCGCGGTGGCTCGTCATTCCTAGTATAGAAATCGATTTCGTTATAAACGGGACTAGGAGATTTGATTCATGAGTCACTCACAACAGTATGTCGTTGGGTTGGTCTTTTACCCTGGCATGACAGCACTCGATATCATTGGGCCGCAAACGGTATTTAGTTCGCTCCCAGGTATTCAAATCCACCGCATCTGGAAAACGCTAGACCCGATTCATACTGATGATGGGATGAAGATTGTGCCAGATACCACCTTTGAAACTTGCCCGCCGTTGGATGTAATCTGTGTCGGTGGGGGCTTAAAACAGGCGGCGGTTGTAGACGACCCACAGGTGCTGGAATTCTTCCAAAAACAAGGCAGTACCGCAAAATTCGTGACTTCTGTGTGCTCCGGCTCTGAGTTTCTAGCGAAAGCAGGGTTGCTCCAAGGTTATCGAGCGGCGACTCACTGGCTGTTCCGCCAACAGTTAGCAAAATTGGGAGTTGAAGTCGCAACAGAGCGAGTTGTCGTTGACCGAAATCGCATAACGGGTGGTGGTGTAACGGCAGGCATTGATTTTGGTCTAGCGATCGCTGAAGTGCTTTGCGGTCAAGAAGCCGCCAAGATCGCCCAACTATTGATGGAGTACGATCCCGCCCCGTCATTTGATGTCGGTTCTCCAGAGAAAGCAGGTGCAGATCTGGTTAATAAAGCAATAGCTTATGCTGCTGAAGCATTCAAATTAGAAGTCAAGCAGGTAGCTTAAGATGAGCGTAAATCTAGAAATAAATCGCGATATTGCGATCGCAAGCTGGGTAAAACGTAGCTTTTACGCGACTTCAATCCTCTTTAATGTCTGCTTAATTGCTCAGATATTAACGGTTGGTGTTGCCTACTTCATCGATCCTGGCTGGTGGAATATTCATGTGTGGCTCGTGCGAGGATATAGTGGACTGTCACTAATATTGCTGGCAGGGTTGTCCATCGCTCCATTCTCGAAACCAATCCGATCGCTTGTTGCCAGTCTGCCTGTGCTGCTTGGACTGCAATTTTGCACCATCCATCTCAAAACTCCTCTTCATTTAGAGGTGCTACATCCTTTAATTGGATTCACGCTATTTTATATTTCTTCAAACCTCGTACATCGTGTATCGCGTGAGGTGTTTAACTCAGATACTGTGACTGAATCTTAGGAGGAATCCCCAGTCGTTAAGCTGGCTCAAGATCGCTAATGATGCAGGACTTACGCAATATGTGACTGAAAACTTTATTCTTGCGTAGCGGTAATTCATGAATTACCGCTACTTTCGTTATCTTTTGCGTAAGTCCTGTGATGATGTGGGTAGCCTTGGCGATCGCGATCGCTGAGGCTGAAAAAAAAATAAAATCTTAAGAATGTAGGACTAGCCCTTTCAAGGTGACGAAGAAGATACGTTGTTTTAGTGCTACCATTTTGAATCTTACGCTCAGATTTTGGGTTTTTGGAAGGTTGAAATAACCAATCTTCGTTCCGAATTTCACCACCTTGAAAGGGCTAAATGTAGGACTTACACATTGACAGAAAACACCAAATATGAATGTTTGAAAAACCATATCTGTCGTAGGGGCACAGCACTGCTCATACGTGTCAACTTAAGCTCAAATGTTTATCCCATAAGCGTTTTACCCCACCCCCAACCCCTCCCCTTGCTAAGGGGAGGGGCGGTTTTGGCTTTAGACAAAACCGGGGTGGGGTAACGCGGATCTTGATGCTAAGTCAGAGTACTGAATATCACATCTTTACAGGGGTTTGACGTTAAGTTGACACCAATGAGCACTGCTGTGCCCCTACACCCAGGTTCTATAGACCATCAAAGAATGATTAATAAAAGCCTGAAACGACCTATGCATAGAAACGCACACCATGATTAATTTGTACAGTGCGTAAGTCCTAGAATGTATGAAGAAAGAGAAAGGGGAAAGGAAACCCCTGCTCTTCAAAGCAGGGGTTTCAAATATAGACACTGATTTTTCTCTCTGCGAGACGGCAAGGGCGAACGCACTACGTGTCTTCTCAATCTTCTTTTTTTGTTCTCCATATTTAAAAACACTTGCTTTATACCTTGTGGGGAAAAGTTCTTTATTTGTGTCCTTTCCCCCTTTTCCCTTCCCCTTTTCCCCTTCTTGGTAATGTTTCTAGGCATGGGCATTTCATGAGAATTCTTCAAGAGATAGGGAGAACAATTTCAAATTCAGTTCCCTCGTTGGGCTGAGAGCGCACAGTTAAAGTGCCGCGATGTTGTTGGATAATGGAGTAGCAGACAAATAACCCCAAACCTTGACCGCGGCCAACGGGTTTTGTGGTGAAAAACGGTTCAAAAATCCGCTCTTGCAAACTCACAGGAATCGTACTATCTGTATTGGCGATCGCAATTCGTAACCATTCACCATCTATCATTCCAGTACGAATCCGAATTTCTGGGCGTTCGCTGTGGGGATTATCTCGAATCGCATCAATGGCATTGTTAATAATATTCAGGAAGACTTGATTCAACTGACTGGGATAGCAAGTGACCAGAGGTAGATTGCCATACTCCTTGATGACGCGTACTTCGGGTTGATTTTCAGAACCTGGCAGGCGATGTTGCAAAATTAACAGTGTGCTTTCAATACCACTGTGTAAATCTACAGCTTTGATTTCAGCTTCATCTAAGCGAACAAAGTTGCGTAAACTCTGGACAATTTGGCTGATGCGATGGCTACCAACCTTCATAGATTCTAAGATTTGATTGGCATCCTCAAACAGAAAATCGAGGTCAATTTCTTCTCGCTTATCTTGAATAGCTCGACTAGGTTGGGGATATTCCTGCTCGTAAAGCATCAGCAAACTCATCATGTCTGCGACATAACTTTCTGTATGGACGAGATTACCCTTGATAAAATTAACTGGATTGTTAATTTCGTGAGCAATGCCAGCTACCAATTGACCGAGGGATGACATTTTCTCGCTATGAATTAATTGTCCTTGAGTTTGCTGCAATTTTTTCAAGGCTTGCTCTAAATCTTGGGCTTTTTGGTTGAGAGCTTGGGTTTTGTGTTCTACCTCTACTTTTAGGGTCTGAGAATAGTTTTCGGTTTGTTGATACAGACGGGCATTTTCCACAGAGATGGCGGCTTGGCTAGTGAGGAGTTGGAGAATCTCGATGCGATCGCTCGTAAAAGCACCTAAAGTTAAGTTGTTCTCTAGGTATAAAATACCGATGAGTTTTCCTTGCCGACTAATTGGCGTACACAAAACTGATTTAGGTTGGTGAGCGATAATGTAGCGATCGCTGGCAAATTGCACTGCTGTACTCAAATCTTCAAACACAGCCGTATCTTGAGTTCTTGCTACTGCATAAATCAAACTTTGGGGAATTTCTGGGTATTGCTCCAGGGGAATTTTTAAGGTTGTTACCAGTTCTCGATCGGCTTGAGCTACAACTAACCATTGTTCCTCTTGGCGAAGAACTAAATGACCCATTTGTGCGCCAGCATTGGCGATGGTAATCTGCATCAAGCTTGCCAATAGTTTCTCTAATTCAATTTCTTGAGAGATGGCTTGTGCGGCTTTCATCACCGCTTGCAAATCTAAGTATACATTTTGATTGCTAGAGCTTTTAGTTACACCTTTAATCAAAGTTGAGGGGATAGTTGTCGCAGATGTGATGGCAAGATTAGCCGATTGGAGAATCACTGTTAGTAATTGCGGATATTGTTCTTCTAAATGGGCGACTTTCGCCTTTGCACCCCAATGGGCGTAACAGTAGTAGGCTTGTTGTATATAGTCTGCGGCCGCGTTCTCTTTGCCCCAACTGAGGGAGAATTTGGCAGCGAGTTCGCTGGCTAAGGCTTCTTCTTGGATATAGCCGTTTTCTTTTGCCCCCTGAATGGCTTTGTCATAGTAAATTTTTGCATCTACATGACCCAAAATTCTTGCCCGCTCTGCTTCAACTAAATCGTATTTGTGTTGATGATTGGCGGGAGCGTGGAACGCCCACTGACTCATCAATTTCTGGTTTTCTGCAACTTTTTCTAGTGCCGATTGTTGTTCTGCCTCATTGGCATTTGAACAGGTAGCCAACAGAGCGAGGGAGTAGTAGAAATTATGTTCTGCAAACTGCAAAAAGCCAACCATGTTTTGGCGGTATTTTTCGGCTTCTTGAGCATGAATTAGTGCCTGCTGATAGTCCTTAAAGACGAACAGAAGAATGGTCTTTGCCAGATGTAGCAGAAACAGGAGAGTTCCGTTTTGAGTTCCCAGTAAAATTGGCAGCATTTTCCCCTCGTCGAAACTCTCCCCAACAAGTATTAGGGGATCTTCTGCTGCTCCCATCAAATTCAACACGAGCTGACGACAAATCTGTCCGAAGTAAATTTGATATTCTTGTTTGAATTTCAACAACAAATCAATGTAGTTTTGCTGTTGCTGATTTACCTGCTCCAGTGCTTCACCGACGAAGAAAAGATAGTTGCAGTAGGAGGTGGCGTTGTAGCACGCGTACTCTACATCACCCACTTCTAATCCAATCTGAATAGCTTCACGTAAGGGAGCGATGGTTTTGCGAGCGGGTTCCCGCCAGTGCCGCACAAACACATCAAAAATGTTAGCTACCTTAGCATGTAATTTCCTGTCGTTGAAGCGCTCCAGCAATTTTAATCCTAATTGTCCAAACCGATAGCCTCTAGCAATTCCGGTTGGGCTACTACATAAAACCAGACCGTAAAAGGTGTAGCCAAATGCCGAAAATGCCGAATTGCCAAATTGAATCGATAAATTTACTAGGGTGTAAGCAATGGGTGGTAACAGATCTGGTTTAGCGTTGAGGCTGGGAGTCACCATTGCGATGGTAATTCGCATGGCTGCTAACTTGTGCCGATCGACCATCTCTGGCAGATTAATTAAATCCTCGATCGCTAACTCCTGTGGTGGTTCTTTAAACAGCGGTTCGCCCAAGAACTCCAGCACTCGCAGACAAATGTCGATCGCTGCCAGCATTTGATTCTGAGCAATGTAGAAATAAATTCTGATTTCATACATCTTCACCTTTTGTAGCAAATCCTGGGCGTGCTGAAGAACAATTTCTGAAAGCCTTTCTGCCTGCTCGAAATGGGCAGTCAAGTACTCAATTTCAGCGGCTTCTGTATAAAGGGCAAGGGTCAGGTCGTAATCATGTTCCCAAGCGTTTTCTGTAAGCAGTGCCAGGCCTGCTGTGAAGTATTTACTTGCGGTTTCGTAGGCGGTTGCAGCCTTGGCTTTTTGTCCTGCTTGCAGGTTTAGTTGAGCCAGTTCCTTCCGTTGAACTAGATTCAATTCTTGCAGCTTGGAGATTTCGTCACCATTTTCTGCATTCAACAATCCAGGAGAACTTTTTTGAGATGTCAATTTCAGACCGTAATTCAATTGATTGACAATTTCAAAAATTTTCCCTTCGCGCTCTGCTTCAGGCGTGTTTGCCCACAGTTGTTGCCCGATTTTGAAGTGGGTAGACTGTTTTTGCTCTTCTGGAATTAGACCGTAGGCAGCTTGTTGGACGCGATCGTGTAAGAATTTATAAGGAACGGCAATCTCACCACCGCGATCGATGTTCTCTGAGTTATTTGATTGGAAGAACTTGTAGGTTTCGCTAATGGGGAGAATCAGCCCTTCTTGTAACGCCGTCCACAGGTTGGTCGCCATATCAATAATTGATTGTTCGGAAACCATTGCCAAGGTCTTCAAATCAAATTGGCTGCCAATACAAGCTGCGAGTTTCAAAACCTCCTGTGTCTGGACTGGAAGTTTCTGCAACTGCAATGCCATGAACTCTACCACTCCATCGGTCAATGCTAACTGCCGCACCGAAGCCAGGTCGCATTGCCAGTAACTCAGTTCAGGCTGGAACTGAATGCAACCCTCTTCGTGCAGTGCTTTGAGAAACTGCGTTGTAAAAAAGGGATTGCCTTTAGTTTTTTGATATACCAATTGCGTCAGGGGTTGAGCCAGTTGGTGGGGACAACTTAAGGTGTCTGCCACCAACTGATTCACCGTTATTTCCGCCAAGGGTTGCAGGGCGATGGTATTGACGGTAGCTTGGGTTTGCTGAATCTGCTCCAGCGTCACTATCAAGGGATGAGTCGGAAAAACTTCATTATCTCGATAAGCGCCCAGAATGAGTAAATATCCAGAACTGGCTTCACCGATCAATAACTGTAGCAAATTCAGAGAAGCCGAATCTGCCCATTGCAAATCATCTAAAAACATCACCAGCGGATGCTCAGGGGTGGTGAAAACCTGGATAAATTTCTGAAAGAGCAAATTGAAACGATTTTGGACAGCACTACCAGATAGTTCCGGCACTGGCGGCTGTTGACAGATAATTAGCTCTAGTTCCGGAATCACATCAATAATTGCTTGTCCGTTTTCACCCACAGCGGCCAAAATTTTCGCTTTCCATTGGGCCAATTGGGCATTACTCTCACTCAGCAGTTGTCCCATCAAATCGCGAAAGGCTTGCATCAAGGCACTGAAGGGAATATTACGCTGCAACTGATCGTATTTGCCTTTGATGAAATAACCGCGTTGTCTGACAATCGGTTTATGGACTTCATTGATTGCCGCAGTTTTACCAATCCCGGAAAACCCTGCTACTAGCATCATTTCTGAACTGCCATTAGCGACGCGCTCAAAAGCTTTGAGCAAGGTTGCAACTTCTGTTTGTCGCCCATAGAGTTTTTCGGGGATAATGAAGCGATCGCACACATCCCGTTGTCCCAAGACAAAGGCTTCTATTCTACCCGTTGCTTTCCATTGATTGAGACAGCATTCTAAGTCATGCTTCAAACCCAAGGCGCTCTGATACCGATCTTCGGCATTTTTCGCCATTAACTTCAATACTATCTTTGAGAGGATCGCGGGAATTTCTGGATTAACGCTGTGTGGGGGGAGTGGCAGCTTGGCTAAATGACAGTGTACTAACTCCATTGGGTCATTGGACTCAAACGGTAATTTTCCTGTCAAAAGTTCGTACAATGTCACCCCTAAAGCATAGAAATCACTGCGGTAATCAATGGCGCGATTCATTCGTCCGGTTTGCTCCGGGGAAAGATAGGCAAGGGTTCCTTCCAACACGTTGGGATTTTGGATTTCCTGGGTTTCGCGCGGGAGGAGGGAGGCTATGCTGAAGTCAATCAGCTTGACTTGTTGCGATTCTGGATGAATCAGAATGTTAGCGGGTTTGATATCTTTGTGGATGACTCGATGCTGGCAGACATCATGGAGAATATCGGCAATTTGTCGGGCAATTTCTAAGATTTCCTGTAAGGAGAGGGAATATTTTTGCGTATAACTCCGTAGGGAAATGCCACCAAAGTCTTCCATCACCAAAGCATAGCTGTTACCGTAAGGTTCTAGGCTGTACGGATGGGTTATGCCAGGAATATTGAGATTTTTGGTAATTGTATACTGGTTACGAAACTGTAATAATTCGTTAAACGTGGGGTAGTCTTGCTGTAACAGTTTAATCACCACTGGACGCTGACTTGACTCCTCCACTCCTCGATAAACTATTGTTTGAGAACCTGAATAGAGTTGCTCAACAATGGTATAACCGGGGAGATGGGGCAATGAATTGGAGTAAGGAATTGCTGCCAGTGTCATAGTCTAAAGTTAAAATGTCTAGAACAACGTTACAAACTTAATATTTCCCAAGAATTTGGCAGACTAAACATTCCGTAAATTGTTTACATAATTAAGTTCGCCGCAACTAGGCAAGAATGCTGCCAGATAAAATTAGGTTAGCCGCGACATAAGGATTCAGGCAGTAGGAGATTGACAAAAGGGGCAGGGGGCAGGAGGTTCTTATTTTCTATTTATGCAAGAGGTCTATTGAAGATCGCAGAAATTCGACGTTATATGAACGTGAATTCGACGGTTTATATAGTGTCCGTTTAATTAGCCAAATAAAAAACCTCTCCCTGGTTTTACTACGTAAAACCGTCCCTCTCCGAATCGGAGAGGGACAGACTTGAACGCTAGTTCAAGGCAGGGAGAGGTTCGTCGAATTCACGTTATATGAGAATTCGGTTTTCAAAAAGCAGCAGTACCGTCTTCAAACCAAAAACCCGGTCGTTATGACCGGGTTTTGGTGGGCTATATGACCCCAAGGTTAGTTATAGAAGTTATATATTAGTCGTTCGTTGTTCTAATAACTACTACAACGCCGAGATTGCGAATTCCAGAAAATTAGTTATAGCGGTAGCCACATAGGTTAAGACATAATGACAAGCTTGAATGCTAGCAATAGTAATACTTTGACCTCCTGCCTCCTGCCCCCTGCCTCCTGCCTCCTGCCCCCTGCCTCCTGCCTCCTGCCCCCTGCCCCCTGCCTCCTGCCTCCTGCCCCCTGCCTCCTGCCTCCTTCAATTCAATTATGGGACTATGATTTGATTACAAAAAACTCCTCCTCAGCTTCAAAAGCCTGATTTCCTACTCTTTACTCTCCATTGTTTTCCCACGCAAACAATTTAAAAAATCAAATCATAGTCCTATATTTTAACTACAGTTAACTGCTGAAGCTGAGTTTACCTTTGTTAAATCTCCAGTGAATATGGCTGTATATTTATAAGGTGATGAACCAGAACAAGTCATGGGATTTGTATTAGCGCGACGGGGAGTCCACCACGAATCTGCATTCACAGTCAAATTGATACCATTCCATGATAATCCTGTAATAACTAAAGAGTTAGTTTTGCCATCATTAGCCTTTTTTGCAGTCAAAAATGTGGCATAGTAAACGCTACCATTTTCTGGATTAATTTTTGCGATGATTGCCACTTTAGGGCCGCCACCGCTTCCATAACTACTTAGCCAACGACCGCTAGCAAAGCGTCGAAAATCATTACCAGGCTGGCTACCGGTGGATGAAAAAACGCCGTACAAAACATTTCCTCCATCCGAAAATAGTCCGTAGCCTGTACCATCATCATTAGTTGTTTCGTAATCACTGCGACACCATTTTTTGATGCCATTGTCAAAACGGATGATGCGAGGGTCTTTGTTTAGAGATAATACTTGTTGATAACCAATATAGATGTTTGTTTGCCCAAAACTCACTCTGGGGCCATTTTTATTTTTGATAGTTGTCTCGCTGTCATTGCATGTAAAACTCACACCTTTACCAATAGATGGCTGTGTAGTAGTTTGGGCAATAGCTGAAGAAATGGGTAAATCAGCAGCCAATACTACTGATAAAAATGAAAATGCCAGATATTTCGGCAATTTACGGCGATAAATCATTAAAATTGTGTGGTTAAAATGTCCAAAAGGACACCATATCACAAAGTTTCCCTAATTAGTAACCCCTAAATAAAATCAGCCATTTTTGATTTTGGGTTACCTGTAGGATCTTGATAAGTTCCTCAAATGCCACTTGCTTTAATAGCGTTTAACTGGTGGGGTAACACAGCTAGCTTGTAGGAAATATAACAAAACTGATATTTAATTTTTGTGAAGCCAGATAGAACTCAAAAGCCTGCTTTCTGGTCGCCTAAGCAAATAAGTTATTCAAATAAAACCAGAGTTTTGATAAATTTTTATCAAAATCAAGATTTGTGATTTTTCTTTAGATAAGAGTAATAAAAAGATAAAAAGGAGTGACGAGATTTGATATTATTTACACCTAATCTATCACTCCTAATAACTTGCGCGTTGATAAGCTGTTACGCATTGTTAAATTACAGCAGTTTAGTAGTTCATTTATCCTCTAACTAAAGAAACGAATATTTGTTAAAATTTTATGTATTATTCTATACATTCCTTTTTAAAGTTATAAAATCTATTTTTCCATTGAAAATATAGTAGTTTGACTATTGCTCCTTCTCAGTAGTCTTACTTTAACTGTATAACAGCGATATATATTGATAATTTATTAATCTCAAACGTATCTACAAACACAAATAAAGTTAACTAAGATTATATATCTTTGGTAGTAGTGGCATGATTCTTGTGATGGAAGTTTGGTAATAATGGAAACAATTACCATTAAGGTTCAATAATTGAAGGAGTAAGATAGCGCATTTAACAAGAGCGATCGCTTAAGGTCGAAATCCACGTTTTTCAAGTGTCCTGTCCGTTATAGTTTATCTTTTAGTCATAATTTTGACAGGCTAATCATTTATTCACAAATCAGCATTTAACTGAGTTTACAGAATTTTCTTACCAAAGGTAGAAGTAATACTTAAGTAAATGCTATAAGCTATACATCTAAAACTTTCTGCTTGGCAAAAATATTAATGTTTACTAAGCAATTTTTAGATTCAATTTATATTGAATGTCTAGAGCTAATTGTGATATGTGTCATTTAAAAAACTGACTCGGCTGTAGCATGTTTGAGACATAAATTGTTGAAGACCCTCAGGAAAGGTTTTTCCATCAATTAAATTGAACAACAATTGCAGCTGTATGAAACTTAAATTCATTACTCAACAAAATTATCAATACTGCAATTTTCTAAATCTTTAACTAGTAGATTTATTTTGCTCAACCTCTGCAAGTAAGTAGCGGGAATTTAAGGTGAACATAGAAAAATTTATTCAACGCGCAGAAGTATTGCACAAGCGTTTAGCAGATTTATACCAAACTGCTAGCGTCTTGCCTTGGATTCCACCAGATCTTCTGCCACAGGCTTTTAAGGAACTGTATAGCACCTCAAAGATAGTCCAGTTAGCGGCAGAGGAATTGCATCAACAAAATGAGGAACTAATACAAACACGCAATTGGCTAGAAGCAGAACGTCAGCACTATCAAGATTTATTCGAGTTAGCGCCGGATGGCTATTTAGTAACTAATACAGAAGGTATCATTCAAGAAGCTAACCAGACAGCAGCTAAGTTATTTAATGTTTCAAAGCATTTTCTAGTGGGCAAACCAATGATTAATTTTGTCCCTCTAGAAGAACGTCAACAGGTTCGCAATGAACTTATCGAACTATCCCAATCATCCAGAGGTAAAGAGTTATTAATACGTTTGCAACAAAGCCACGGCGAATTATTTGATGCTGCTTTAACGGTGCTTGTTGTTCGTAATTCGCAAGGAAAAGCAACTTATTTGCGCTGGATGATACGTAATATTTCTCAACGTCAGCCTTTAGAATCAGCAGTAGTCAAGAATAATGACAGCGACTTGTTTGCTGGTCATTCCGTGCATAAATATTCTAAAGGAGAAACTATTCCTCTCAATCCATTGGTAATTTGGTATGTTTGTCAAGGTTTGGTGAAGTTAACTACTTACTGTGAAACAGGGGAAGAAATACTATTAGGATTAGCGGCAGCAGAAATGGTTTTTGGTAGTAGTTTGACTTCTCTAAACATTTACCAAGCAGTAGCCCTTTGTGATGTCGAGTTGGTGTCAATATACACAGCAGATGTAGCAACTTCTCCAACTATCAGTCATACTCTTTTACCAAAAATTAATCAGCGATTACAGCAAACAGAATCTTTTTTAGTCATTTCTGGAAGGCGACGAGTACAGGAACGTTTACACTATCTATTACGACTTTTGAAACGAGAAATCGGTGAAACTGTACCGGAGGGAACTCGTTTAAGCGTTCGTTTAACTCATGAAGATATTGCTAGTGCTTGTTGTACTACAAGGGTAACAATTACACGATTGATAGGTAAATTACAAGACCAAGGTGTAATTGATTTTGATTCAAAAAAACATATGATTTTGAAAAATTTAGATTAATTAATTAGGAAGATACACAATCTTCACCTTGTAGCGAACCAGAAGAAGCGCTACTATTTACCAATCAAAGTTCTGTTCGTCGAAGAAGTTGCCCTGATTGAAGACCACCAAATCTCTGATTTGGTGGGGGACTTAAACCCATTTATTCATCCGCCAGTCGCACAGAATTCAATTGGAGAATTCTGGCTGCTGACTCCTGAATTCTGTTTGTTACAGGACTTACGCAATATGAGACTGAAAACCTTATTCAAGCGTTGCGGTAATTCATGAATTACCGCTACTTTCGTTATCTTTTGCGTAAGTCCTGTGTTAAATAAACAGTTTCGTAGGGTGCGCTATGGACGCAAGTTCTAACGCACCGAATGTCATTGATTGACTGCTTCAACTTCTTGATGGCTAGCTTTAATTTCACTCTCAGCAGATAATAATTCTTGAATTAGCTGACAATATTTTTCTATTTTATCAATTTGGCGATCGTCTCCTCTTTTGGTCTTTTTAGTTTTACTGACATTTTATCGAATTTAACAACAAGATACCCAATTTCTTGAAGATTCGGGTATCTGAAACTATAAAGTTCAACGACACCCACGACTCATCACTAAATCTCCATTAGCTAATCGATACACTCCTTGGGGTTCAATAATGCGATCGCCTTTTTTCCAAGAACTAGCTGCACTATTATTCGTGACATTCCGCACATCACCTGTAGGATAACTAGAAGCCGCAGCCTCGCCAGGACGATTTGGTAAACCACCAGTACTTGTAATTATAAAAGCTCCTGCTTGCTTAGGGCTGCGAGCAATGCAACTATTAGCAATCAAAGCGTTAGTATCAATAAGATTATTTTGCAATTCTGTAAGGCTGTTTTGGATAAAACTAATATCAGGTATACCAATAATATTTCCAGAAATTGCACCAGTAGCATTAATATCAGAGCTACCATTATTATCTAGTAACTGAAAGCTATTTCGATCGGTTAATGTTTGTCTGGGGTCAAATAGAGAATCACTAAATAAAGCGCGGGTGTTAAATGTAATATTTCCACCTTGTCCCTCTGGTGCGAAGGCGAGAATGTCGCTATCTTCTAAAGCGATGATGGTATTTGCGGTTAGGAAAATATTACCGCCTCTACCGCTACCACTAGATAAATCGGTGCGGATAGTGCTGTTATTTCGCAGGTTAATATTTCTCGCAGTGACATCAACATTACCACCACCTGCTTGTTCAGAGCGGGCGTTGATAAGACCATTACTCGCATTAAAATTTTCCTTGGCAGTAATATTGATATCGCCTGCAATACCTTGTCCCCGACTGCGTGTAGAAACTACAGCGAGATTATTAGGCAACTTTAAATCACTTGTAAATAAATTAAAGTTAGTTGTAGATATAGATATTCTTCCACCGTTTCCAGCAGAGCTAGTACCTGCAAATAAGCCAGTAACAGTATCTAAGTTTGTAGAGATAGCGATACTGTCTGCGGCATTAATAGTAATATCACCAGATTTACCACTACCGGAAGTTCCTGTAGTTATAAATCCACCATTAGATGCCTCAAATACACGAGCATTAATTGTAATATTACCTCCGTTGCTAGAATTCTCTGTTAATGCAGATACAGTGCCTTCGTTTGCTGCCAAGAAATAATCTGTGTTGACTATAATATCTCCCCCTTGACCAAACGCCCCTCTTTGGGTTTCAGTTAAGATTGCGCTTGAATATCCATTTGCATCAGTTCCCGATATAGTCACTGCATCAGCAGCATCGATGCGAATATTTCCACCTCTACCTTGTCCAGCAGGTAAATCACTCTCTGCTTCAGTAATTGCAGTATCAATTCCACCACCATTAGTTAAAGTCAGCCTTCGTGTCTGAATTTTAATATCTCCAGCATTACCGACTCCACCAGCTCCTACACGACTGTTAATTGTACCGTTGTCAACAATAACCGCATCATTGCTCAAAATAGAGATATCACCAGCATTTCCCTTGCCGTAAGTTGCAGCGCTTATAGCTGAGTTTGTTAACTGCAAACGTTTAGTATTAATTGTTATATCGCTGCCATTGCCTACAGGAACTATATTATCTTTGAAAGGATAAACTCCCGTAGTGAGCAAGCTAGGAAAATTACGGTTTGAACTAATCAAATCAATAGAATCTGATGCATTGATAGTAATATTACCTGCATTGCCTCCTAAATTGTTACCTGCTTCTGCCCTGATAGTACCACCATCTTTTACAAGGAGATTTTTAGTTTCTAGTTTTATATCACCAGCACGATTACTGCTAAAAGTTCTGGTAAAAATACCAGTAAGGATATCTGTTGAACCTTTAGAATCGATTTCTATTGAATCAGTAGCTCTAATATTGATGTTTCCTCCACGCCCAATTGTTTCACCTAGTTCTGGTTCTCCAGAAGTAGAAGATACAGATCCAGTATTTGTTAAAGTAATCTTTTCGGTTTGGATATTTACATCTCCGCCATTACCAACATTAGAAATAACTCCTGGAAAAGAATTTGCAGATGCAAATATCAAAGATTTATCTACACTAATATCTCTAGCTGTAATATTAATATTCCCAGCATTACCACTGCCAAGGGTATTAGTAGATAGCTGAGAATTATTTTCCAGATTCAAACGATTGGTAGTAATTGATAAATTACCTGCATTTCCTTTTCCATTACTGCTTGAAATGATAGACGTTGAATCGGTTAAAATAATTGAATTATCAGCTTGAATTTTAATATCTCCAGAATCATCTGCCAAAAAATTAGTAGCACTGATCAAAGCATCATCTGTCAGTAAAAGATTTCGCGCCTGGATATTAATACCACCACTTTTTCCACGGGTTGATGGCCCTAGAATAAGTTTTCCTCCAGATGTAGAAGAATCTCTTGGTTGAACATTACTTATAATTACACTAGGACTTATTCTTTCATCAGGAAGAATACCTTTTCTTCCTGATAGAGAAACTGTATCGTTAACTTTGATATTAACCACACCTGAATTCCCCTGCGTGGCAGTTGCTTGAATTCCACTACCATCGATTATTTTCAGCGATTCAGCAACAACGTTAATATTTCCACTATTTCCAGGTTCTACAGCAACATTCCCGATAAAACTTTGGTCAGCTATAGTTACAATTCCAGTTGCATTGATTGAGATATCACCTAGTTGGACTGATGGAATTCCTTGATTAATAACTATACCTGTATACAAATTACTGGAATTTAGTAAATTAAAATCGTTAACATTAACTACAATATCGCCGCCACTTGCACCGAACGCAGCAGCAGCAGATTGATTCACTAATGAAGCATTTACTCTTGCCACATTCTCAGGAAAATTTAGGCGCAAATTGTCACCATCAACATTAAGTCCTACTGTTCCAGGTGCAGTTAAACCACCAATTTCTATTCTGCCATCTGGTGCATAAACCCGCCCTCTATCCATGAAGATTTGCCCTGTAGATTCAGCTGTAGGTGAAATGCGACCACCAAGTAATATTAAACTTTTATTATTAGGAACTGCCAAAGTTGCACGATTTTCTATTGAATTTGTACCTTGAGCAGCAATTTGATTAAATAAAAATGCTGTTGGATTAACACTAAGTAAAGTATTTTCTGGTGTAACTGATGAAGTTGAAGAAAATTCTGCACCGCCAGGAAATTGAATTGCATTAGCTGTAGTTGCTACGAAGGAACCACCAATATTTAACTGAGAATTTTTACCAAAAATAATACCATTGGGATTCATCAAAAATAAATTAGCAGTGCCTTGAGCGCGAATCAATCCTTGAATATTAGAGGCTGTTCCTCCAGTTACTCGCGCCAAGATATTGGTAATAATCGAATCGTTGAGAAAAATTCCGCTACCACCATTAGGAATACTAAAACTGCTGAAGCTGTGGAATAGATTTGTGTTGCCAACTGTTGTACCACCTGAAATATAAGAATCTAAGTCAACATCTATAACTTGTGTTCCTAATGTTCGATCGCTTGTGATTTGCGCTATGGCTTTAACATTTGTTGCGAAAGTAAAACTCAGCAATATTCCTAAGCGCCACCACCAATTGCAATAAAATTGCTTGCTCATAGTTTTTACTCGTGGGTATCAGTTGTAGTAAATGATATTTAGTTTGAAGCCTACAGGAATAAATTACAACTTTGCATAGATGAGTATAAAAAGCAATACAGTTTTATGCAATTTTATATATACGCTCGCGCCGATATTGATACTAAAAGTTGCATTTGAGTTTACATGAAACCTGAAGGACTAATTTCTGTGTTTCTTTTATTCTGTGAATTATCGATGAAGTAATTTTTTATCCTTTAAGTTAAGGATAAACACATTAATGGTT
This sequence comes from Nostoc linckia NIES-25, assembly GCF_002368035.1. Classification (GTDB taxonomy): domain Bacteria; phylum Cyanobacteriota; class Cyanobacteriia; order Cyanobacteriales; family Nostocaceae; genus Nostoc; species Nostoc linckia_B. Next base: position 5,417,022 of record NZ_AP018222.1, on the reverse strand, counting down.
ATTTATAACGGTACGAATGGCTCTGACACTTTGATTGACTACAATCGCTCTTTCAACTATCTTGACTTTAGGCTAGTTACCATCAACGGATTTGACGGTGACGACGTTATCATTGGGCAAGATACTTTTAGTAACTATATTCTCTTCGGAGGTGCTGGCAACGATTTCATAGTTGGCGGTTTTTACAGTAATGTCCTCATAGGCGATGATACCTTTGACGGCGTTGGTGGTAACGATATCCTCGCTGGGAGGGACGGCACCGATTCCCTCTATGGCTGTGGTGGCAACGATACTCTCTATGGCTATGGTGGCAATGATGAACTCATTGGGGGTCCTGGCACTGATAACCTCACTGGGGGTGCTGGCAACGATGCTTTCCAGTATTTTTCAGTTTCAGATAGTAAACTTGGTTTGTCACGAGATATTATCAAAGACTTTGTGGGAAACGGTAACTTACTCGGTGACACAATCGATCTATCTAACATAGACGCTAACACTACTATAGGGGGCGACCAAGCTTTCACTTACATTGGAAGTCGCGCATTCACCGCAGCAGGTCAGATCCGTTATTCTGGAGGTATTCTCCAAGGTAACACTGATAGTAATCTAGCGGCTAATTTCGAGATTAAACTTGAAGGCTCGCTACTACTAGTGGCAAGCGATATTATCGCTTAATAGAGTTCTTGCAAAATTCCTTAACAGCCCCACTTCTAAAAGCAAATTCTTAGGAGTGGGGTTCTTAACTTATGGCGAAATGGCGCATGAGGCATTCCGCGTTAGGGAAGCTTATCGTTTGTCTAGATAATTTACAACTATATCTGATTTGACGGATATTGATAAAATCACGATCGCATTTTTCGACTATGGACACAGTTGGCAGCACAACTCCATCATCGGGCTACATCTTGGCACTAGACTTAGGTACTACCGGCAACCGCGCTTTTGTGTTTAACGCAGAAGGTAAAATTGTCGGGCAGGCATACAAAGAATTGACTCAGTGTTATCCACAGCCAGGATGGCTAGAACACGATCCCGAACAAATCTGGCAAGATACCTGCTGGGTGATGGAAACGGCGATCGCCAATGCCAAAATTCCCCCATCGGCGATCGCAGCGTTGGGATTGACTGTGCAACGTGAAACCTGTTTAATTTGGGACAAAACTACAGGGAAACCACTCCATAAAGCGATCGTTTGGCAAGATCGGCGCACTGCACCATTGTGTCAGAAGTTACAACATGAAGGCTATGCCCCAGAAATTTACGATCGCACCGGATTAATTATCGATGCCTACTTTTCAGCCACTAAACTCAGATGGCTATTAGACAAGTTTACAGATGTGGATCTGAGCAATGTCTTAGCAGGAACTATTGATACTTGGGTGCTATGGAAACTTACAGGTGGAAAAGTCCACGCTACTGACCACAGCAACGCCAGTCGCACAATGTTAATGAATCTCAAAACCTGTGAGTGGGATGAAGTTCTCTTAAAGTTGTTCCAGATTCCGGCTGAAATTTTGCCCCAAATTCAACCTAGTTTAGGGGTATTTGGAGTTACAGATGCTACCTTATTGGGTGCGGAAATTCCCATTAGTGCCATTTTCGGGGATCAACAAGCTGCTTTGTTTGGTCATGGCTGCCATCGCCCTGGTTTGATGAAATGTACCTACGGTACTGGTAGCTTTTTGGTAGCTCACACTGGCTCTCAAATTGTGCGCTCCCCCGAAAAACTCATTTCCACAGTGGCATGGACGCAAAGGAATCCCAGCGGTGTTTTGGATGTCGGCTATGCCTTAGAAGGCAGTATGTTTACTAGTGGTGCTTGTATCCAATGGTTGCGAGATAGCTTGAAGCTGATTAAAACTGCGGCAGAAACTGAAGCAATGGCAAATCGAGTTACAGATAATGGCGGCGTATATTTTGTACCTGCATTTAGCGGACTGGGCGCACCCTACTGGGATATGAGCGCCAGGGGAGCATTTTTCGGTATTACCGCCAGCGCACAACCAGAGCATTTAGTACGCGCCGTGTTAGAGGCGATCGCTTACCAAGTTGTGGAAGTAGTGCAGGCGATAAATGCATCTAGTAGTACGCCAGTTGGGCGATTAATTGTAGATGGTGGTGCTTGCGAGAACAATTTTTTGATGCAATTTCAAGCTGATGTTTTAGGTATTCCAGTCGAACGTCCGATAATGCGCGATACTACCGTTCAGGGTGCAGCATTCGCAGCAGGTTTAGCCGTGGGATTTTGGCAGAACTATGAAGCATTGGTGCAGCAACGGCAGATCGAGTGCGTATTCGAGCCAAAGAGCAATTTATCGAATTTTGCTACTTGGCAAAAGGCGGTTAAACGCACTCTCGGTTGGATGGATTAGATATTAGACTTCTTGCAGAAGTCGGGAAAAGGGGAAAGGTTTGGTATTTTCCCTTTTCCCACAAAAGTGCAAAAAGCAATTGATTGCAAGAGGTTTATTGCCTATTCCCTCCATCACTTAATCATTACTCAAATTTTCTTCCACATAGCGTGGATCGCGTACTTCTAGGTGCAAAAGTAGTGCTGTAAGTAATCCACCGACAGCTGCCACCCAGAAGGTAGTTTGATAGTTAATATTGTCCGCTATCCATCCGCCTAGTATGGGAGCAATGATGGTGGCAGGAGCGACAAGGGTATTACCCAGACCAATATAGGCTGGTCGTTGGTGCTTGTTACCAAACTCCAAAGTCATTATCGCAGCAATATTTTGCAGAGCGATCGCACCTATTCCTGCTCCTATAAACACCAAGTAAAACCAGTTTATATTTGGTGCTAGCCCAGCTAGAGCCGAACTGATAGCACAGGCAATACAACCAGCCTCCAAAGCTAACTTGTTACCCCAGCGATCGCCCATCCAACCCAAAACCAACCCAGAAATAGTTTGCGTGAGCATCAGTAAAGCAGTGATGAACCCAACAGATTCTTCTCCCATCCCATATTGATGTATGGCATAGAGTGTATAGAAGGGAAGTGGCATCAGTGCTAACTGTGAAATCAGACGTGCGATCGTAAAGTAACGGAAATTCCTATCCCTTCGGAGAATCGCACTAAGACTGTCCCAAAATTCACGTTTACTCTCAATGGGAGATAATGAGTTACTTATCGGCTCTCGCGTCCTCGACATAAAAAACCAAGATAGAGCCATTGCCAAACTCGCACACAAAAAACACAGAGCAAAATTAAATGGTTGGGCAATTTGCTTAAGCAATAAACCAGCTATCACAGCACCACAAACGCTCATCAGATTAGCAGACGCAGTTAAGGAACCGTGAAAAATACCAAGCTTTCCAGAGGGAACAATTTTAGCAACCATGCTCTGCCAAGGAATAGAACTAAATCCGCTGCCTAGTCCCTGCCAAATGAGTACGGCAAATGTTAGTTCTAAGATAGTTTGGTTATTGAGTTTCAAGTCTAACAAAGCCACCAGTGCTAATCCCAGAAAAGGAAGTTTCTGGTGAATTGTTAACAGCATTACAGTCGATTTGTAATATTGTAGTCGAGCTACTTTGTCAGCGGTTAATAGCTGAGGTAATTGGTAACCTAAACGGGGAATAGCCGGTATCAAACCGATGAGCAATGCAGAATTGGTAAAACTACTAACAAATAGAGGAATAATCGTGATATACGAAGCAAAACCGCTTCCTAATCCAAAAAATCCACTTTCAACAACATTAACAGCAAAATTATAACGAAGGTCTTTTTGAGTTTCAGAATTGAGCATTTTTAAATTGCAAAAATATGGGCAGCATTTTCAACAGGTTTATGTACTTTTTAGGCACTTAGTAAGTGCTAAGTACTAAGCAAAAACCTGAATCCCATAAATTGTTCCCAGATGCTGCACTTAAATCACAATCAGAAAATATTTTTCTCAAAAAAATCCAAGTTATTTGTCTGCAATATTTTTGGCTATTTACGCCCAATTAACTAGGAATAAATACTCTAAATTGCAATGATGCAAAGTTATGGAAAGAGCAAGAGAGATTTAAAGCCTTTTAAAGATTGTTGAAAAAATGAAGAGTAAATAGTTGGAAATCAGACTTTCCCGATTGCATGGTAAGTTTGATTTTGGTCTAAATTCCCGTCTTAAAATTTAATAACTGCTATAGCACTCCCATCTGATTTTTGATAGAATTCGCCTTCAACTCAAAAAATTTTCTTTCCTGTTGCCTATTACCTCCGAAGCCAACTAAGTTCAAAAATCAAAGCGGATTACTATAAGTGTTTTAAAATACCACTTAATATATAAAGTTAAGATTGCGATCGCATGACTACTAAACCGAAGATTTTCATTGATGGAGAATCAGGAACCACAGGCTTACAAATTTACTCACGCCTCAACCAACGGGATGACATCGAGATAGTTAGCATTGAGGCATCTAAACGAAAAGATGCAACTGAGCGAGCTAAACTACTTAATGGTGTGGATGTTGTCATTCTCTGCCTGCCTGATGACGCCGCCCGCGAAGCTGTGAGCTTAGTTACTAATGCTAGCGTTAAAATTCTTGATGCCAGTACTGCCTATCGCACAGCACAGGGTTGGGTATATGGCTTTCCGGAACTAAATCCAGGACAGCGAGAAAAAATCGCCAGCGCCCAGTTTGTGAGCAACCCCGGTTGTTATCCAACGGGTTTTTTGGCTTGTATCCGTCCCTTGATTGCCAAAGGAATTTTAAAGGCTGACTTTCCCATCACCGTGAATGCAGTGTCAGGTTACTCTGGTGGCGGGAAAAATCTGATTCAAAAGTACGATGCTTTCCACCAACAGCAAGCCGGGGGAGAATCGCTTTATCCCTATGGCATCTATGGTTTGCAGTTTGGGCATAAACACGTTAAAGAAATGCAGTACTTTTCTGGATTAGCATCGCCGCCGCTGTTTGTACCGTCAGTGGGCGATTTTGAGCAGGGGATGTTAGTACAAGTGCCTTTGCCATTGTGGATTTTGGATAATCCGCCATCAGGTGAGGTAATCTATGAAGCGATCGCTGACTATTACCAAAGTGAAAAGTTTGTCCAAGTTGCTCCATTTAAAGAACCCACGGTTCTCAGAGACGGAACGTTTCTAGATGCCAAAGCAATGAACGGCACTAACTTTGTTCAGATTTTTGTCTTCGCCAATGACGCTACCAAAGAAGCGCTGCTAGTTGCTCGTCTTGACAACTTAGGCAAAGGCGCATCCGGCGCCGCAGTCCAAAATCTCAATATCATGCTGGGCTTTCCGGAAGAATTAGGATTGTGAGGATTAGGGCCTGCGGCATTGGGAAATATAGCGGTTTTCAATTGAATGGAATACACCGAAAGAAAATCAAATCATTCTAGGGGCGCACAGGTGTGCATACGTGTCAACTGAGCGTGAAACCCAAGCCCAGATGCTATCGCTCACTTCCCATCACGAACCACGTTACCCCACCCCGGCTTTGCTAACGCAAAACCTCCCCTCCCCTTGGCAAGGGGAGGGGTTGGGGGTGGGGTAAAATGCCTGTGGGATAAGTGTTTGAGTTTAAGTTGACCCCAATGACATCTGTGCGCCCCTAATGTAGTCTATTCAATTGCAAATTGCTATAAGTTTGAGCGTTGGGGTTTTGAACTCGAACTTTGAGCCTCTAAGCTTCAACTTTCAGTTTTAAATCTCCGCGATAATCTTGCAATGGTTCTCAGTCAAGGTATGAGGTTGGCAAACATGCATCATGATTAATAGGAATCGCGTTAAACGCTTGTTACCAATCTTATCGCCATTGATTGCGATCGCATCTGCCCTACTCGTTGGTGCAATTCTCATTTTGTGCGCTAGGGCAAATCCCATCGTCGCATACACAACTTTATTTCAAGAATCCCTTTCTACCTACTTTGGATTAGGCAATACTCTTACCAAAATGACACCGCTATTATTCGCCGGTTTAGGAGTATTGGTGGCGCTGCGTGCCGGTCAATTTAATATCGGTGGCGAAGGACAAATTTATCTAGGTGCTTTGGGAAGTACTTTAATTGGGTTATATGTGCAAGGATTACCTGCTTTGATTCACATTCCGCTGTCGTTGTTAGCAGGATTTTTCCTGGGTGCGGTTTGGGGTTGGATTCCTGGTTATCTCAAAGCAGTGCGAGGAGTGAATGAGGTAATCGCTACATTGTTGTTGAATTATATTGCAGTGAATTTAGTTAGCTATTTGGTGCAAAATCCTCTGAAAGCACCAGCAGCACCTAGTCCTTATTCGCCACTGATTGCTAAATCTGCTCAGTTACCGATTATTTTACCGGGGAGTCTTGCCCATGCGGGGATTTTGCTGGCGTTAATTGCAGCGGGGATATTGTGGGTATTGTTAGTGCGATCGCCTTTAGGATACCAAATTGCGGCGGTGGGATTTAACCCAAATGCTGCTCGTTATGCTGGTATTTCCGTACAGCGCACTATTATGCTGGTGATGGCGTTAGCGGGTGGTTTGGCTGGGTTAGCTGGTGGAACTGAGGTGATGGGGTTGAAATTTCGGCTATTTGAACAAGTTTCGCCGGGTTATGGATTTGATGCAGTTGCGATCGCTTTTTTAAGCCGTGGTAGTGTTTTCGGTGTAGTGTTAACTTCCCTATTTTTTGCTGCACTTCGCAGTGGCGCCAATGTCATGCAACGTAGCGCAGGTGTGCCAGTAACTGTAGTTTACGCGATTCAGGGATTGGCTGTGCTATTTATTGCGATCGGTTTGGCGGTGGAAAGGCGAATAAGCGCAGATTAATGTTGTGATTAAACACAACAGTCTGCATTTGCCAGTTAAAGTAATTTTAGGGGAAGCTTATAACCTCACAAGCCAGGTACATAAAAGATGGTACATAGCTTTACATTTCCACAAGAAATAATTACAAGCATTCAACAAAGGATAGAAGTCCTGGAAAGATCCTTGAATGATGCTAACCCACAAGATGAAGCGATGGCGGAGATAGTTGAGTTGGCTAATAGTCGCCAGATATCTCTCGATGAGCTTAGAGAAGAGATAAAACAATGTCGATACAAGTTTAATAAGCTCGATTGTCTGCTTGAGGAGTTTCTAAGAAAATGCAAACAAGGTGAATTAGCTCTTATCCTTTTTGTGAGATACAACTTTCTGCTTAAGGCAATTGTAGATAAATACTGGGACTTTGGGCTGGACAAAGACAATAGAGAAACAGAAAAAAAATTGATATTGGCTCATGTAAATTTCTATCAAGAATTAAAAATTCAAGCTAAACTAGAAAGTTATTATAACAATGATTACATTGTTTTAGAAACACTTAAACACGTCATACAATCACTGATAAAAGCTAATTTAAAAGTCAATGCATTATCTGAAGAAGAGATTAATGCGCTGGACTTGGGTGACATAACTCCTCAAGAAACGGAAGTTATGCTGACTTCTCTAGCATCTACAAAAAAATGGGATCGGGTGTACAGAAATCTTGCATAGTCCTAAATTTATTGAAAAACAAGATGTGTTAAGTATACATAGTAAGCAAATTAATCTATATGGTGGCTTACTAGGTATACGCGATGAAGGCTTGCTAGAATCTGCTATTTCCCAACCTCAAGCAACTTTTGGGGGAGAATTTTTGCATCCTACAATTTTTGAACAAGCAGCAGCCTATTTGTTTCACATCACTAATAACCATGCTTTTGTAGATGGAAATAAACGAACTGCTTTTGATGTCATGGTGACATTCTTAAACTTGAATGATTACGAACTGAATATGACACTAAAAGAAGCTGAGGAATTGACAATAAAAGTTTCCGATAACAAAGTCAGTAAGGAAGAGTTAATTGAAGTACTGAAAAATCACATCATAGAATTATTTTAAATTATTCAAAATTGAAATAATTGTTCTTCACCCCAAGGATATGCGACGTAGTGTAGGTGTACCGATGAAAGTAGTTTACGCAATTCAAAGATTGGCTATAATATTTATTGTCATCGGTCTAAGGGTATAACAATGCATAAAAGTTATGGAATCTCAAACTAAGGCAGATTAATTAGGGATCTAAAAATTTGACAATAAATATCTAAAAATTTGGCAAATTTATCAAAGTATTGTTTATCTCAATATCGTATTTAACCAAAATTTAATTTTATTCTCCAAAATTTTTAGCGAATTCTCTTCATTTATTGAATAAAAATATCTACAAGTTTGGTAAATCTATCAAAACATTTTTCATTGCCGCGATCGCTTAAATCACATAAATTAAAAATGTAGGTAGCATTGGTTAAAAATTGATTATCTATATTTTGACAAGATAAACAAACAATACCAGAGCTACTAACTAGCTTGCCAACACAAAAATCATGGAAGAGACTTAATTTTGTATTTCATATAGCTATATGAATTTCATTGAAATTTTTGAACAGAAAATCTGATTTCAAGCTTGCTGGATAAACTTTTTAAGTTTCCTAAACCTAGCAAGATTCAAGTCAGATTACTGTAAGCTAGGAAGATTTTTATGCTAACAACTTAGGAGGATTAGTGATGGCAGATTTAACTAATAGTGGTGGCGTTAACTCCTCTACTGATGGGGACAATCCATTAAGAAATTCACCCTTCGGCCGCCTGAGTGAAGTTCTGAGTGATGAAGAACTCTCCAATCTATTCAGCGGTGTTGGTGATGGAGAAAATAGCGGTAGTCCATTCGGTGGTGGCGGCGGCGATAATTTACCCTACAATGGTAATCCTTTTGCTGGCGACAACTTTTGGAATATCTTTGCAGGCGGTGTAAATCCATCCACAGGGGGCGGCGCCCGCGATCCCTTGACAGGCGCTGGCAGTCAAAGCACTACTATCAGCACAACTGAAATACCAGACGGGTTTAATTTAAGAGTTACTATTGACAACCTGGTTAATTCAAGGTTGGACGAAGAACTGGGTGATGGACAAACCCCATCATTCGATCCTAGCCAAATCCCATCATTTGGTGGTGATAATGGTGGAGAAATCCCATCATTCGATCCTAGCCAAATCCCATCATTTAGTGGTGGTAATGGTGGAGAAATCCCATCATTCGATCCTAGCCAAATCCCATCATTTGGTGGTGGTAATGGTGGAGAAATCCCATCATTCGATCCTAGCCAAATCCCATCATTTGGTGGTGGAGAAATCCCATCATTTGGTGGCGGACAAATTCCGTTTGCTTAATCAACACAGTAATTATAACCCTTGAGTAAATCACTCGATCTCCGCAAGGAAATAATAATGATTTTTTCAGTACATACTATGCTAATTAGCCATGTTATGCACTGAAACTTTTTACTATAAAGCCTTTAGACAAAATTTTATCTCTTGTTGACAACCAAAACGATCGAAGCTTTTATTTAAATAAATTTTTGGTTGACTCAAGTGATACTTGGCATAGCAAATAGGAGAATTAATGCCAATGGAAGCATCTGCTATCGATTCCATAAATAATGAGCTTAACACCTTTAATACAGGCAGTGGTAGCAACCTGTATAACAGTAGTTCCTTCGCTACCAATGGTAATTTCTATGCTGAAGGCAACCTATTAACAAATGATAACAATATTGTTCTTGGTAATGGTGGCGGAAATATTCCAGGTGGGGCTATTAACCCTTTTGCTGGCGATGCTGGTAGTAAACTTCAACAATTAATTTTCGATCGCTTGAAGTTAGTTCTGGGTGACAATTTTTTTAAGGACGTTGACAAAACCTTGGCAGGAGGTACAAACCCATTTCTAAATGGCGGTAATCTAATTTTAGATAGTGGGAATGTGCTTGAGCGATCGCCTTTCGATCCGTTAAGAGAAGTCCTTGGTGATAATATACCTTTTAGTAACAGTGGAAATACATCTAATACTGGTACTCCACGTTTTAATGAGAGTAACGCACCCGTTGGTAATGCTAACAGAAACTTTGGTAAGAATAACGCAACAGTTGGTAATTTTAACTCTGATTATGGCAATAACAGTGCAACCATAGGCAATGGAAACTGGAACTTTAATAATGACAACGCAACCATTGGCAATGGCAACTGGTTATTTGGAAAGGATAATACAAACCTGGGTAATGGTAACTGGTATTGGGACAACGGAAGTAACAATTCAACGCTAGGAAATGGCAATTGGCACTTCGGTAGCGATAACTCAACTATTGGAAACGGTAACTGGGATTTTGGTAAAAATAATACAATTATTGGTAATGGTAATTGGGTTTTTACCGATGGAAATACAATTGTTGGTAATGGTAATTGGTTAACAGATAGCGATAATACAACTACTGGAAACGTCAATAACATCGGTAGCTTAAATTTATCTCCGCAGGAAGTCAAGACTGATGTTAATAACTTAATTGACTCCCTTATAGGTAAAATAGGTCAAAATTTTCTGGTATTAACAAAAGATTTTGACGCATCAAGTACGCAAACGTTTAACCAACTCATCTCTTATAAAAATACTGATATTAGTAACAGCGATCTATCTAACAATATTGAGCAATTTTTGGCATCGCTCAATATTATTCCAGAAAATGCGATCGGTTATCAGCCTTGGCAAAATCCTCAATCAGTGCCAGAACCGAATTCTTCAGTATCGTTAGTAATAATGGGGTTTGTTTGTTTGCTGTTATCAATATTCAAAAAACAACAACGCTGTTAAACTCAACTATCTTTCACAAGTTGTTACTGTCAAAGGCATTCTTTTTTCAGCCCTTACCTCTAAACCAGGACTTACGCAAAAGATAACCAAAGTAGCGGTAATTCATGAATTACCGCTACGCAAGAATAACGTTTTCAGTCACATATTGCGTAAGTCCTGTAAACATTCCTTGATTGCCTCTTGAATATTTTGCTCTGCTTCTTGTTCTGTTTTTCCTTGGCTCACACAGCCAGGAATAGATGAGCATTCGGCAATAAACATCCTATCTTCATCTTCAAATATAGTAATCATAAACTTCATAGTTCATCCCTATTTACTAAACTGTCACCCCTTCTAATTCCTCATCTGTCAACTCATACAATTGGCGCAATTTATCTAACTTCTCATCATCAGCTTGCCAGAAACCGCGTCCATGTGCCTCTAACATTCTGCCTACAATATTGCGGAAAGCTTCCGGATTTGCCTTGCGTAATTTATCTGCCATTTCAGCATCTAAAGCATAAGTATCAGCTGCTTGGTCGTAAACCCAATTATCAGTAAAATCGGCAGTACCACCCCAACCAATTAACGCCGTCATGCGTTGAGAAATTTCAAATGCGCCACCCGAACCTTGGTTCGCCATTGCTTCGGCCCATTTGGGATTTACTAATTTACTGCGATATTCAATTCTGAGTAAATCATCTAAATTGCGAGGGGTAGTATCTTTCGAGAAACTTTCTACAAAACTGGTTGTAACTTTTTTCCCGCGTTGTTTTTCTGCTGCCTTTTTCAAGCCGCCAGTATTAGCATAATATTCCTGAATATCAGTTAAACCATATTCTACTGAATCGATTTCTTGTACAATGCGATCGCTTGTTTTTAATAACGTATTCAAAACTTCCGGTCTAGCTTGACCTTTATCGTTTCTACCATAGCTAAAAACATTCCGACTTTGCCAAGTATTACCCAACTCTTCGCCAGATTCCCAATTCCCATCAACCACTTTATCATTCACCAAAGAACCAAAATCACCCGCCGGATTAGAAAACAATCTTGCCGATGCATTTTCTACACCTTGGGCTTTCAAAATTAAAGCGTGTTTCCTAATAAAATTTTGCTCTTCTGGTTCATCAATATTAGCCGCCCGTTGAAACAAATCATCTAACAATTCGATGATATTCACAAAACTATCGCGGAAAATTCCTGATAAATTTCCCAACACATCAATGCGAGGATGTCCAACTTCCGCCAAAGATTTTAATTCATAACGAACAATTCGCCCCGTTCCTTCCTTAACAGGTTCAGCCCCCACCAATTCCAAAAGAATACCCAAAGATTCACCCTTAGTTTTAATTGCATCCAATCCCCATAACATCACCGCCACAGTTTCTGGATATGTACCATATTCTTCCAAATGCTGGGCAATAATTTTTCTACCAATTTCTCGCCCCCTTTCATAAGCCCCAGGTGAAGGCATTCTATAAGGATCTAAAGCGTGAATATTTCTCCCAGTTGGCAACACACCAACCCCATCACGCAACAAATCACCACCAGGCGCAGGCGGAATATATTCCCCATTCAACCCCCTCAACAAATTCGTTAACTCATCCGTAGATTGCATCAACAAATCCCTTATTAATCTTCCCTCTTCTTCCCTTTCTTCTCTGTGTTCTCTGCGCCTCTGCGGTTCGTTTATTTCTTCCTCCTCCCCAAAATAAGCCTCCAAATACGAAGCTAATTCTTCTTCATTAGGTTCTTCCCCCAAAGTATGCAACCCCGAAGAAAACAACCGATTTTCTAAAACTTGCAAATACTCATACAACACCACCAAATAATTATCAAAAGCATGACCGCTAAACATCCGAATATTCTCCGGAGTAAACGAAATCCCCAACTTTTTCGCATCCTCAAACGGGCAATCTGCATCCAAACCCGTATCCACAATTTTTTTACAAATTGCTTCCTTCAGGGCATAATTCTTTTGCGGATCTTCCCGATATTCCGAAATTAAATCTCGCAATCCTACCAATTCCTTATACAACCCTGCACGTCCATAAGGCGGTACATTATGGGAAATCAACACACCATAACCGCGACGTTTTGCCAAAATCGACTCAGAAGGATTATTCGCCGCATATATATATAGATTCGGCAAATCTCCTAACAAAATATCCGACCAAGAATAACCCGTATTACCTAAAGGAGAACCAGGCAACCATTCCACCGTACCATGCATTCCAAAGTGAACTATAGCATCAGCTTGAAACTCATTTTGCAGCCATTTATAGTAAGCAGCATATTGGGGATGCGGCGTTAAATCGCGTTCAAACATTAAACGCATGGGGTCGCCTTGTATTCCCAAAGGTGGTTGTACGCCTATCCATACATTACCTAATTGCACACCACCAATTTGGAATTCATCACCATAGGTTTTAATACCAGTTCCGGTGAGAGATTTCCATTGTTTTTCGATGCGAGATGTTCGCAGATATCCCAGCCATTTTTCTAATGTGCGGACGTTGACAGTATTTGTGGGGTGGGCAGCGTTCGACTGAGCGCTCACGCCGAAGTCTTGCCCGCCATTGTCTAGGGGCAGGCGAGACGACTGCCCCACAAGAAGATTAGTTTCATCTGCTTCTTTTACCCAGCGAATAAATTCTTCCCCATCTTCTGGTAAATCTCCGATGTTGTAACCTTGGTCTTTGAGTGCAGAAATAAATTTTAAAAGGCTACGCGGCACATTTAATAATGCAGCTGTGCCCACAGCACCGTAACCAGGGGGGAAACCATATAAAATAATTGCAATCTTGCGTTCCGATGCAGGTTTTTGCCGCAAAGCCACCCAGCTTTTGACTCTACCAATTAATCGCTGCACCCGTTCGGGAACTAGATAAATATTTTCGCCCACTAAACCGCCGAGGGGAACGGTATCAATTGCGCCATCCAATTCTGGTAAAGCGTACAATACGACACTTTGCAAGCCGCCGATACCTTGACGCGTCCAGGAGTAAATATCTTGAATTAATAGTGGCGCTGCAACAATATAAGGTACATTCTTGGCAGTGAGGATGCGCTTTGCTACTTCCACCTGACGCCCAGCTTCCATTGAACCAGCTGGCCCGCCCACCAGGGGAAAGCCAATTGTAGAAACGATCGCATCTACCTTCACTGCTTCAGTTGAAAGTGAGGGTGTCTCAATATTACCTGATTTTCGTTGCAGACTTTCGTAGTCAGTCGTCATCCAATCTCGTACTGCCACGTGTCCTTCCACGCCGTTGATGAAAATGGGCAAAGGAATTAACCCAGCTGATTCAAAATGACGAATCAGTTGGGGAATATAAGGTTGTTTGGTAACAACGTGTTTGCGGTAAAGTAAAATTCCGATAACAGGCTTTGTAGGGTGGGCATCTTGCCCGCCCTTCGACAATGGCAGGCGAGACGCCTGCCCCACAAGATACCATTCCAAATATTCACGCGGCGATGCAAAAAACCCTGGATAATCGGGATGAAGTAATCCCATATTCGGCGTTTCTACTGGCGGCGGAATGTCGCCGACTTTTAAACCTAAGTATTTTTCTGCCAGCGTCCAGAATAATGAAGCGACGTTTTCTGAACCGCCAGCATTCCAGTAACCATAGATAATTAACCAGTTGCGTAAGTCTTGGACTTTTTGTACTGGTACGTATTTGAGGAGTTTCGGCCCAATTTTTAAGAAACTGATGTAACCTGCGAGTTTGTCTTCTTCCCGTCCGTTGCTGAATTTGTCGAGGATGAATTTAACTGGTTTGGGCATTCCTTTGGGTTTATCGCCAATGGCAAAATCACCCAGCTTGGTTAAACTCATCAATTCCAACGCTGACTCAAACACCAACCGGATGGGAATTTGGGCAATGCGATCGCGCAACCACACAACTTGGTCATAATCAAATAGTAAGCTGCCGAAAAACACATCCGCGCCATCTAGTGCTGCTTCTACTTCCAGCCGTTTGCTTGTAAGATCGCGATCGCTAAATACCCGAATATCCAACTGTGGACAGCCAGAGTTAGCCAAAAAAGCCGCTTTTCTATACAAGTCAGCGTTAAACGATTCAAACCCAGCAACCAAGACGATGCGTTTCATGCCCGTAAGTTACGAAATATTTCTTTACTTAAATTTTAAACGTGCTTTCAAGCTGATTGTTAAATATCTACCGACAGGTTCGGATTAGTAGAATTCTGGCAAGCCTCAACACATAACCTTTGTGCGTAAGTCTTGAGTCTATAACTATTACAAAAGTATAAAATTTATCATAGAAGGCAGGAGGCAGGAGGTTTTACCTCGATTGGGGATTGGTGACCCCCCCTGAACGGGCAGCCACCAAATTGAAAATTTGGTAGGGGTCTTTAACCCTTGCCCCCTATGGTCGCGGCAGGAAGCACAGGGCAGTTTTCCTCCTACCTCCTACCTCCTACCTCCTGCCTCCTGCCTCCTACCCCCTGCCCCCTGCCTCCTTCAACATGGCTTTCTACTTTTACCAAGCGTTATTATCTGAATAATGGGGGTAATTGCTGCATTTAATTTTATTGCAAGAATTACTCGGTTATTCTCGATTTTGATAAATTATGAGGGTTGTGTTTTTTGTAGCAATTTTTCTTTGTGCGACCGCTAAATTTTACCCCCAAAAAATTTCTGATTCTACTTGGCATAAAAATAAATTTTTTTGCTAGCGTACTAATGCTTAAAATAATGCGATCGTTGTCAAAAAATACTTTACAAATAAGTATAAATAAATTTTTTTCTTTATAATTTTAAGAGTTTTGGACTAGTGTAAGAAGAAGTCACTTGAGGATGGAATCATGAAATTTGGAATTGATAGCGGGCACAATTGTCCACCAGATACGGGAGCTAGAGGAATCAAAATTGAGGATAATTTAACTCTGGATGTTGGTAATAGAGTTATAACCAAGTTAAGAGCTTTAGGGCATGAAGTTGTAGTATGTAAGCCAAGTAGTGCAAGTACAGTAAGAGAATCTCTATCCAAAAGATGTGCTACAGCGAATGGCAGTAGAGTAGATGTTTATGTCTCAATTCATTTTAATTCTTTCAACGGACAAGCTAATGGCACAGAAGTATTTGCTACTAGCGATGCAGGTAGAAAAATCGCCAAACCTGTATTAGATGAAATTGTGAAATTGGGATTTTTTAATCGTGGTGTTAAGAGTGGTTCCCACTTGTTTGTCCTCAAGAATACGGATATGCCGGCGATTCTGGTAGAAGGTTGCTTTATTGATTCGGCAAAAGATATGAATCTTTATAATCCAGAAGCAATGGCAAATGCGATCGTCAAAGGTTTAACTGGTAAAGTGCCAACTAACCCAGTTCCCCCAGTACCAGACGAAGAAGACAATATAGATACCACTATTAAGAGACTGCAACAAACCTTAAATCGGTTCAAAATAACCGATAAAAATGGTAACGCTTTAGTGGAAGATGGCATAAACGGCTCGAATACAAAATCTGCCACAGAAAAATTTCAAACTATTGTCGGGTTGCAGCCGACTGGAACTGCTGATGCAAGAACATGGAATGCCATAAATGTAATTTTGGCAAAACGAATCATCCGACTAAACCATGCTGGAGGTGAAGTTATCAGATACTTGCAATACCGTATAGGTGTTGAAATTGATGGCGTTTACGGGCCGCAAACTGAGGCTGCAATCAAGAACTTTCAAAAGCAAAATGGTTTGGATGCCGATGGCATTGTTGGGCCTGCTAGTTGGCAGAAATTGATTGGTTAGACTAAAGCTGTTTGAAGTTTAAAGTATGAAGAATGAAGACAGCAGACACAAGGCTATCAATAATAAATGAAACACAAATAAGACTTGATGTTTTGTAGTTCATACTTCATACTTCATGCTTCAGCCTTTAGTCGGATTAGCCACGATTTCGTTCTAGCAGTAGCATCATCATCAAACTTAACAAAATTTGCTGCTCTTGGCGATCGCTCAGTTCATCCACAGCTTTGATGATAAATTTTCTGGAAAGGAAAGTGGGAATTTTCTCCAAACGCATCACAACCGTACCATCATCTCGGCTGACTAAGTAGACAGGATTAAAAACATAACCAGTGAATATGCCCACAACTGGGATTTCTGCGAAGAGGGCATCAGCAATTTTCACCCACGGATTTTTCTCCTGGATGTTCAAAGTACTCGTGTCGCCATCAAAAATGTCATAACGCGCACGCCAAAGAGATTTTAATCCGCGTCGTTTTACTGAACCAATGTAAGTACCGTTGCTATCCGTAAAGTCATAGCGTGCTGAGAAGTCAATAATGCGATCTGCTTTGATGTAATATCTAGGACGAGTTTGCTCAGCATCAGCAAAGATTGTAATTGCTTCCTTGAGCTTGAAGAGTTTCTGTTTGACATAGAAAGCCAAAGTCCCTTGACCATCAACAACAGACATTTGTGGTGCAAATGCCCAGAGTTTAAAGGTGAGTTCCAGAGGATACTGCATAGTTTTGGGTAAAACAAGAAAATTATCACCCTATTAATCCCAATTCTATGGAAAAAGTAACATTAGCCCTTTTAATGGAACAGAGAACAGGGAACCTGATATAGGACTCATATTTGATTTTTGAAATATACGTAGTAGCGTGACAAGGCTAAAATGTTGCAATAGATTAGCGTTAAAAACATCGAATTTATAAAGTTTAAAGCCCATTTCCTAATGCACTATTTTAGCCTTGTCACGCCAGTAGTAGCGTGACAAGACTAAAATAGTGCATTAGGAAACTCTTGTAGGGTGGGCATCCTGCCCGCCCGGACGGGTGAGGACACCCATCCCACAATAAAATCTATTGCAACAATTTAGTCTTGTCACGCCACTACAGATACTGAGATTTTTTCACCAAATCAAATCGGACTTCTATAATTACACTAAAAAATTAATAAAAATTAGTAAATAACCAGGGCGTAGGAAACCACCTATGCTGCTGACAGGAATTTGTTCAACTTGACAAGGTTTACGTTTGATGGGTATCAATCGCCCTCGATCGCAGATAATTCCCTATCGCTCTGGTGCTTTTTTGGCGGTGAAGTTTCGCCAAAAGTAAAAAAGTAAAGGGCTTTACAAGCCTATAACACTTTTTTCTAGTTTATTGTATAATACTACACATTTTTGTTTTTTGAATTTTTGATTGCGTTAAGTAGGGTAGCACAGCTAGCTTTACTACCGATCGTGTGTTGCATCCACCTCAGAACTACTTACTATTGCTCTTTACTTAGTCTGGTCTTCCTCTCGTCTTCAGTGATGGATAATCTTCAGTTACAATCAAAGTCGAGTCAACCAAAAATTATCTGAATTTGAGCATGAGTCTAAGTGAGATCGGACAAAAGATAGCTGGGTTTATAAAAATTGTATCTATCGTTTTGATCGCTAGCGCATTAGGATTAGAATTAGGCAAAATTTTGGGGGTATTAGATATTAATGAAATTCCTAATAATCTCACTCCTATTTTTGGCATAGCCAGGTTTGCGCTAATAGTTCATCTATTTGAAGGAATAATAGCAGCTATTTATTCCGGCTCAAAAAGTAAACTGCCATTTCAATATGGTATTTATACTTTTTTTGTAGGTACTGTTGGCTTAGTGGAATTATTTAGGCAAGAAGATAGTTAGTTTAAATTGTAGGACTTACGCAAAAACTCTCTAAAACTCTTATTCTTACTGTAGCCCTATGGGAAAGCAAGCTCCAACGTCTCCCTTAGGAGCCATTGCACTGGCGGTACACCACCCCCTACGAATAAAATATAGCGGTTCCCAATCACATGACATACAGAAATTCGTAGGGTAGCATAACTATGCATTAATGTCAACTTAGCGTCAAACCCTTATAAATATGTGATATTCAGTTCTCTCACTTACCATTAAGATCCGCGTTACCCCACCCCGGTTTTGGCTTTAGACAAAACCGCCCCTCCCCTTACTAAGGGGAGCGGTTGGGGGGTGGGGTAAAACGATTGTGGGGCATGAGTTTGAGCTTAAGTTGACACCAATGATAGCTATGTGCCCCTACCTTGTACCTCTCCAGAATGAGAAATGCTATAAACACCTACAGGACTTACGCAAAAGATAACGAAAGTAGCGGTAATACCCTGCGGGAAGCCGCTCCGCGTCTACATGAATTACCGCTACGCAAGAATAAGGTTTTCAATCACATATTGCGTAAGTCCTAACCTATATTCAAGCCCTTTCCCGATGTTTCTTGAAAGAATTTCTGTTCACCCTTAGCGTTGCAAATTCCATCGCATTCACCAATACCAACTGTCTAGGTAATAAAGCGCTGTGGCCATCTGGTGGAAACAGCGTCACTAAGTCATTGTTTTTGGGACTTCCAAAAATTGAAGGAGGCAGGGGATTTTACCTCAATTGGGGATTGGTGACCCCTCAATCGGAAGAGCCACCAAATTTTTAATTTGGTGTTCTTGTCTTAAACCGCAAGAAAAGCTAGCGATCGCGGCAGTTCTAGAGTATGGGCAGTTTTCCTCCACTAAGAACTGCCTTCTTATTTACATAATAATCTCATGAGAGATTGATAAATAAATAGAGGTTTGATTGTTGAAGTTGAACAATCAAGATTTCTTGCAAATTTATTAATTCCGTTAGAGGCACAAAAACTATGAAGATTGTCACTTTTTTAAATAAAGTGAATAAACTTGACTGGAAACCGATCGCAGACCAACTGATGTCATCAGAAAATGGGTATGCCTGGACAGCCCAACAAACAGAAGTGGCGATCGCAGATTACAAAATGTTCTTGTGCCTTCACTTCCTTTTTCCCAATATGGAACTGATTCCCACTAAAGAAGTTGATGGAGTTTGGCACACGCATATTTTACTAGACACCTATCAATACATTCAGGATTGCCATAATTTATATGGCTATATTTTACATCATCGTTCTCCTATAGGTAGTAATAACGACTCTAAGCGCCAAAATCAAGACATAGGTTTTGTTCTAACTCAAGCTTTGTTTAATAAAGTTATTCAATTAGGTATTTGTAAAAATATAAATCAGACTACATCTTATGAGACTTTGCCCATGTGCTCCAGCCTTTCAAGACAAAGCAGTGCCTGTCTTACCTTACCAAAAAACCAACTATTGACTATTAATTAAAAAAACAGACTTTTCACAGGAGGTAAGGAACAGAGATGGTTTGCAAACAATATTATCCTGTGAAAAGTCAGCTAGATTATCCTGTGAAAAGTCAGCTAGCAAAAGAGCGCATTTCTTGAGCTTCCGGTACCATCATTAAACTATCAAAAACCTCTGCTGCTTCTTTTGCCCACCGTTGAGCTTGAGCCAAATTCCCTGATAATTTTTCTAGTCTGGCAAATGTAGCTTTATGAAAAGCAATAGAACGCCGATCTTTATGTCTTTCTGCCATCGGAAAGCTCAAGGTCAAGATTTCTCTTGCTTGGTCTATATTCCCTAGTTTGAGGGAAATGTCTGCCAACCAGTTTTGGATAGCTGCGGTAGCTCTTTGCCATCCTAAGGCTTGAGCTTGTTCTAATGCTTTCTGGAAAATGGCCTGAGCCTGTTGATAGTTGTTATTTTTGAAATATATTTGTCCTTGATAATAAAGAATATGAACTTGTTGTTCTCGGCATTCTAAATCTGACAAGGAAGCTTGCTCTAAAAGTTTTTGTTCTTTGGTGAGCCACTCTTGAGCGATCGCTAATTGTTGCTGATGAATATGCAGGATAACCATATTTCTTGCTAGCTCTAACTGAAATGTTATGGTTTGATGGTGGCGTAAATTCCAAGCTTCTTTTAAAAGTGCTTCTGCTTGTTGTAGTTCCCTCGCCTGACGCATATTCAGCAATGTAATAGCGCGATCGCTCATCACCTCTACTGCAAACGACCAATCACCAACTTGTTTGGCAGTTTCAATTAACCAAGCTGTCCAATCTAAACGCTCATCCCAGTACCCTCGGATATGAATATAGCCTTTGATGTGTCGCCACATTGCTCGCACATCAGAGTACATAGCTCGACTAATACACCATTCCAGAACAGTCCTCAGATTTTCCCACTCTACCTCCAAATATCCATGACCAAGATGCCATTCCTTCCAATTAGTGCCTCCGTATGCCTCCGAAAATCGCAGATACCAATTCACCCATCGTTCCCTTAACTTTTGGGCAAACTCATTATGAACGGCTAACTCTGCTAAGACATATTCGCGGGTTAGCTCAAGTAAACCGTAGCGTTCTTGTTGCTGATAGACCAGAGAAAGTTGCTGCAATTTAGCCAATCCCTGAGATATTGCGATCGGGTTCACTCGGTCAAAAGCTACTTGAGCAACAGTATCTCTGGTGACGGGCTGCACAAACAAAGCCAGCGTCATCAGCAAATAGTGGGTAGGTGTACCTCTCAACGGAGTGACACTGCCTGCAAAACAAAAACCAGCAACATCCCCATCGGGTTGCTTAATTTGTAACAGCACATCTTGGAGTAAGTAACCTGCTGCCATCTGACCAATAGCGTAAATAATGGCAGCAGGGACTCCGCTCACTCCTTCAAAAAGTAGCTGAGATTGTTCAGCACTTAAGTTTAAATTTTTCTCTTTGGCTTCATGTTGAATTAGGCGCAAACCATGTTCTTTAGGAAGACAATCCAAACGAATGGGTACAAACAGAGCTTGTTCGCGAGTAGTCACAATAACTTTGACAGTAGGTGGTAGATCGTACAGGAAAGAAAGAACTTCCTGTTTATTCTCAATAGTTTCTAGATTATCGACAATTAGTAAGGTTTTGATTTGAGATAGTTTCTGCCGAATTAGCTCGATTTGCTCTTGATAAGGTAGATTGGTAATTTGCAAAAAATCTAGAGTGTAAGCGATTTCCCGACAGATATCCCGCAAAGTGCGCTGAAAAGTCAATCGTGGTAGCAAACCATTTGCGGTGAGATAATTCTGTTTAGCAGAAGTAAAAATAATCGCTTCAAAAGTGGGAGTACTCACAATCTGAAGATTGCTATGCTGGCTTGCTTCTAAACAACGATAAGCTACCTCAACTACTAAAGTTGTTTTACCTACGCCACCAATGCCATCCACACTAATTAAATGAGCAGAATGCTGAGAATCTAGAAGTTCCATGAGTCGGGCAATTTCTTGGCTGCGACCAACGAAAGCCCTACATTCTCGTGCGGGTAAGTTTTGCAAAACTGAGGGTTTGTGCTTAGCTGGCGTAACATTATGCTCAGCTTCCGGATGGGGAATATTAGCTGGCTGAGTATTTACTGAAAATTGCTCTGTCTGTTCTTCTAATTGCTGCCATTTTTCTAACTCTTTAATAAGAAAAATTCTCAGCCGATTTTCCTTACCTCGGCTATTACCAACAATATTAAACTTTTTATAAATCTGACCCATCCGCTTCAAACACGCATCTGGAGATGTAAGCAGATGCTCAGCTATACGTTCATATTTCTCATTGTCTCCCATTCGCATTAAAAAAACTTGCTCTTGCTCTGGAGACAGTTCGCGCTCGTGAGCCATCTGGCTTAAAAAATTATGTGGGAACATCACTCAAAAAAAATTTGCTGTTCATACTCTAGTGTACTGGTAGGTTTACAGCTTTTCGGAGTCTTTCGGAAAGTTTTTCCGAGGAATAGTGCTTGCTTTCAGAAAGATAAAGAGTTATTGTGTTGTATATACGGAAGTTAAGGAAATAAAAAGAGTGTAAATAACTTTTACATTCCTCTTGGCATCATCCTGATGAATGACATTAGGTTTTGTGTTCCGATCCCGTAGACTGACCAAAATTGAGGATTTAGAAAAAATCTGAGTTTAGGACAGTTGTTGAAGTTTGTCGTAAAAATTTTTGCGTCCTTTGATTACTGACGCTCCGGTTTTTCTACTAACTAAATTAGTGGTTTGCCATGCAGATATTAATGGGTGGCAGAAACAGGGGAAGAAAAAGAATTATTCTTCAGTAATTCTTTACTCTCCAACTTCTGCTGTGCTTCCAAATTCTTTAGGTTGCCTTACCCAACAAATTTTGGTTGGTTAGGAACTTCTAAATCAAAAAAATATCCAATTAAACCCATATAGGGTGGGCGTCTCGTCGCCTGAGTCCATAGGGCGAGCTTTGTGACCCACCCCACATGATTGGATGATTTATTGGAGTTCCTTTTAATACTACCCAGTGCAGATGAACGAATGACTTCGATTCACATAGATAACATTCATCAAACGCAGAAGGAAAAATATGGCAAAGGTAAAATCTCGATTAGAAATTGCTCTGGAATTAGAGCAACAAGGACTTCAAGCATCAAAATCTAGTTCGACAACAAACCAAGTCAAGACCCTCACAGAAATCACCACTCCAACAAACACCGTAGTTGGCACATCCGACAATGATTCGCTTCTAGGAACTAATAATCCAGACGAAATTTCCGGACTAGCTGGTAATGACAGCATCGTGCTTCTTAGTGGGAATGATACAGCCAACGGAGGTAATGGTGATGACCTCGTTCTTGCAGGAACTGGTGAGGATCTAGTTAATGGAGATGCAGGAAATGACCTTTTAATCGGTGGTGTAGGAAATGACACGGTTGCTGGTGGTGCAGGTAGCGACATTATTATCGGTGAAGACGGTGATGATAACCTCTTAGGTGATGATGGAAATGATACTATCATTGGCGACTTTACTACTAATGAAGGATCGGGAAACGACACCCTTAGAGGAGGTCTAGGAGATGATAAATTGTTTGGCGGTAATGGTAACGACCAACTGTTTGGTGAAAACGGCAATGACCAACTAAACGGAGATATCGGGAATGATATTCTCGATGGTGGAAGTGGTGACGATACCGTTTTTGGTGGTGCTGGTAATGACGTTGTTGCAGGTAATCTTGGTAACGACGTTGTGATTGGTGGCGCTAACAACGACTCTTTATCTGGTGGTCTAGGTAACGACCGTTTGATTGGCGTCGATCCTTTTTTGCCAAATTTAAATTTTGGTAGAGGTGAGATTGATTCCCTTACAGGAAATCAAAATGACGACATATTTGTTCTGGGGCAGGTATTAAATAATAAGAATATTGTTTTTTACGATAACGGCGATACGAAATCTTTAGGAACTGAAGACTACGCGCTGATTACGGACTTTGGATTGGTTAACAACAACCTCAATCGTGGAGTAGACAAAATCCAATTGTCAGGTTCATCTAGGAATTATTCTTTAGGTTCGTCTCCCACGGGACTACCATCTGGTACAGCAATATTTTTTAACGATTCTTCCACACAAGAACTAATTGCTATTTTACAGGGTATATCATCTTCTGATGTTAGCTTGACTAATCTAGACCAATTCACTTTTGTCAAACCTCCTATTACTCTGAGTAATTTGAGTAATACCCCTATTATCCGCAATGGCACTCTCACCGGAACAGACTCTAGTGACGTTTTTGTATTCAATACCACAAGTCTTGGTAATATCAACCTCGCTTTGACCAATATTACTGCTGGCGATGATATCGACATCCAACTGTTTCGAGACGACGGTGACGGTATTTTTGAGCCAACATCAGGTGATGCATACATTTCAGCAGGCCCTCGGCCAGGTAATCAGGATGACTCAATTACCGTAGCCAATCAAGCAGCAGGGACTTATTTTGTAGAAGTCAGTCGTTTCGATCTAGGCAGTTTCGGTGACGCCTCTTACCGTTTATCCTTGTCTAATACTGGTGTTAGCAACCTTCTACCCATTGAATTCCGCGTTGGAAATTTATCAGCTAGTCAAACTTTCGTTGGCAATGTAGGCAATAGTGATACTGCTGATGTTTATGCATTCTCTCTGGATAAGTTTGAAGGAACCAACATAAATTTGACTCCACAAGGTGGTAATGCTGATATCCGACTGATTCAAGATGTGGATGGAAATGGCATCGTTGACCCAGGGGATGTACTCCTGAGTTCTACAAATCCAGGTACTCTGACTGATAATATTCGAGTAGATGCTGCTGGTAATTACTTACTGCAAGTTTATCAAGCTGGTGCTGACTCGACCAAATATAATCTTGCTTTTGACTATTTCACCACACCTGGCGCTGTACCGACTAAGGGAGAAAAAAAGGATCTCATAAGTCTCGGCAAACTGGGAAAAAACCCTGTTGCCCGCGATGGTGTTTTGACTTCAACAGATCCGAAAGACATCTATGTGTTCGATACTAAAACTCTTGGTAATATTAACCTAGCTCTGACTAATATCAGTGCAGGGGATAATGCTAATGTCCGACTTTTTCGAGACGATGGTGATGAGACATTTGAACCAGACACGGATGATGTGTTTGTCTCAATTGGTGCTCGCAGAACCAATGTAGATGACTCAATCAATGTTAGCGATTTATTTCCAGGCACATATTTTGCGGAAGTTAGCCGTTCTGCTCAAGATAGTTTAGGTGATGTTTCTTACCGTTTATCCTTGTCTACTGCCAATCCCAGTAATCTGCTGTTGAATGAAATCCCTCTCGGAAACCTATCCAGCAGTCTCACCATCAACGCTAACATCAGCAACAATGACACTTCTGATATCTTTGCTTTCTCTGTTGACAGTTTTGAAGCTACCGATATTGTCCTGAATCCGGTAGACGGCAATGTCGATATCCGATTGATTGCAGACCGTAACGGAAATCGCATCGTAGATAAAAACGATGTAATTTTAGGGTCTACAAATCCTGGTACTCAGACTGATAGTATTCGAGTAGATACTCCTGGTAACTACTTTTTGCAAGCTTATCAGGTTAATGGCGACCCCACCAACTATACTCTTTCCTTCAACTACTCCAGCACTCAAGTCCTGTAATACTAGAAGTTGACGACTAAGTATAGACAAGTTTGAAGAATTTTTGGGAATTAACCAGAGTGGGTATTGCACCATATTCACGCATCATCTCTGCCAAATCTGGCATTTGAGGGAGTAATAGCAATACTGTTAGATAGTTGCGATCGCTCCTATCCATCGCACACTTGCTCCCTAAAAGTACAAGTATCTGAGATTTTATTTTTCAAGAGTGCTTGAAGAAGAATACAGAATTCACAATCATTTAGTGGCGGGTCTAAATCTCCCACTAATCGTAAACCAGCGAATTGAAAATTTCGCAGTGGACTTAAACTCGTCTATTCAGAGGCTCTCGGACACAGCGAATCGCTACTCAATCCGCGAGTTACATACAGTACAAGCAAGAGAGTTCTGACTAAAGTAACGGAAACATCTGCGGCTTTGCTCTGAATTCCGTTTTGTTAAATCACATTACCTATAACAACTTTAATTAGGAGGTCAAACGATATGACTTTATCTTTTGTCAAAAAAGACCAAAAACTCGATTTAGAAATAGAAACCTTTGATACATTGCAGCTACAACAACAGAGCCTGATACCTCTTGCCCTCTTACAGCAAATGTCGGAGGATATGGAAAAGATTCTGGCCTTTGATAAATCGAAGATAAATTTGCATCTTGGGTTCAGTCAGGTTTATCGGAAGCTAATTCCACGCTGGCACTTTGCCATGCTCAATGACGTGGAACGTAATAAAGCATTTGAAGCTGCCATCAAACACGTTGTGCGTCCAAATTGCACAGTGCTAGATATTGGAGCAGGTTCGGGATTATTGGCGATGATGGCTGCTCGTCATGGAGCTAGTTATGTGACATCCTGTGAAATGATGCAACCAATCGCACACATAGCTAATAAAATTATTGGTATCAATGGATTTGAAGACCGGATTAAAATTGTCCCGAAAAAGTCAGATAATCTTGTCGTTGGTCTAGATTTAGCTAAACGAGCTGATGTTTTAATCACTGAAACTGTTGATTGTGGGCTTGTTGGTGAAGGTATATTGCCAACCATTCGTCACGCTCGGCAAGCATTGTTGACTCCAGATGCAAGGATTATTCCAGCTAAAGCAGTGGTTAAGTTTAGCTTGTTAGAGAGCAGTTTAGTACATAATCTGAATTTTGCATCCGAGGCAGCTGATTTTGATGTTTCGCCATTCAATATCTTCTCTACAGCCGGGTATTTCCCAGTTCGGCTGTGGATTTGGCCGCATCGCTTGTTAAGTAAACCCACTACAGCATTTGAATTCGATTTCCGAGTCGATCCTCTGAAATCGCGTCAGAAAGAAATATCTGTAGAAGCTGAACACAAGGGAACTGTTCATGGTGTTGTTTTTTGGTTTGAGTTAGATTTAGGTAATGGAGTTATTTTGACCAATGCAGTAGATAACGAAAAATCACACTGGATGCAAGCAGTACAATGTTTTGAAAAACCGATGATTGTTGAACAGGGGGAACTGTTGAAATTAACGGTTCGGCAAAGTGATACCAATATCGATTTTCAGATGAACAAAGTGCTGAAAAATAAGAGGAAGTTTTAAAAGAGGAATAATTTTATAAAACCAAGCTACCAGGGTGAAGCCCAAAATTAAGATCCCAGCCTCCTTGGGAGCGCAAAATCTTGGAGGCTGTTATCTATATAGCGATTATTTGGATCGCATTTTGAATGACTTCAACTTTTAAAATATCCTCTGACTTCCTTGTTTTTTAAGTCAACGAAACTGTTAGTGATTTCTCTTGAGATTAAGTAGGTTAGGTACATCATGCAAACAAAAACTCGATTTTCACAAGAAACCTCTGCTGCTCTAAACATTAGCGACTATGATTTTTTTAAATCATGTTTAATTGAATATGGCAAATGCAATCTCTTTAAGGATACAGAGGAATGGTTGCTGGAAGACAATCCTTATCGTCGAACCTTGCGGCCGCATATTTTTCATCATTTGGACTTTTCAAAACCTCTAACTCGAAATAATTTGCTGACTTACAATAGCTTGACTGCTAATCGAACATTGCTAACTGTGTATGAAAGCAATTTTGTATTCTTGCCAAAACATGATTTTGTTCAGAAACGCGAAGATTTTGAAAAATTTTATGACCCCAAAATTATGACTTTGGGGCACATTATCCGACCTTGGTTAGAACGCTACATTTTCTCATTCCTTGATAGCGAAATATCTGTGACTGGTAATTGGAGTACTGCTGCTGTTGAGGAATATTTCCAAGAATATATTGAAACTGTCAAGAACACACAAACTAATTTGGTAATGGAAACCATCGAGGGTTCCACAGATCCAGTCCATGCTGTCAAAACCTTTTTGATCCAATTAGCTGGGGACTTCCTAGTAGAATCTTCAGCAATGTCTAGGAATATTTTGGGTTCCTATGGCTCTCTACAATCAGAGCTATTTAAGGTTGTGATTGATGAATACGGCTACGGTGTTCATCAGACAAAGCATAGTAAGTTATTTGAAGAAACACTTCTTAGCGTTGGTTTACAATCAACACCACATAGTTATTGGCAGTTCTATTTAACATCTTCACTGATGTTAAATAATTACTTTAATTATATCTGCACTGACCATTCAAAATTCTTCCGCTATTTAGGAGCTATTTTTTACGCAGAAACCACTTTCATCAAATTCTGCGAACTAGCTGCTAAAACAATGAAGAAAATATTTGGTTCAACCATTAACAACCGTTATTTTCTAGAACATGTCCATATCGATCGCCATCACAGTCGAATGGTGCTGGAAAAACTGATTAAACCAGCGATCGCCAGTTATGGCGAAGGAATAATTCCTGATATTTTGCGGGGTTTCGAGGAAGCCAAGCTCATATCCGAAATTGCCGATCGCGATTTTATCGACCAGGTGCATTGGGCTGACGACGGACTGAAGTACAAAGCCTTAGCATTACCGGTCTATAAGAAAATTCAAGATGGTAGCATCAATCCGAAGATGCAGCAGTTTATTGAGCCTCGCGGTGAATTGTCAGTTACTCACGTTCATGATGGTGATGAGCTTTGTTACATCGAGTCTGGTGTGATGAAGTTCGTTACTGGTGACGATCGCTATACAATACTCAATGCTGGCGAAGGCACGATTATTCAGCACAATCGACTCCACGGAGCGATCATTGAATCCGAAGAATGTGTGTACAACATCTATTCAATCGGAGACTATCAAAAATGCCTGTCATAAAATTCGATCCCCAGCAATCAAATTTTCTGATTCATGGCGATCGCCGTTTCTTCCTCATCTCCTTGGACAATCGCACATTCTTAGTGACAGATAATTGTCCTCATCGAGGTGGGCCGCTTCATCTAGGGTACTTTAATTGTCAAAAAAGTGCGATCGTTTGCCCTTGGCATAACTCGGCTGTTTCTGTTCTACGCTTACAGCAACTTGCTATGCCCTTAATCTGGCGTCATAATCTTGCAATAGCCGTTATACCTAAAGCAGAGTCAACACCGATTGTGTTCAAACACCGTCACATTTTGGTGACTCCAGAGATTGGTTGCAATGAAGGACAAGCTGAAAGTTGTCGTACTGTAAATAGCTAACTCAAAGTCTTGTGAGGGTGGGCCGAAAAGCCCGCCCAATTCCAGCAATTTAAATGCGCGATATTACAATTTCTAGCAGCAACAAAACTAAATGTATGCCAACATTTTGCAGGAGTATTATGCAAATATTTAATTTGCGAAAATCTTTGTTAGCCTTTTTTGTAGTGGGAATATTGGCAAGTTTTATGATTGTTAATGCTCCTAAAAATCAGGTGTCTGCAACAGATATTCCCAGACCTTTTGTGAAGAATGTCACCAAAAATGAATTATCTGCAACAGATATTCCCACACTTTATGTAAAGAGTGATGGACATAATTTTGCGTATCGAATACTCGGCACCGGTCGTCCACTACTGCTCATTCAAAGACTCAGAGGTACGATGGATGACTGGGATCCTTTATTTTTGGAACGTCTAGCACAAAACCATCAAGTGATTCTCTTCAACAATACGGGCATTAGTTCCTCCAATGGAAAAGTTGCTTCTACAATCACAGACATGGCTGTTGATGCAGAACATTTCATAAAAGCGCTGGGATACGAACAAGTAGATATTCTCGGTTGGTCGCTTGGTGGAATGGTGGCTCAGACGATGGCTATTAAATATCCAAAACTCATACGTCGCGTGGTTTTAGTAGCATCTACACCACCTGGAAATCCGGAATTTGTACCTGTATCTCAAGCATTTAAAGATATTGCTGTCAAAGAAAATTATACGGATGAGGATCATTTAAAGATGTTCTTTGCTAACTCTAGCAATAGTAGGAAACTAGGTTTAGAATCTCTGCAAAGAATCAAAAAGAGAACAACAGATATTGAGCCACTCGTAAATACGGATAGTTGGAAAACACAGTTTTCTGCCGCCATTGGCTGGTTTGAGAACAAAGAAAACTATTTCAACAAACTAAAACTAATACAACAACCTATTCTGATTGCTACAGGAAGGTATGATATTGCACTACCAATACAAAACTCTTATGTATTGGAACGTGAAATTCCTCAGGCGCAATTAATGATTTACCCAGACTCCGCTCATGGTTTTCATCATCAGTTACCCATAGAGTTTGGAGATGCTGTAAATAATTTTTTGGTACAAAAATAAAGGCACGGGTATTAGGGAAGGGGAGAGAAAAGCTTAACCCAAGCGTATTGGGATACGAACATTAAGAGATTGAAAAGGAGGAGAATAAAATGACTGGGCTGGCAAAAACATTGACAGTTGGTCAGGCTATTGGTTTAGCTATTACTACTGTCGTCGGTAGTGGTTTGCTTGTGCTGCCTGGTATTGCTTATCAACAAGTCGGTGGCGCTGCTGTTTACGCTTGGCTCTTGAACGCTTTGTTGGTTGTGCCATTGCTTGTAATCTTTGCCTACTTAGGTGCAAATTTTCCCAGTGCTGGGGGTGTTGCTGGATTTGTGCAAGCAGCATTCTCACGACCGATCGCCGCAGCTACCGAAGCCTTACTATTGGGTACATTCTTGATGGGTGGCCCAGCAATCGCAGTGACCGGCGGAAACTACTTTGCAGCAGCAGTAGGGGGAGGACGATTGAGTACGCTGTTTGCGTCGCTGGCAATCATTAGTTTCGCAGGTTATGTAAATTACCAGGGCGTAAGGATATCGGGTCGCGTTCAGCAGTTTTTAGCTTTCTTCCTCGTCGGACTGGTAGCCAGTGCGGCTATTGCTACGCTAGTATTTGGCGATATAAATGTAGGTACAGGTATCGTTCCTCTAGTAGAGTTGAATGCCACGTTTCCTGTTTTAGCAACTCTTTTTTTTGCTTTCACTGGCTTTGAGATGCTGTCATTCACATCTGAAGAATACCGCAATCCCAAGCGAGATTTTCCTGTGGCTGTTGGTGTGAGCTTTATTATTGTTGTGGCACTTTACATCACAATTGCTCTCGCTGTCCAGTTTACCCTATCACCTAACGACACGAGCTTGACAACTGCACCGATCGTGGCGATGCTGGCCTCCATATTTGGAAAGACAAGCGGTCAGATAGTTGCCCTCATTGGAGTGGCGATAGTTACCACAAATCTGATTGGGGGAAGTTGGGCATCGTCTCGTTTGGTGTTTGCTTCTGCGCGTGAGGGATTACTACCACAGTGGCTGAGCCAAATTGAACCGCGTTCTCAAATACCCCGTGTAGCAGTTGCTTGGACAATGTTTGCTTTTGCGATCGCTACCATACTAAATTTTTTAGGTATACTCCCTTTGAGCCTTCTATTCGGGTTAGCAGGGCAAGGCTTTTTCGCGGTGAATGCCTTAAGCGTCTTTGCCTACCTCAAACTCACTCGAAAATGGTGGCAGAAACTAGTTGGTGGCTTTACCTTGATTCTCGTCGTTGCAATTATGGGTACCTTTAGCTGGGGCTTAGTATTTGTACTCGGTCTGATGCTTTTGGGCTTCATAGCCAATAAAGTACGCCAGAATGTCATCAGTAGTCGGGCAAAATAAGGGATTTCCGCATAAAAACCGCCGAAAAATGTTTCCCCTGCTCACCTCAATTTATCCCACTATTATGCAAGGCCATAATTCTTCGTATACTGACTCCATCTTGGCACAACAGTTAATTTCCGCTCGGAATCGCACCCTGTTACTTATTGAGCAGATTATCGAATCTCAACTAGTAAAAGCTGAATCTCAAACTGGAACAATTCAAAAGGCGATTCACGAATTAATTGCACAAGTGCTTTGTCCACCAGGTCAAAAACCGCGATTCTGGCATAAACAAATATTGCGTGTAGGTGAAGATACCATTAATCCTTATAGTGCCAAGGTTACAAATAATGCGATTGACTCAGGAGATATAGCTTTTTTTGACCTGGGTATCGCTCTTTGTACAGATGTGGATTCCTCTGTTCGTGTAGAAGTGGATCTTGGACGTACCATAATTGTGCCAGGAACAGATATTGACCCTGAGAAATTTAGGATATGCAATGATTGTGAGCGCCTGTTTCTCCAAGGCAAAGCTTATTATTTACAAAATCAGGATATGACTGGCAAGGAACTCTACGAATATATGCAATATCAGGCCGAGAAAAACGATTGGAAGTTGAGTTCGCAACCCCATTCAGGTCATTTAATTGGGCTTTTCCCCCATGAAAAAATACTTGGAGATACTAAATTTGACTATATCTGCCCAGAAAACATTAGACCGATGAGCGCTCCTGATAATTTTGGGAATAAGCGGCATTGGATACTCGAAACACACTTAGTTCATCCTCAAAATCGATTTGGAGCTTTCTACGAAGATTTACTAGCTTTATAATGACAGTCGGGCTAAAAGTTGCACTTTTTCCACAGTTAGACTTGAATGCTTAATATCAAGTTCGCTTAATTACTTATAAATTCTGAAACACCCCACCCGCCTTACGGCACCCTCCCCTTAGCAAGGGGAGGGTTGGGGAGGGGTAACGCGAGGACTGCAATCATAACTAATCATACGAACTTGAAATAACAAGTTTTTTGTCCAAAGTCCAATAGTAAATTAAAACTTTTAACCAAAGTAATACGATGTGTCATGAGCAACTGTCCATACGACTAGTATATACACTAGGTTAAAAGTATTAAAAAGTATATAAGCTGCGCCTCATTAGTAGGACTCGCTAGGATGGAATTAGAAATTTATAGCATTTGGCGTATGACCAAGGAAGATACTCCACTTACCGGAGATGCGCTGATTAAAGAAGTCTGTCGGCGGATTAGAGTAGCCCGCAGCTATTGGGATGCTCATAACAATGCTGCTTGTCGGGGCGAACGCGATCGCGCCTTAGCCCTTTACAATACCCTCACCAAGGAACAAAAAGAACAGATTCCCCAAGTGTTGCGGGTGTGGTTACGTTACCGCAGCGAGAAATACTTTGGCGCACACCGAACGCCACCAAAGTCAGCACGAAAATCAAAAAAGTCCAATTCATATTAAGGCAGGGGGCAGCGGGAAAGATTAAATTTATTCCTTTTCCCTTTAACCTTTAACCTTTTCCCCTGCCTCAAGAGCCTCCCCTACCTCATCCCAACTACAAATATTTAATTCGCTTGAGTAATATTCGCCGAGTAGATATGCCATCTTTGCTGCTCTGGAGTTGAGCCAGGAACGTTATTGACTCGTCGCAGCACATAAGTACCGTGAAATCGTTGCGGAGTTCCATTGATGGTGACAGCAGTAACAGTAACTGGAATTTCAATGTATGACGAGCCTGCTGCGCCGTCTAATCTACCTGGTTCTCCAACCTCTACAGTAACGGATGCAGTGTTGGCAAAACCCTGCTTGAAGTTCTCAAATGACTGCTTGCTAGCAGCTCCATCTCCATCCCAAGCTGAGTAGGCTTGTTTATAGTCTTGGCGGGCGATCGCGTTGTAATACTCACGAATAACTTGGGCTGCTTGTTGCTCAAGCGGCTTGGTATCAGCAGCATTTTGTGTGGGAGAGGCTGGGGATGGGGCTGGAGTGGACGCGATGAGATTTGTAACTAATGGGCTGTTGGCGGAAGCTAATTCTGATTTGGCATTATTCCAGGTAGTAATAGCGATCGCAAGTAGCATGACTCCAGCGATCGCGCGGTGCTGTTTTAACCAGATAGAAAAGTTGATTTTTGACAAAGATATCTCCTGACAAATGCTGAGTACTTTTCTAGATTCAGCATACTATAAATTTACTCGATATAGCCATTGACAATTTCAGATGAATATGCACTTATTATCCTTAGTGTAGCGAGGTTAGGGAGTTCCAAAAATTAAATTATCCAATTTTGAGAGCGAAAATAAAAGCCCAATTTTCCTCTCCTGCTTTCTCTTGTCTTCACTTTTTGAACAAGAAAGATACAAGTCTAGGTGGTTTATTTTGGTCTTGCTGATGCCACCACTCGTTGAAATCCTCAAGCAGGAAACCATAATTTTTTGCTGCCTGAAAAAAATCTGAGAGGTGATGTACAAATGCTGGAATTTGAATCACTTCTTGATTTCTTTGAAAATTAGCTTGTGTGCCTCCATATTGTCTGAATGGATGAAGTTCGCAAATGAAAAAGTATCCTCCTCTAACAAGTACGCGGGATGCTTCTGAAAAGATAAATGATAAATCTTCGATGTGTTCTAGAACGAGATTGCAGGTAATTAAATCAGCCGATTCGTTGCTACAAATCCATTGGTTTGTGATGTCTGCTGTAACGAACATCACATTGGCTGAATTCACTTTCTCTTTCGCCTTCTCGATCATCGATGCTGAAAAATCTACTGCATAGACTGTTTGGGCGATTTGTGACAGCAGTAGCGTATTCTTGCCTGTGCCACAGCCAATTTCAACGACTGATTTACATCTCAAACCCATTAAGGTTTCTTTAGTAACGATTCGATCCAAATCGCGCGTCAGGTTTTCGTCAGCATCATATGTAGTTGACCAATTATCGTATGCGGCTTGAACACTCATATTTCTAAAAAGGGAACAGGACTGCATGTGGTTGTTGATTTAGTTAGACCTTCCAAAGGGAGAGGGAACGAACAGGCAAGAAAGAAAGCGCCTAACTAACAAAGCTTACTGTTGCCCATTGCCTATTCCCTGTTCCCTCTCTCGAAGAAGTTATATCATGTGCGGTTAATTACTTACTAAAGCCGAAGAACCCCACCCCTTAATCCCCTCCCCTTAGCAAGGGGAGGGGAGACAAAGCACCTCTTTGGCGGGGTGGGGTTTAATGATTACCGAAATCATAACTAATTACCCGAACATGATATTAACTCAAAAGTAGAATAAACCTCTTGCAAAAGTCCCTAACACCCCACCCCCAACCCCTCCCCTTAGCAAGGGGAGCGGAGACAAAGCGTAGCTTTGGCTCTTTGGGGTTGTTATTTTCAATTTATGCAAGAGGTCTAATTATCCTAACTATACGTTTAACAGTCAATCCTCAACAGCCAGCCCGAAAATATGTACTGCGTTAAATGGGCGACAACTTATCGCACTGTTCGATCGCACAGTCCCATCGTCAGTAATGTTGCTGCTCCAAACGCTGCTATTGTCCGGACATGGTTCCAGAGTGTCCAGTTCGTAAGATATCTAGCCCATAGATTTGCGCCCTCAGCGCTATCTGGTTTAGCGATCGCCAGCGCATCATTCAACGGTACATTGAAGACGATGGTCACTAGAATAGTGCCAATGAGGTAGAGCAAACTACCAAGCAATAAGTACGCCGCACCAGGCTGATGCCACTTTGAAAATGAGGCGATCGCCAGAAATAGGCAAGCTAAAGCCGTTCCAAACAGCGCCACCATAAACAACGGATTGATTGCTGTGATATTGATCGATTGCATGGCAATAATGCCTTCTCTGGGCTGAAGTCGAGCAAGAGCGCTCATGACAAAAGTCGAAAAACCAAAGAAGACTCCCGCCACTAGTCCGCAACCCAAGGCAGTGAAAAGTTTTAATGCAAAAGGCAAGTAGTCAACAGTTGTCATAAATACTCCAAAAGACAGATGACTGATTAGCAAATGCTTCAGTAATGGGCGATCGATGTTAACTTACATTGTTTAACAAGAGAATGCGTTTCCTTCACCACATGAAATCGAACCAATGCCAATTAATGTGCCATACTTCTTCTGAATTGAATTAATTTTCTTTAGATTAGGAAAACAATTTATTTTCTAACTATTTGATTCTTGTGCAACTATCAAAATCTTGCGGTCATATCGTGTTCGGTGAAAGACTTATCATTAAGACCGCAGGGAGCAGGGGGAAAGAAGGTTTTCCGATTTCTGCATAGATTACGGGAATTATAACTAATCAACCGAACTTGATATGATGACCCCTCCTGCATTGTTACAGCAGTTTTCATGTATTTGAACCACATCTGTCGTAGGGGCACAGCATTGCTGTGCCCCTACCGTGTGGTCTATTTACTTGAAAATAGCTGTAAATACATCGACCTGCACCTTTGTTGCATCGACTCGCACCTTTGTTGCATCGACTCGCACCTTTGTTGCATCGACCTGCACCTTTGTTGCATCGACTCGCACCTTTGTTGCATCGACCTGCACCTTTGTTGCATCGACTCGCACCTTTGTTGCATCGACTTGCACCTTTGTTGCATCGACTTGCAATTGAGTTGTAAGTAAGCGGAGATAATTAAACAGGACTTACGCAAAAGCTTTCTGAAACTTTATCCTTTGACTAATTCTACAATGGCCGTTATTAGTTCCTGTGGAACCACAGGTTTGGCAATATGCTTGCCAAATCCGGCGGCTATGGCAAGTTGTCGATTCATTTCTCCAGCATAGGCAGTCAGAGCGATCGCTTTTATATTTCCTCCCCGTTCTGGTGGCAGATTTCTTACCTGCCGCATTAACATATAGCCATCCATATCAGGCATTCCCACATCGCTAACTAAGATGTCTGGAGTTGATTGTATTAATAATTGCAGTGCTTCATGGGCGGATGCAGCTAAAGTTACCTTTGCGCCAGCTTGCTCTAACAGGAAACTGATATAGTCGCGGGTATCTGCATCATCATCTACCATGAGAATTTGCATATCCGCCAGCGATAAAGCCGCAGACACATCTAATGAAGAATCCGAATTGAGTTGATTATCTGCTAGGGCAGTCTTGATTAGTGGTATCTTCACCGTAAAAGTGGCTCCATGTCCTTCGCCTAAACTATGTGCCGTCACCATACCACCGTGTAATTCTGTGAGATGGCGAACAATTGCCAAACCTAGTCCTAATCCGCCAAATTTTCTAGTTGTGGCCGCATCTGCTTGGCGAAAATAGTCAAATATGTGTGGTAGAAAGTCAGGATTGATACCTCTGCCTGTATCGCTAACGACGATCTCAGCTTGAGTACCAACACGTTCCAAACGCACCTCCACGCTTCCTCCTACATCAGTGAACTTTACTGCATTCGATAACAAATTCCAGATAATTTGCTGAAGGCGTGCTGTATCCCCTGCTACTTGGAATTTGGTGTTTTGGATTTCGGATTTGAGATGACTAAATTGCTTGCTATTTGAACTAATATCAGGATTTTTCAATCCCAAATCGATAATCGAAAATTGTAAATGGATGGACTTGGCTTGAGCAGCTAAACGCACTGTGTCTATTGCTGCTAAGATTGTACTTTCTAAATCAACTGGGGCAATATCGAAACTCAGTTTGCCTTGCAGAATCCGGGAGACATCCAGCAAATCGCCAATCAACTGGGTTTGCAATTGAGCATTGCGTTCGATGGTTTCTAAGGCGTAAGCTGTTTTTTGTTCGTCTAACTTGGAGTTGCGGAGCAGCTTTGCCCAACCCAAAATGGGGTTGAGGGGTGTACGCAATTCATGGGACAATACCGCGAGAAACTCATCTTTGATGCGGTTTGCTGCTTCTGCTTGCTCGCGTGCCGCTTGTTCTCGTAAAAGTAGTTGTTCTCGTTCGGCTTCTGCTCTTTTGCGATCGCTAATGTCAGTATGAGTTCCCAACATCCGCAGGGGTTTTCCTTCGCTGTCCCAGGATACAATCTTGCCCACCGAGAGAATCCATTTCCAATCTCTGGCTTGAGTTCGCTGTCTAAACTCCACTCGGTACTCATCAAGTTTCCCTGCAATGCAATCATCATAAGCCTGAGAAACCGCTGCTGCATCATCGGGGTGGAGGCGATCGCGCAACTTGGCATTAGTTTCCTGAAATTGATCCGGTTCGTAGCCTAGCATCTGGGCATACTCTGGATTCACAATTGCAGCACCAGTTTGCAAATTTAGGTCATAAAGTCCCTGATTTCCCGCCACCAAAGCTAAACGGAGGCGTTCTTCACTATCTTGCAACGCCGCTTGTGCTTGCTTGCGTTGAGTAATGTCCTGAAGAATCAGCAAAATTGCATTGACGTTACTGCACTCGTCGTAAAGGGGAGCCGCTGAAATGTTGAGAAATACATTTGAGCCGTCACGCTTGCAGCGATAGGTTTCTACACCAAAGAAGACTTCGCCTTTGGTGACAGCCTCTCGTAGCTGGTTGCATTCTTGGAGCTTTTCTTCTGGGACAATGGGCAACTGGCGACCTAAAAGTTCTGCTTCACTCCAGCCAAATAATTGCTCTGCTGCTGCATTCCATAACTTGACGGTGGTGTCTGTTTCCACGACAACAATCGGCAGTGGCGAAGCTTCAATGAGCGTACTCAAGGTTTGTAGCGTTTGTTGGAGTTCTTGTTGGACTTCCTTATATTCAGTGATGTCCATATTCACCCCAATTAAACGATCTGCCTGACCTTCGTCAGCAAAAATTTTTGCCTTGGCAGCTATCCAGCGAATTTTACCATCAGGAAGGATAATCCGCCATTGGGTGTCGAAGTCAGCTCCTTGCGTGACAGTTCGTTGGGCGGCAAGATGGGCCTTGGAGCGATCGTCTGGGTGTAATCGTTTTAACCAATGCTCATAGCTACCCTCAAAACTTCCAGGTGTCAGCCCAAATAGAGCTTCCATTTCTTCTGTCCAAATCAATTCTCCGGTTTGGAACTTCCATTCACAAGTGCCGATTTTGCCAACTTGTTGTGCCAAAACTAACCGCTCGCGACTGGCCCGCAGGGCAGCTTCCACCCGGTGTCGCTCGTCGATTTCCTGTTGTAATTGCTGGTTAACTTCTACCAGTTCAGCAGTTCTGGCCTCTACACGCTGTTCTAATTCTTCTTGCAGCCTTCTTAGTTGGTTTTCAACTGCCAAGCGTTCCTCAATTTGTGCGGATAATGCCTTGTTTGCTTCCTTTAATTGCAGCGGACTCGGCAGGGCTAATGCTTGAGGAACTAACGGTACGAGTTCCATCGCTGTAAACAATGAAACGATCGCAGTTCCAGCTTTGAGGATGCCTGATAGCCAATAGGTAGGATGCCACAATGTCCAAATCTCGGCAATGTGCGTCGTACCGCAGAAGACAATAAAAGCGGCAAATAACAAAAATATCCAAGAAAATGGTAAATCTTCGCGTTTGCGAACGAAGTAGAACAACGTCAGCGGAATCGAATAGTAAGCAAGGGCAATGATGGCATCAGAAATTATATGCAGCCAAACTAACCCTGGCTT
Source organism: Nostoc linckia NIES-25 (assembly GCF_002368035.1). Taxonomy (GTDB): domain Bacteria; phylum Cyanobacteriota; class Cyanobacteriia; order Cyanobacteriales; family Nostocaceae; genus Nostoc; species Nostoc linckia_B. Next base: position 5,377,919 of record NZ_AP018222.1, on the reverse strand, counting down.
CCACAGGTAGCAGTGACCATGAGGAATAAATGAGCCTGCGCTAAACAAATTAACTACAAAGTCGTGCATACCGCTGAAAACTAGGGTGAGAGCGTAACAATTTAACACTATAGGCTAGATAATTTAGATATTTAATATACTTCTCTGGGAGATATCCCATTAATTTTGAGAGGCTCAGATCCCCGCTAACCCTTGAAAACTAACATTCATGCGTGGGTTAATAATTATGAATTATTTTGGCCTGCAACTGATTGAACTAAATCTGCGATCGCTTTCACTAAAACTTCTGGTTCCACAGGCTTGGGTACATGGCGTTGAAAGCCTGCCAACATCGCCTGTTGGTAGTCGATTTCTCCAGCATAGGCAGTCAGAGCGATGGCTTTTATTTGTTCTCCCTGTGCTGGCACTAAAGCTCTTACTTGGCGCATCAGCATATAGCCGTCCACCTCTGGCATTCCGATATCGCTCACCAGCACATCTGGATTGGATTGGTTTAAACTGGCTATGGCTTCAACGGCTGAGGCCACCGCAGTTACATTTGCCTGGTACTGTTGTAGCAAGAAAGTTAAGAACTCTCGCGTATCGGTATCATCATCGACCACCAAAATTTTAATCCCCTGCAAATTCCGAGATGGCTCAGACTGTTGGCCATCTGGGTTCCTTGGGGATGAATCCGCCAGACTCGGCAGTCTCACAGAAAAAGTTGCCCCCTGGCCTTCCCCTGGACTCTCTGCCCAAACACTGCCGCCATGTAGTTCGACTAAATGACGGACGATGGCCAGCCCTAACCCCAGTCCTCCAAATTTTCGAGTTGTAGCCCCATCTTCTTGGCGGAAGTAGTCAAAGACATAGGGAAGAAAGTCAGGTTGAATTCCTTTGCCTGTATCGCTGACGCTAATCTGGGCAAAACCACCAAGGTGCTGTAGGCGGATTTCAACTTGTCCCCCAGCCTCGGTAAATTTGACGGCGTTGGAGAGGAGGTTCCAAATCACTTGCTGTAGTCGGTTGGCATCGCCTGATACTAACCCTACATCTGGTTCCAGCCTCGCCTCGATTTCAATGGACTTGGCTTGGGCCGCTAATCGTACCGTTTCGATCCCAGCTTGAACCGTCATCGCCAAATCGACGCGGGAAACATTCAAGCTGAGTTTACCTTGGAGAATCCGAGAGACATCGAGTAAATCTTCAATTAGTTCCGACTGCAACTTGGCATTGCGTTCGATGACATCTAAGGCTTGAGCCGTCTTGGCTTCGTTAAGTTTGCCTGTTTTTAGCAGCTGCGACCAGCCTAAAATCGGGTTGAGGGGCGATCGCAATTCGTGTGACAGAACGGCTAAAAACTCATCTTTGATCCGGTTGGCTTGTTGCAGCTGTTCGGCTTGTTGCTGCATTGAAGTCAGCAAATCTGCTCGCTCAAGGGCGATGGCTATTTGATCGCAGGTGGATTGCAGCAGGTTAATTTCTTCTAAGGTAAAACTATTCCGGGTTAAACTGCCAAATGACAGCGACCCCAATAACCTTCCTCGAAGGATTAACGGTTGACAGGCATAAGCAGTAATTTTCATTAAGTTGAGCAGTTGCGCGTTAGAATGGGTGGAAATTTGCCCTGCATCAAGGACTATTTGCCGTCGCTGTTGTACCACCAGTCCACACACATACTGACCAAATTCAATCCATTCTATGGAATCAGCCAGATCGTCAGAAATCCCTGCATAGCTTTTCAGATGCAGCATCGGTAGATTGTCTTTTTCTTCAACTCTGTAGTTGTAGTAGCAATGTAGCTCCAGCTGCTGTGAAAGTTTACTAAATAAGTTGTTCATCAACTGCATCGGGTGTTCGGCGGCGAGTAAATCGCGAGTCATTTCATACAGCAAATGCAACCGTTCCTCTGCTTGCCGCTTTGCAGTTTTGTCTTGCAAGATTTTCACAAACCCGTGTATATTCCCCGCTTCATTTTGTAACGGCATCATTAAACCACTGGCCCAGAATTGGGTTCCGTCCTTGCGAAGATGCCAACATTCGTTTTCTGCCCGTTCTTGAGTCAAGGCAGTTTCCATTTCCCACTCGGCTTGTTTTTGCTCGTTATCTTCTGGTGTGAAAATGATTTTAGCGTTGCGTCCTATGGCTTCTGTTTCGGTGTAGCCCAACAGCTTTTGAGCGCCGGAATTCCAACTGGCAATGATACCGTTGAGGTCGAGGGTGAAGATGGCGTAATCTTTGGCGCTTTCAACCATGAGGCGAAAGCGAGATTGACTCTCGGCGATCGCTATCCGTGCCAACACTTGGGCAGAAATGTCCCGAAAATAGCAAACCACGCCGTAGCTACTCTCTGGTAAGGGAATGCGATTGATTCGCCACTCGTAATATTCGACGATACCGCGATCGCGGCGTTCCTCGATGCGTTCTGGGACAAAGTACGGCTCCCCGGTTTCCAGGGTGTGGCGGTACTTTTGGACAACTTCATCTGCATAGGCTGGCGACCACAGAATGTGCATCACCTCCTCGAAATCCCGACCGATCAAATCAGGAATATCTCCAAAGGCTGGCAAGGCGGTGGGGTTCACTTGGCGGATGCGGAAGTCCTCGTCAAGTAAAAAGACACCAAGGGGGGCTTCGTCGAAGAGTGTTTGCAACTGTGCCTGACTCGAACGCAGCGCCTCTTCTACCTGCTGACGCTCGGTGATGTCTTGAAACAAAAGTACGATGGCATTGCTATCATCCAGTAGGGCAGCCGAGATACTGACGATCGCGGTTGAGCCGTTGCGTTTGCAGCGGTAGGTCTCGACTCCAGAGAAGATTTCCCCGTTGCTCACTGCCTCTCGCACCAGGCGACATTCGTCTTGTTTCTCTGGCGGTACAATGGGAATGGGTTTGCCTAACACTTCGGCTTCACTCCAGCCAAAGAGTCTTTCGGCTGCCGGGTTCCACAGTTGCACCATGCAATCTGGTTCTATGATGACAATGGGTAACGGCGAAGCTGCAATCAGGGTTTGTAGTGTTTGCAGAGTGCGTTGGATTTGCTGCTCTGAGAGTTCGCGATCGGTAATATCGACAAATCCGCCCACAACGCCTCTGACTGCGTGGTTTTCATCTAATAACGGCGAAGCATAACAAAGCAGTTTAATAACTGTGCCATCGGTATGTACAATGTCTACGACTTCATCCTGCACCGATGTGTTGTGAATTGCTGCGTACTGCATCGGTAAGTCTGCAATTGGAATGTCTTGGCCGTCTCGACATAGGCGATACAGAGGGTGTTCATCGGCGGGAGCGCCCATAGAGGCATTTGCTTCCATCGGAACTCGAACCAATTTAGACAGGTAAGGATTGACGCGAATTGTTCTGCACTCTGGATCTTCGGCGATCGCCACACCAATGGGCAATAAATCAAACAAAGTTTGTAACTCGTTGAGGCGTTGGGTGAGTTGCTGATTGAGCTGTTGAATTTCGGCTTCGGCTTGTTTGCGTAAGCTGATGTTGGCTAATAGAATGGCGAATTTGTGGCTTGGGGCTGCATCGATGCAAAAAGCATTAACATCAAACCAACGATTGTTCATGGCTATGGATTGAGCCTCAAATCGAATGGGTTCGCCTGTCAGCACCACTTCGCCGTAAATCTCAAACCAGGAAGCTTCGAGATTGGGGACGAGTTCTCGCGCGGTTTTGCCTGTGGCTTGTTTCAACCCCGCGATCGTTTCAAAAGCCGGATTGACTTTGAGAAACCGATAATCAATCGGTTTTCCGTTTTCATCAAACAGCATTTCGCAGATGCAGAAACCTTGGTCGATGGATTCAAACAAGGTGCGATATTTGGCTTCGGATTCCCGCAAGGCAAGATAAGAGCGATCGCGCTCGAACACAATGCTGGCAACTTGGGTTCCAAATTCTGCCAGTTGCAACTCCCAATCGGTGGGCATCCGCGATCGGTCAAAGCACAGCATCAAAGATCCCAGGGCTACACCATCCACGCTCATTACTGGCTTAGAATGACACGCCAAAATGCCGTGAGCCACACATAAATTTCGCCATTCCTGCGACCAGCGATCGTCGTTAACAATGTCAGCGCAGGTAATCGGCTCGCCCCGATACGCCGCTTCGCCGCAGGTTCCAATGCACAAATCGTTGATTGGAGCATCCTTGAGTCCTTCCCCAAAGGACGATGGAAAGTTTGGAGTAATCGAACTCTTAAACCTCGTCCTTTGAGCATTGGTCAGCAAAAAGCAGGCGCGTGTACCCGGATGAAGTTCAGACATTGAGGCACACATGGCTTTTAGGCATTCATTCAGCGGGCGTCCAGAAGCAATTAACTCCAGCAGTCGCTTCTGCTCGAATAGCAACAGTTCTGCCCGTTTGCGTTCTCGGCGTTCTTGGGTTTCTCGCAGTGCCCGTTGCACCGATGGTACTAGCCGCCCTAACCGTTGCTTCACGACATAATCTGTGGCTCCACGTTTGAGGGTTTCGATCGCCAATTCCTCACCCAAACTGCCAGAAACGAAAATAAATGGCACATCAGGGCGCAGATGGCGAGCAATTTCTAAAGCACTGATGCCATCAAACTCTGGTAGTGTATAGTCTGCCAGAATCAGGTCAAACTCATTCTCTAAAAGTGCGGCCGCAAAATCAGCACGAGTTTCCACCTGGAGCAGTTCGCACTCGATACCGCCATCCCTAAGCGCGACTTCAACAATATTGGCATCCAACGGATTGTCTTCGAGCAAGAGAAACTGAAGTGGCATTATCATTCCTCCTGCTGAAACTCGACATCTTCTGCAACTGCTGTTTTCACGCGGGGCACAATTTCAACTCCTCCCAGATGAAAAATACCTTATTAGTAAGTCTTCACCGCGATCGCCCAAGGAGTAGAGTAATGCTTCAATTTGTTTCATCGCCAATGGTAAAGGCTTTGTCCGTCCGTTCTCCCATCGATTAACACTATGGAAAGAAACCCCCAGTTTCTCGGCAAACTTGACCTGTGAGAGTTCAAGGCGCATTCTTGTCTCACGGATCAACTCTGCAAGCTCTGTCTTCTCGATTGCAGTCATGAACGTGGATACTTTGATTGGTATGTATAAATCGGACTATAGCAGATGCGATACTTGCTGTTAGAATATACCATATTAACCTGCTGTTATGGTCTCTACCCAAAGAAGCAGAAATGTTCGCCCGACAAAAATTTGTTGAGCGCAAAATTTACTAGCAATTTGTAATTGACGATTTTTTTTGGTCAACAATAGCCTCTAAGCGTCATCATTAACTCATAACCGAAACAGACTCATGATATAAGCCCCATTATTTATTTATGGGGATTATAATGCGTGAATTTTGAATTTTGAATTCGGAGCGAAGCGACGTGACTCCAGTAGATATTCTCATTCTCTCCAATGGCCCAGGGGAAGTAAGCACTTGGGTGCGTCCAGTGGTCAAGGCATTGCGGCAACAATTAGGGGATGACCGTTCTGTTGTGAGGATTTCTGTAGTTTTATCCCCTTGTCCCAATGCTACTGGTAAAGAAGGTGCGATCGCTCTTTCTTATCCAGAAGTAGACAGAGTTCAGCCAGCAGAGTATTTTTGGCAGTTTCTCCTCTGGGGTAAAACATTTGAAAATTGGGAGTGGAGAAGTCGCGGTGTGGTGGTTTTTCTCGGCGGCGATCAAATTTTCCCTGTAATCATTGGCAAAAAATTAGGATATCGCACTGTTGTTTACGCCGAATGGGAAGCCCGTTGGCATAACTTCATAGACCGCTTTGGAATTATGAAACCTCAAGTTGCTGCCCGCGTTTCCCCAAAATATGCCCACAAATTTACCGTTGTGGGAGATTTAATGCTAGAAGCCAGTAGTCATTCGTCATTAGTCATTGGTCAAGAGTTATTAACAAATGACAAAGGACAAATGACTAATGACAAAGGACAAATGACTAATGACCAAGGACAAATGACTAATGACAAAGGACAAATAACTGAATTAATTGGTCTGTTACCAGGTTCAAAAGCGGCAAAATTAACCCAAGGGATACCTTTAATGTTGGCTATTGCCGAACATATCCATGCCAAGAGACCCCAAACCAAATTTGTGATTCCTGTTGCTCCAACGGTGGATTTGCAAACGTTAGCTAGTTTTGGCGATTCCCAAAAAAACCCTTTTGTGGAAACTTTTGGTATTAGCAGCGTTTCTTTAATAATTCCAGAGCATGGAAAAAGCAAGGCATCACTGAAAACACAGACAGGTCTAACTCTAGAATTATGGCAAGAAAACCCTGCATATAACTTGTTATCACAGTGCTGCATCTGCCTGACTACGGTGGGGGCAAACACCGCTGAACTCGGTGCTTTAGGAGTACCGATGATTGTTTTGCTACCTACCCAACAATTAGATGCCATGCGCTCTTGGGATGGTTTACCGGGTTTATTGGCGAATCTGCCAGGGGTTGGTTCTACCTTTGCCAAGGTGATTAACTGGGTATTTCTCAGACGCAAAGGTTTATTAGCATGGCCAAATATCTGGGCGCAGTCAGAAATCGTCCCAGAACTTGTAGGCAAACTCCAACCGCAAGAAGTTGGAGACATGGTATTAGATTTTTTAGATCATCCAGAAAAATTGGACGATATCCGGCACAAGCTACGTCAGGTTCGTGGTGAAAGCGGAGCAGCTCAGAAGATAGCACAGATTGTTAATGAGGAAATTGGGAAGTAAGGGGTATGGGGAAAGGGAAAGGGGTAAGGGGAAAAGGGGAAAGATTAAATTTATTCGTTTTCCCTTTTACCTTTAACCTTTTCCCCTGCCCCCTGCCCCCCTGCCTCTTCTACCTAATCCGAAGACCCACCACTACGTCTTCCCAGTTCAAAAATGCCACAACTAATACAAGCAAGTATGCCTAAGCTGATTCCCCAGCTACGTCCTAAACTGATTTCTACACCCCAATTGAACAAAGCGCCAGCTACCAAGAAAGGCACAATACTAAATAGTGAGGCGTAGAAGGCGTTTTGGGATTCTCTAGCTTTCCGAGTTTTTTCAAATTCTGATTGACTAGTATAAAGCGATCGCTCGGCAAAATTAAACCAGCGGTTGAGTTGCTCGATCACCCATTCAGTGGCTTTTGAAAAACCCAGATATAACGCTAATGACCACAAACTCGCTCCAGCGATCGCGATCGTGTCTAATTCAAAGCGGAAAGGCAAAATTTCAGTCAGCATGTCTTGGGGGAGTCCTGCAAGGGTAACTTTAGCTTTTAGTAGATGCTAAAAAACCTCTTGTGCAATTTTAAGCATAAACGTTAACAATATTTCAACTACTTCACAACTCTCTGACTGCTAAGTCTACTCCAACCCCATCACCTAACTTCGTGCAAAATTTTATTGTTTGAGACTTTTTTCACAACTAGTATGTATTTATTTTCCCTTAGTAACAAAAATCATAATTATTCATTACTATAAATAAGTAATAACCATTAACTAAACAGAAGATATAATTTATACTTCAAATTTAATACAAATTCTATATGAAGATGCACAGAATATTAAACGTAGACGCGCACCGACTTGCCGCAGGCTACCGCCAACTACGCCTTTTCTGCGGAACGCTTCGCAAACGCCCAGCGTCTCGTGGAGAAGAGCGCCAAGAATAGAGAGTTACTCTATTTAGTGCAGCTTCGCATTAAATTGGTATGAAATATTAGAAATTTATATTAATATCTAATTTTTAATTGTTTTATTTAAATATAAAATCATCCAAATTTGGCAAATAAAAAAAGTGCTATTATTATTGAGATTAATTTAATTTGGTGCATATTAAGCTAAAAGATATAAATTCAATAATAAAAAAATAATTTTCTATCTTCAGTAGGGAAAAGTTTTTGATATTTCATGATGATTTAAAGTTGTTTAATTAGAAAATTAGTAAACAAGCAGTAATTTTGTTAAATTTAGGAATCCCGAAAATGATTAATAGGCAACAAAGAGTAATACTTTCTGGAGCCACAGTGTTGATATTAGGATTTTGTTTTGGAAGTTTAATTACTCTATTGCCTAAGCCAGAAATAGTTGCCGCCAAAGAAGTTCAACCAAAGAAAGTAGCCAGAGCTAATAGTTGGCAAGCAGCTTCTTTTCCTGTAGAAAACTTTCAAACTTACACATCTGGTTTTGGTTACCGTCCCTCAGCTACAGGTGCTTCTAATTGGGAATTTCATGGCGGTCTAGACATGGCTGCTCCCCAAGGTAGTTATGTTCGTAATTGGTGGGTAGGTACAGTAACTAAAATTGGTGCTGGCGACGCTTGTGGTTCTCATATAGTAATTAAATCGGGCGAATGGGAACACACTTATTGCCACATGGAAGGAAACGTCGAAACTGCATCTGGCCGCCGTTATTTCATTGACCGTGCAGGTGGAATTATCATTGCGGAAGGTCAGCAAATACCAACTGGAGCCAGAATTGGTAGGGTAGGGATGACTGGACGCACCACCGGCCCACATCTCCACTGGGGGCTAAAATATAGCAATAATTATGTAGACCCAGCGCTTGTTTTGCAAGCAATGTTTTCTCAGCAAAAAGTTTCCAGAAGAAGGTGAAGGAGGCAGGAGGCAGGGGGCAGGGGGCAGGGGGTAGGGAGAGAAGAAAAGTTGTTGTTGAGAGAAGAAGTACTGAGCAATACTCTGTTTCCTCCCCTGCTTCCCCTGCCTGCCCTGCCCCCCCTGCTTCTTCGGTCAAGGTCTATCGGCTTTGAGAGTTCTGGCGGCTAACAAAAGGTTGCTTTCAGCAATGCTATCAAATACGGATGTAGGCCAGCGATCGACTACCTTGCCTATAACTGACATTTCTTGAACTAAACGGTCAAATTTTTCAGGGGTTAGAGACTGGGGGCCATCAGATAAAGCCTTAGCTGGATTGGGGTGAACTTCAATGATTAAAGCATCTGTACCAGCAGCGATCGCGGCCATTGCCATAGGTGGAACATATTCGGATCTACCCGTACCGTGACTGGGGTCGATGGCGATTGGTAGATGGGTGAGCGATCGCAACACCGGAATCACCGACAAATCTAAAGTATTGCGGGCATATTTACCATCAAAAGTTCTAATTCCCCGTTCGCAAAGAATCACATTTGGGTTTCCCGATGCCAGAATATATTCTGCCGCCATCAGCCATTCGTCAATTGTGGCAGACATTCCTCGCTTCAGCAGCACCGGCTTATCTTGAGCGCCTACTTTTTTGAGCAACGAGAAATTGTGCATATTTCTCGCTCCAATTTGGATGATGTCAGCTACCCGCGCCACTGCTGGTAAATCCGCTGCATCCATCAGTTCTGTAACGATACCCAAACCCGTGGCTTCGCGAGCTGCTGCTAACAAATCTAAGGCACTTTCACCATAACCTTGAAAAGCATAAGGTGAAGTGCGGGGTTTGTAGGCTCCACCACGTAAAAACTGCGCTCCTGCGGCTTTGACTCGCTTTGCCGTTTCCACGATCATCGCTTCATTTTCAACAGAACAAGGCCCGGCGATCGTGACGATGGGATGATGTTCTCCAAAAAAGACACGACCGTTAGGCGTGGGTACAGCAACCTCGCTGGATTCTCCATTTCTGAATTCCCGACTAACCCGCTTGAAAGGTTGTTGCACTCGTACCACTTGCTCAATCCAAGGACTGGTTTCTTGAATTTGCAATTTATCGATGGTAGAAGTATCGCCAATTATCCCCAGCACAACTTTATGAGTGCCGATGCTTTTTTCTACTGTGACTTTCCAAGTATCGCTGAGTTCTTGGCTGATACGAGTAATTTCCTCAGCAGGCGTACCGGTTTTAAGTACTATAATCATTTGTTTTTCCTTCCGTATAATTTGTGTAATGCGATCGCCCCTTTCTTAGTGGTCTGCCAACCCAAAAATGCGCTCGTGAGGGCTGGGGAAAGGGAAAGGGGTAAAGGGGAAGGGATTTAAAACCTTTTCCCTTTACCCAGCCAAGCCACGAAAGCGAACTACTATAGGACTTACGCAAGATGTGACCAAAAAGCTTATTCTTGTGTAGCGGTAATTCATGAATTACCGCTACTTTCGTTATCTTTTGCGTAAGTCCTGTACTAGTACCCTTCGATGCAACAAAGGTGCAAGTCGATGCAACAAAGGTGCAGGTCGATGCAACAAAGGTGCAGGTCGATGCAACAAAGGTGCAGGTCGATGCAATAAAGGTGCAGGTCGATGCAATAAAGGTGCAAGTCGATGCAACAAAGGTGCAGGTCGATGCAACAAAGATGCAGGTCGATGCAACAAAGGTGCGGGTCGATGCAACAAAGGTGCGGGTCGATGCAACAAAGGTGCGGGTCGATGCAATAAAGGTGCAGGTCAAGAGAGTTGTATGTAAACTTTTGGTTATGAGCAAAGCGAGCCTAGATAAGAAAAGTTTGTCTAGCGCAAAAATTGTGCGAGTTGTTGTAACTTTGTCCAAGCAGCACCGCTTTGCAAAATTTCTTTTGCAAGGGCAATACCTTTGACACAACCTGAAAAAATATCTGTCTCTTGATTGATGGCTTGACCAACTTGCAGCGCTAAGGCTGTATTTAAAGCCACCACATCTTGCTGCGCTTGAGTGCCTTTACCTTGCAAAACTGCTTGCAAGATTTGGGCATTTTCTCGGACATCTCCACCCCGCAACGCTGTAGTTGGTGCAAAACTTAAGCCCAATTCTTGAGGATTAAGCGTTAAAGAACGTACTTTTTTATCTTGGAGTACGGCTAAATCAGTGACATCAGCTAAACCAGCTTCATCTAAACGTTCCCGTCCGTAAAGGGCGATCGCTTGCTGACATCCCAATTGTGATAACGCTTGAGCAATTTCCTCTAACAAAAGCGGGTCATTCACACCAATAATTTGCCCCGTCGGTCGCATAGGATTTACTAAAGGGCCGAGCAAGTTAAAAACAGTCCGCACTTTCAAAGTTTTCCGCAAAGTCGCAACTGCTTTCAGCGCAGGATGCCAGCCTGGAGCAAACAAAAAGGTGATTCCCACCTCACTCACCGCCGCTTGTACTTTTTCTGGGCTGGCATTGAGATTTATACCCAAAGCTTCCAACACATCAGCAGAACCAGTCTTGCTAGATGCAGAACGATTGCCATGCTTGGCAACTTTTACCCCCGCCGCTGCGGCAACAAAAGCAACAGCAGTAGAAATATTAAAAGTTGAAGCACCATCTCCGCCAGTTCCGCAGGTGTCAATTAAGGGGATTGGGAGTGGGGAGTAAGTAGAGACGCGATTAATCGCGTCTCTACTAGGGGGAGAAGATTGGGATTGTAAAACACTGGCCATGCCTACTAATTCTTCGGCAGATATGCCTTTAGCTTGAATTGCAATTAAAATCGCTCCTGATAGTACGTGAGGAATGGCATCTGTGAGCCAACCCTGCATTAAATCGGCAGCTTGAGAAACTGTTAGCGATCGCCGATTGAGCAATTGTTGTAATAAAGCCGGCCAGTTGTAGAATTCAGAAGTGGCGGAAATATTGTCAAGTGGAATTTGGGTTACAGATATCATATTTCTTATTGGGCATGGGGGCATGGGAAGAGGCAGGGGGAGCAGGCTACGGTGTATACACAAGTTATCAAATTACCCCACCCTAGCCCTCCCCTTATAAAGGGGAGGGAACAAGATCTCTTTTTCCCCCCTTTATAAGGGGGGATTAAGGGGGGTAATCTCCGGAATTTAAGAAGAAGTTCGACTTGTGTGTACACCGTAGGGGGAGGGGAAAACTAATGACCAATGACTTTAGAAACAGTTTGCACGTCTTTGTCGCCTCTGCCGGAGCAATTGATGACGATGCGGGGATTGCCTGTTAGCTGGGGGCAAAGAATTTCTAAATAGGCGATCGCATGGGCGGTTTCCAAGGCTGGGATAATTCCTTCTAGTTGCGAAAGTCTTTGGAATGCTTCTAGTGCTTGTTTATCGGTAATACTGTAATATTCGGCGCGGCGAATATCCTTGAGATAACTATGCTCAGGGCCAACGCCAGGATAGTCCAACCCGGCACTAATTGAATGAGCTTCGATTACTTGACCGTCATCATCTTGCAGTAAATAGCTCATTGCACCGTGCAATACACCTATTTTGCCTTTTGTCAAGGTAGCAGCGTGTTTTTCTGTATTTACGCCTTCACCTGCTGCCTCAACTCCGATGAGGCGTACAGAAGATTCAGGCAAAAACTCATGAAAAAGTCCGATCGCATTGGAACCTCCACCCACGCAAGCCAGTAAAATATCTGGTAGTCCTCCCCATTTTTCCTGGCATTGAGCGCGAGTTTCTTTGCCGATTACAGTGTGAAAGTCACGCACAATCATCGGGTAAGGATGAGGGCCAGCAACAGAACCCAGGATGTAATGGGTTGTTTCTACATTCGTTACCCAATCCCGAATTGCTTCGGAGGTTGCATCTTTGAGAGTTCCGGTACCTGCTTGGACTGGACGAACTTCTGCACCCATTAATTTCATGCGGAACACATTCAGGGCTTGGCGTTCCATATCGTGGATGCCCATGTAAATTACACATTCCAAACCAAACCGCGCACACACGGTTGCAGTTGCTACGCCATGTTGACCTGCACCGGTCTCTGCAATAATCCTTTGCTTACCCATGCGTTTGGCTAACAACACTTGAGCTAATGCATTATTAATTTTGTGAGCGCCTGTATGATTTAAATCTTCGCGCTTTAAATAAATTTGCGCCCCCGTGCCGTCTGGTCTAGCGTAGTTTTTTGTCAGGCGTTCAGCAAAATATAATGGGCTGGGTCGTCCTACATAGTCGCGCAGCAAGTTTTGGAGTTCGGCTTGGAAATTTGCATCGTTGCGATATTGCTGAAATGCAGTTTCTAGTTCGCTTAATGCAGGCATTAAGGTTTCGGGAACGTACTTACCGCCGAATTTTCCAAATCTGCCTAAGAAATCTGGTTGTGCGATCGCACTTTTGATGTCTTGTATACTTACCACTGTTTAAAATCCTTTCATGTTCAAGTATTTTTTACTCTCGTTCTATTCAAGATGACTCTTAAAATCTCTGCGTTCTCTGTGCCTCGGCGGTTTGAAAGTATTTTATTGAACCACAGAGGCGCAGAGAGCGCAGAGAAAAGAGCAATTATCTTTGTGTTTTCCTTAATACCGAATTGCGTTAGCGTAACGTTAGCGACGTAGGAGCGTCATTGCGAATTGGTGTAATTACTGATTTGAGTTCCTGAGAGAGTTGTGCAATAGCTTGTAATCCTTGAATTGGGGGATTTTCGGCTAGGCGTTTGACAAAGGCGCTACCAACAATTACTGCATCTGCTCCCCATTCTCTGACTTGATGGGCTTGTTCTGGTGTTGAGATGCCAAAGCCAACGCCGATGGGTTTATTGGTGACGTTTCGCAAATTTGTAATTAAATTTTCTACACGGTTTTGGAGTTGAGAACGTACACCTGTAACACCTGTAACGCTCACAAGGTAGATAAAACCTTGAGATTGATTGGCGATCGCTGTAATTCTATCTTGAGAACTGGTAGGAGCTACGAGTAAAATTACTTCTATTCCGAAGAAGCCAGCAGTTTGGATTAATTCTTCTGCCTCTTCTAAGGGTAAATCTGGCACTACCAAGCCTCGCACCCCAGCAACGGCGATTTCTCCTAAAAAGGTCTTAATACCCCGGTGCAAAATGGGATTGTAGTAAGTAAATAGAATTATCGGCGCTTTTAAGCTAGGAATAACAGTTTGCAACATCTCTAATACTTGCTCTAATTTCGTGCCATTTTGCAAGGCGCGAGTTGCTGCTGCTTGAATTACAGGCCCATCTGCCAGAGGATCGGAGTAGGGAACGCCCAATTCGATGAAGTCTGCACCATTGCGATCTAAAATTCGTAAAGCCTCGGCAGTAGTTTCTAAGTTGGGATCGCCCGCTGTGATAAAGGGGATTAAAGCACACTCTTGGCGATCGCGTAAAGTTTGAAAGTCAGCGGAGATAAAATTCATCTTGAAATATACTTAATGATTGGTAAATAGTTCTGCAATAATCAGCAATTAGAAATTTGCAATGGCAACGCTAAATTTGTGCTTGTTGAGTCTTTGATACTCGTGAATGAGCCTTTGAACTCCATTAATGAGTCTTTGATATTCGTGAATGAGCCTTTGAACTCCATTAATGAGTCTTTGATACTCGTGAATGAGCCTTTGAACTCCATTAATGAGTCTTTGATACTCGTGAATGAGCCTTTGAACTCCATTAATGAGTCTTTGATATTCGTTAATGAGCCTTTGAACTCCATTAATCACCCTTGACTTAATAGTCACCAGCCCCCAGTCCCCAGTCCCTAGTCCCCAGTCAACAAATTACGCACAGCCTGTTCCACATCGCTTTGTTTCACTAAAGACTCTCCCACCAAAACTGCACGGACGCCAGCTTCGGCGACAAGAGATAAATCAGCAGGTGTATACAGTCCAGACTCGCTGACGACGGTAATATCTAAGCTTTGCAAATATTGTTGACGCTGTGTTAAAAGTTGCTGTGTGATTCCTAAATCAACTGTAAAATCCTCTAAATTACGATTGTTGATTCCCAATAAACGTAAGTCGTCAAGGTTTAACACGCGATCGAGTTCAGCTAAGGTATGAACTTCCACTAATGCATTCATGCCCAAATCGTGAATCACTTGTAAAAAGTCTTGGAGTTCTTCGTCTGATAAAATAGCGGCAATTAACAAGACTGCATCTGCACCCGCTGTCCGTGCTAAATAAATTTGATAGCGGTCAATGATGAATTCCTTGCACAGTAGGGGTAATGCTACTTGTTGACGCACAGCACGCAGATTATCAAAACTGCCTTGAAAGAACTTTTCGTCAGTGAGGACTGACAAACAAGCTGCGCCGCCTCGTTCGTAAGCTTGAGCGATCGCGATCGGGTCAAAATCTGCTCTAATAATCCCACGGCTGGGTGATGCTTTTTTGACTTCAGCAATTAAACTAGGTACTTTAGGATTTTCTTGCAAAGCACTCAAGAAATTTCGTACAGCCGGAGCCACAATTAACTGTTGTTCCAAAAAAGCTAAAGAAAATTCTTCCTGCATTCGTGCAATTTCTTGCTTTTTATGCAACACAATCTCTTCAAGAATGTGGCGGCGATGGGTAAGTTGGTTAATCATAAAATGCTTGGGGGGGTGGGGAGGTAGGGAGATGGGGAGGTGGGGAGATGGGGAGGTGGGGAGATGGGGAGATGGGGAGGTGGGGAGATGGGGAGATGGGGAGATGAGGGAGAAATAACCAATGACTAATGACCAATGACCAATGACCAATGACCAATGACCAATGACTAATGACCAATGACTAATGACTCTTCATCTTGCGTATACGCATTTACCACATTTTTAATAATTCCCAGACCAACTTCTCCTGCTAGAGTCATTATTGATTCTGGATGAAATTGAACGGCGGCGATGGGGAGTGTTTGATGTTCGATGCCCATAATTACATCGTCATCGGAAATTGCTGTTACCTTGAATTCCTTTGGCAAATGTTCTCGGATAGCAAATAATGAGTGGTATCTACCGACTGCAAAAGATTTTGGTAAATTTTTGAAGGTGACAGAATCAGGCTCAGTGACGAAAATTCGCGAGGATTTACCATGTTGGGGATAATTAAGAATTCCTAATTCTCCACCAAAAGCTTCGACGATACCTTGGAGTCCTAAACAAACTCCGAAAATAGGAATTTGACGATGAAGAATTGCACCGATAGTCTCGGAAAGATGGAAATCATTTGGTCTACCAGGGCCGGGAGATAAAACAACTAAGTCAGGTCGTTCTTTGTCGAATAAGGAATCAGAAAAACCGTGACGTAATGTGGTAACGGTGGCACCAGTTTGGCGAATATAATTAGCTAATGTATGAACAAATGAGTCTTCATAATCTATTAGCAAAATGCGTTTGCCTGGTTTCACACTTGGGATATGTTTATTTAATTTGATGGAAGTGGAATCATCTATTTTCTGGCTGCTTTGTTTAACACGGCGAATTGTTTCAAATAAAGCAGCAGCTTTAGTAATTGTCTCTTGTTCTTCTGCTTGTGGTATGGAGTCATAAAGAACAGTAGCACCAACTCGCACTTCGGCGATGCAGTCTTTTAATCGAATTGTTCGCAGGATTAATCCAGTATTTAAATTTCCATTGAAATTTAAATAGCCAACTGCTCCACCATACCAACGTCGAGCGCTTTTTTCATGTTGTTCGATAAATTCTATTGCTGCTCTTTTAGGTGCGCCGGTGACTGTAACTGCCCAAGTATGGCTCAAGAATGCATCTAAAGCATCAAATTGCGATCGCAGTGTACCTTCAACATGATCTACTGTGTGAATTAAATGGCTGTATAATTCAATTTGGCGACGACCAATAACTCGTACTGAACCAGGTTCGCAGATTCGGGATTTATCATTGCGATCGACATCAGTACACATCGTCAACTCAGCTTCATCTTTGTGTGAATTGAGTAATTGCCGAATTTGCACAGCATCATCAAGAGCATCTTGTCCTCTGCGAATAGTGCCACTAATTGGACAAGTTTCTACCCGCCTACCCTCAACCCGCACAAACATTTCTGGAGATGCACCAATTAGATATTCTCCACCTAAATTAAAAATAAATCCATAAGGACTAGGATTTATATCCTTTAAAGTTTCAAATAGCTTGCTGGGTTCTTCTTCATAACCTTCAACAAAGTTTTGACTAGGAACCACTTCAAATAAATCGCCTCTGCGAAAATAGTCGAGTGCGACCTCAACTTTTTTTGCATACTCACCTATTTCGTGGTCAGCAGTTTGAGTTGCTAACAGATGTCTTCCACGATAATCAATAGACTCGCCTGTGCGGGGAAGGTTCTTAGTGCTACCATGCACCGTTTCAAATTCATATTGTAAACGAAATGCACGTTGCTGATAGTAGTCAACAATGATTAATTCATCAGGCAAATAAAGTACCAAATCTTGCTGGTCTATAGGACGTTCTAAACGCTGGCGAATTGGTTCAAATTGAAAGACTAAATCGTAACCAAACGCACCATACAATCCTAAATGCTCGTCTTCTTGGCTAGAAAAAATATGTAGAATTTCCCGGACAACTGTAAATGCTGAAGGTTGCTTGCTGCGATCTTCTTCAGCAAAGAATTGTTTGCTAGGTTTAACAAATCCTGTGATATATTTATTGTCTTGGCAAACTGTATCCAGTTGTTTTGATTGCCGCAAGTACTTTAACAATAATGGTAAAAGTATCCAGCCGCGTTCATTCAATGCTCTTAAAGTGAAAACATTCTCCTGGGTAGTCAATTCCAATGGTGGATTGACAAATCCAATCGCCCATCTTTTGTACCTTCCTGGATATTCGTAGCTACTCCTTAACAAGCCTCCACGCTGAGAGTTTAAGCGGAACAGAATATCTTCAAGGGCAGTGTCCATCTTAAGTTGGGTTATGGAGCGAGAAACGCTAACACCGCCAAGGGTTGTATAGGAACGGGAATCAAAAATCATGGGTAATTTCTCTGGAATAGTTATTAGTCAATCATTAGCCGATAACCATTAATTATTCTTAGTATTTATTTTTGGATTGAGAACAAAATTAGATGACTCAATGCCAATCTGAATCAACCTGTCTTAATCCGGAACTTATTTATAAAAATGTAATTAAAATCTTTTTGCTTCTTATTTAAGAGTACTAGATATCTAGCAAATAATACATTGAATAATTTTTAGATTGGGTGTCAATTTATTCGCTTTTTATAATGTTTCTTAATACAATATTTTTATTAGCATTTACCATAGTTATTAAGCTCTATCAAAAGTAGGAAATCATTGTTTATTTATCCATCTACTGTAATTAATTGAGCTAATACCGTTTATTTGTGAAGCTGCATATATTTACCCCCCCGATGCCTTGGCTACGGCGTATACACAAGTCTTTTAGAGTTGCGCCGTAAACTTTTGATCCCCCCAACCCCCCTAAAAAGGGGGGCAAAAACCTCTCAAAGTCCTCCTTTTTAAGGAGGATTTAGGAGGATCTACGAGGATTTTGGTTTCTTACAGAGATGTGTGTACACCGTAGATGCTAAGGGGCGTCTTGATTATGTGCATCTTCATACAGAATTGGTATAACAGGGGATTTTGCAACAACAATAAAACTTTAGCTAAATTAGGCCAATTTGAAAAAAATGTGACACCTGGATTTACAGAAACCACAAAGAAAACGATTCCCAATCTAAAATCCAAAATAGTATTGCCTATAATTAAAAATTTTGCTCATTGTACAAGAGCCTTGCTTTTTTATCAAAAAAATCTTTGAATACTTTCAAACTCTTGAATTAATGCCTCCCTATCTTTCATTCTCACTAGTCTTGCCAAGCGGCTGTAAGTATTAGCTAAAGAGTTAATTGCTTCACATCTCTCTTCCGTAGCTAGCATAATATCCACACATAAGTGAGAGTTTTGGGAAAACAAACGTTTAATACTCTCAATTTGTTGCTGATAGCTAGGAGTTGATAGTAATAAACTCTGTTCTACATTAATTCTTGCTTCTGCTAAGAAAATACCAAAACTCAATCTACAAAAATGCTGCACCGCTTGAATAATTACCATCATGCGATCGTGTTCTTCAGGGGTGCAAACAATTAACTCGCCACCTTGACCTTTAATCAAGTCTAATAACCATAGAAATGCTTCATCGTTTCGCCCCGGACAAATCACAAATTTTTGTCCTAGAAACGATTTAATATTCGGCCCAAACATGGGGTGTAAACCCATAACGGGGCCTGAATGGTGTTCGATCATTGCTTGAGTTGAGTGTATTTTAATACTTGTGACATCGCACAAAGCTGTAGTTGGTGTCAGATATTTAGCTGCACGCTGAATAACATCAACTGTGTATTCGATGGGAACGCTGACTAAAACTAATTCTGCTGAATTTAATAGTTCGTCTGCATATCCCCAATCTTCGGGTTCCAGAACGCTAACATGATGACCTACTGCTAAAAATTGCTCTTTAAATAATCTTCCCATCCTGCCATGTCCGCCGATGATAGTAATTTTTCGGGGACTTAAATGATTTGTTGCAGATTCCGGAATATCAGCTTGTGAAAGCAATTTTTTATTTAATAATGATAGGCGATCGCCAATTACCGCGATGGAGCTTTGGTCGCTTTTATTCACCTTATTTCTCCATTTTCAAATATCAACAAGTGATTCTTTAGAACTCAGTTTTGGTAAGATATCCAAGGTTGATGTTTTTTTAGCGATCGCATCCTCAAATAGCTTTTCATACCGATCCAAAGCTTGCTCAAAGCAATAATTTTCTAACGCAAACTTTCTTCCTTTTCGACCTAATTGCGCTACCAATTCTGGTTGCTTATATAAATCCAATACCGCAGTCGCCAAAGCATCTGCTGACTCTGGCTTAACAATCAAGCCGCCGCCACTTTGCTTGATAGCTTTGGCAGCAGTACCAGTGGCGGGAACTGAAGCCACAATTGGGCGACCGCTGGCTAACAGCAATGGTATTTTAGAAGGCATATTGAAAGAAATTACATTGCGCTTTTGCACAATCAACCCCACATCTGCGCCTGCTAACATTTGTGGTAGTTTTTCTCGTTGTTCCAATGGCAGCAGTAAAACATTATCAGCCCCACAAGCAAGACAATGTTGTTGCAAAGTTTTGAGCGCTTCGGATTCTCCGGCTACGACAAAGGCAATTTCTTTGATGTGACGCAAGCAAGCTGCTGCTTCTACTACTGTTTCTAAACCTTGCGTTAAAGCAATGTTACCTGAATAAAGAACTACAAATTTATCATCGAGTTGATGAGTAATTCTCCAAGAGTTATTTTGCTTTGGAAAAGGACGGATAAAATTGAGATTTACCCAATTTGAAATGCAGGAAATTTTATTAGCAGGTACATTTTTTTTAATTAAATTATCTACAAAACCATCGGCAATCACGCTGATAGTATGTACGCTTCGGTAAACAAATCTTTCTAAAGCCTCCAGAGTTCGGATCGTTGGCTTATTTTTAATTAATCCAACACGCACGGCAGCTTCCGGAAGGATATCTTGCACATTCAACACCACTGGGCAGTTGTATAACCAACCAAGTAAGATTGCAGGTAAGGAAATAAGTAGTGGCGGTACTGTTAACAGAATTACATCAGGGCGTTTACCTTTGAGGGCTTGGGGAAAACTTGTAAAGACAAAACTCAACTCTAAAAGTAGCCTGTCTAAAAGGTTAGGTTTAGACTTAATTCGCAGGTAACAACGCTCGATAATCACGCCATTTTTTTCTTCAGTAATGTATAACTTACCCCGATACTCATCGTAAATCTGCCGCTGGGGATAGTTAGGCATACCTGTAATTACCCGCACTTGGTGACCTCGTTTGACTAGCCCTTCTGCTAGTTCAGTCATTAAAGGTGCAATACCAATTGGTTCTGGATAATAGTTGTATGAATAAATCAGAATGTGCATTAAATCTTAATTTCCTGGAAGCAGTTGAGAATGTTGGCTTTTTGGTAATTCGTAATTCGTAATTGATTCCAATTTCCCCGTTTTGAAGCCAGGGCTAGGTGCGATCGATAGGTGTCTAAAATTACAGCCAAGCACTTTTTAAACAACCTCTTAAGTAGAAGGACTAAATTAAACTAAAAAAGAGGTTGCCGGGTTTCGACTCCGCTCAACCCTCGTCTTCTCTAGGATCGAGCATTGAGCGTAGTCGAAATGCGTCTTATAAATAATTGTGTACAACTACTTAATTACGAACTACGAACTTGTACTTAGTGCAGCCGAAATATTACGAATTTAGTAATTATTTAGCAAGTTCCTTTTCAAAACTGAAAGTTGATTTTTGTTGTCTATGTTTCCGCAATGTCACAGTAGCAACCCCAAGTCCGAGTAATGCTAGCCCCAATGCTGAACTAGGTTCTGGCACTTGTTTTCTGCCTTCTACGTTTAAGACTTGGACGCGACCTTGGAAGAAATCGCCCACATAAAGCTTGCCATCTTTATAACTTGTGCCACCCGTCCAGTTAAATCTGCCGGGAGTGAGGTCGAGGGGGTCGCCAAAGGGAGGGCCAGTTAATTCTGGAGGCGGTACAGGGTTACCTGATGCATCGCGGGCATTTTCACCGAAGGAAGTCAAGAAGTTACCGTTTTTATCAAACACCTGTACGCGGCTGTTGATAGAATCGGCTACATAAACATTCTCATATTCGTCCACTTCGATGCCAATTGGCTGAAGAAGCTGTCCAGGTTCGCTACCTGCTGAACCAAATGCCAACAGAGGGTTACCATTTGGATCGAGTACTTGAACGCGGTTGTTATACTGGTCAGCTACAAAGATATTTCCACTAACTGGGGAAATTCTTACACCTGCTACACCTTGGAATTGCCCTGGTGCAGTGCCCACAGTGCCACCAATAACACCAATTTGCTGTCCGTCTGATGTGAATTTAAGGATTCGTTCGCCGTTAAAATCACCTACGTAAACGTTGCCAGCTTTGTCAAATGTCACACCAGAAGGCCCAAAGAAAAGCCTACCCTCTACGAGAGGGGTAAATAATCCATTGGCAAAGGATCTAATAAAGTTACCCTGAGAATCGAATTGATTGATGCGGTTATTGTAAACATCACCTGCATACAAATCCCCTGTCACTGGATTAAAGTCTACAGTTGTTGGCTCGTCAAACTGTCCGGGCCCTGTGCCGCCGGAACCAATTGCGCCAATATACTGACCGCTAGGATTAAATATTTCAATTTTGTTACCGAGGCTGTAGTTAGGAGTACCATCCGGGTTAACACCGCGTCCGTTAGCTATGAGGGTATTCCCTTGGTTATCTACTGTTATGCCTTGGGGAACAAAAAGTTGCCCAGGGCCGAAGCCAGGACTGCCGATGCTTCTGTCGTAGGTTAATGTTACAGCCTTGGCTTCGACTGCTGTTGCCAACACCGCAAATCCGGTACTGAGAATGCCAATTGACAAATTTTTGACTAATCCCATGAGTTTTAAGTCCTGGTTGTATGAGTTATACTCTTTCCTGGAGTAATTTTGTTCCCAGTCCGAGTTTGGGAACTCTGAAGTTTGGACTGCTGCCTCGTGTTTGAAATGCAACTTTCTCTGTGAGGCAGCATTCTATTTTCTAAGCACTCCCTGACAAAGCCAGTTCAGAAGGCAGAAGGCAGGAGGCAGAAGGCAGAAGGCAACCCACTTTTAAAAGAGTGGGATTGTAACAAAGACGTTTTATACCTTACTGCAAGCAGTTTCAGTATAGTTACTTATTTAAATGTGGCTCTAGACCCAGAACTAAAGTTTTAATTGTTACTCCTAACCTTCTGCCTTCTGCCCTCGTCCCTCTGCCTTTCTTTGTAAAAAGGGATTAGACAGTCTCTGCTTTGGCTACCAACTCTTCATCTAACTTTTGTTGACGTTTTCGCTTGCCCATTGCAGCAGTAGCGCCTACACTAGCAAGTGCTAATAAGCCTGCTACTGAACCGGGTTCGGGGATAGTTTCTGTAACCAGGCCATCTACCCGAACAACTTCCCCTAGTCCTGCGCCGACACCACGATTGGTAATATAAATCTTGCCGTCAGGGCCAATATCAATTCCATCAGCCGAATCTAGTCCTTGGCCTGCTGCAACAAGTGTTGTGCGAGTGCCATCAGCAGCAACTTTGATTAAAGAACCAGGTAGATTTGTAATGTCGCCTCCTAATTGGGAGGTGTCGCTAAACTGTAACACCAGCAAATTGCCGTCTTCATCAAAGGTTAGGTCTGTGATGTGGGTAAATCCATCCAGATAAACTTCTGGGTTGCCATCCTCGCCGATGCGGAAAATCCGTGATTTATCCTCTGGATAAGGAAAACCCGTATATTCACCAACGTATAAAGCTCCATCTGGGCCAATTACGCCACCTGTGGGTACTGATTGAATTGCGATTTTTCCTCCTGGAAGCTCATCTAATAGCCCTGGAGGTACTTCTAATCCTGGTGGTAAATCGGACTTACTAATAATATTTTTAGGAATTGCAATTGCCTGGGATTCACTTCCATCAAGTTTAATTTTGTAAGCAGTGTTCCCACCACCATCAACCACATAAGCACTATCACCGCTAATAGTCAGGTCATAGGGATTGGTTACTACATCCCCACCATCTG
This sequence comes from Nostoc linckia NIES-25, assembly GCF_002368035.1. Taxonomy (GTDB): domain Bacteria; phylum Cyanobacteriota; class Cyanobacteriia; order Cyanobacteriales; family Nostocaceae; genus Nostoc; species Nostoc linckia_B. The sequence goes on along the minus strand of NZ_AP018222.1, from coordinate 5,354,746 downwards.
GATTTTTGGTGATTTCATACTTGGCGAAGTCAAAAATACTGTCCAGCTTACCGCTATTTAAGTCTACTTTGTAGAGTTGCGCTAAAAGCGGTGTATTCAAAACTTTATCGGGTGTTGATGGGGGGAAAGTAGCAAGTTGCTGCGGTGGGAGAGGAAATTGAGAACCAAGGTTAAGTGTTTCTAAATCGCGGTTTCCTGGGTAACCAGCAAAGCCAGTCAAAAGATAAGCATTTCCTAGAGAATCGAATTGTATATCTTGAATACCGGCGCCTTGGTTACCGCTTGGTTGTTCTGCTAGAGACTGAAAGTTTGTGAGTATACGCTGTGGTTGACCACCTGGTGTAACTTTGACGAGCGAACCACTGTTACCAGCACAGATAGGCTGAAATAGCGTACTCGGAGATGGTTGGCAATTTCCGTTCCCTCCGATACCTGGCTCTGCTACGTAGAGAGTTCCGTCAGGGCCAAAGCTAATACCCCGTGCATTACTAATTCCATCGACAATTTTCGTTAAACTTGCGGCTTGTGCAGATGGTGTTCCAGAAATAGCAGCAAAGCAGAATGTTACAGATGTAAGAACAAATAACTTGAGTTTCATAGCTTGGGAGATTGAGAGTTAAATAATTTATCAAGTCAGAATTCAGGAGTTAGAATTCAGAAGAAATTTTTTAGGACTGGCAGCCAGTATGGTTTTGGGGCTTTTTTTCTTGTGTAAGTAACCAACGCCTAAAGCACCGATCGCTAATATGCCTAAAGCACTATTCGGTTCGGGAATAGACTTGAAATTTTCAATTTTCAGGACTTGTCCTTGACCGGGGCGATCGCCTCGATTTGTGATGTAAATTGCATCATCTAAACCAATTGTCAAGGCGCTGGGCGACTCTAATCCATTGCCACTGAGGATGGTTGTGCGAGTTCCATCAGGAGCTATTTTGATTAGAGAACCATCAAAATTACCCTTCCAAGCCGACTGATTGGCATACTGCAAAGCATATAAATTACCTTCAGTATCAAATTCCAAGTCTGTAAGTTGGGTAAAGACATCGGCATAGATCGTTGGTAAACCATCAGCACCTATGCGATAGATTTTTGCTCCGCCTTCTGGGAAAGGAAAACCACTAAATTGGCTGACATAATAAGCACCATCCGGCCCTTTAGCTACGCTTGAGGGTACCGCTTGAATGGGAAACTGCAATTGCGGTGTTTCGTTTACAGATGGTACCTGCGATGGTTCATTGGATGGAGTACCAGCAGGCGGAAAGATTGGATTAGTCAAGATGTCTTGAGGAAATGTGGCGATCGCTTGCAAATTATTCCCATCAGTTTTTACACTGAGCAAGTTATTTGCACCTGCATCAACCACAACCAAATTATTGCCATCGATTACAAAACCCAAGGGATTGCTACTTACGTCATTTCCATCGGGATTATTAGCGAGTTCATAGCTAGCTATGTCGGCAATACTTGTCCAAGAGTTGGTATTAAAGTCGGGTGCAATGATTTTACCGAGGTCGGTGTTACCCAAATTGCGATCGCGAAAAACTGGATTAGCCCCATACCCCAGCAGAACATAAGGCTTACCTGTAGCATCAAATTTGATGTCACGCGGCCCAGCGCCTCCAGTACCATCTGGTAGTGCTAAGGAAGGAAGCCCTGTAAGTATACGTTCGGTTTTGCCATTCCCAATCTTGGTAATTGCGCCACTCGTGCCGTAGCATAAAGAATCGCCCTGACCACTTGGTGGCGGAACGCAACTTCCACTTCCCCCGATTCCCGCCTCTGTGACATAGAGATTGCCATCAGGGCCAAAATTTAAACCTCCTGCATTATAAAGCCCCTCGGCAATTACCGAAAATGATGCAGCTACCGCAGATTTGATTCCAGAAAAACCGACAACACAAAAACTCAGTAAAGTGATAGTAACTTGCTTCAGTTTCATATTTTTTGATTTGTCATTTGTCTAATGACTAATGACTATTAACTAACTCCTCTTTAATTTTTGGTAAGTAACTCATGCCGCGATCGAATGATTGAAAATTGCCAGCTTTTGCTTCCAGCAAACGTTTAATATTCATGCTTTCAGCCCCAAAATCTTCAATCTGGAGTTTGCCGTGGCTAACGGTTCCATCTGCTTTCCAAAATGTGATTCGATGCAGGATAAAACCAGAAGCTTCGGGATCGGCGAAAGCATAAGCGGTTGGAATCATTAACGCTACAGAACGCTGATAATATTCGTAGTCTGGATAAAAGTATTCTTGTTCAACTAAGTAGTATTTACTCAAACTATGTACCCGAACAGAAACTTTGACTTCCTGGTCATATTCATCTTTAAATTCACCTGAATCCAAGCCAATCTTGCCATTTGGTCGTAGTAGATGCGCCCACTCATCTATATTTCGTAAGTCTTTTAAGTATTCAATTCCAATTTCAATTGGGGCATCAACATAGATAGTGTCAGTATCAATAAAGAAGCGCCCTTTCGCTGCTTTAGTATGACCGACTTTGCGCTCCAAATTTCCTTTTAGAGAACGACACTCGGAAGTGTGTACCGTATGAATTCCCTGCATAATCATCTGAGTTTGCCGTTTTGGATCGACAAAGCTTAACCAGTGAAAATACACGCCTTTTTCGTCTGTACCAGGCTCGATATAATCTGGAGGAAAAAGTAAGACGGGGTAAACTTGAAAATATTTTTGATACTCTAACCCACAATGCCACTCAATACCGTAGAAAAGTTTATTCTCTAATTTTTTAACGTGATAGTAGAGATTTTTGTGATAACCAGACGCACTTCCTAACCAAGTATCTTCGTCGATTTGCTCTTTCATCCGGCTATAAAGCGTCCATTCATCCAAGTTCTTTAAACTACAAAGGTAGTCAAAGGCAATCTCTGGTGAAGTTGCGATATAAGCTGATGTTGCAAACGTATTTTTTTCCATTGTTCGCTCCCCATAACTAATTAGTAACAATCAATAATTCAGAATTTAGAATTAAATTCTGTGTTGTTTTCACGCTGCGATCGCCTTATTTGTCTTGCTCCTACCCTTTGCAATTCTGTCTTCTGCCAGCCGTTTGGCAGCATCGTTAGTAGTAATTCCCTGCTGTTTAGCAATATCAAAAATCGCTAGTAATGTGTTATAAATGTTATCGACTTGCTTTAACGCTTTTTCTTCGTCATAGCCAATCATTTCGTTGTAAACATTAATTAGCCCTCCGGCATTAATTACATAATCAGGGCTATAAAGAATCCCTTTTTTAACAAGCATTTGGCTATGTAACTGCTCGTTCTCTAGTTGATTGTTAGCTGCACCAGCAACAATGCTAGCTTTGAGAAAAGGAATTGTATGGCTATTAAGAATTGCTCCTAAAGCGCAAGGAGCAAAAACATCTACGTCAACAGAATAAATTTCGGATGGCTCTACAACAGTTGCGCCATAAAGCTGTTTGACTTCTTCTGCTTTTGCTGGATCTATATCGGTGACAAAAAGCTGAACATCATGTTCGTGTAGGTGACGACAGAGATTTTTACCTACATTTCCTAAACCTTGAACTGCTACTTTTAAACCATCAAGTCTTTTAGTTTGCCAGCGAAACTCGACAGCGGCTTTAATTCCGAGAAAAACTCCTAAAGATGTTATGGGAGCAGGGCCGCCGGACTTTTCTGATAATCCAACAACATATTGAGTTTCTTGCCCGATTGTCCGCACATCATCAGGAGTAATATTTACATCTTGTCCAGTAATAAAACGTCCATTAATACTGTTGACAAAACGTCCGTAAGCTCTCAACAATTCATCCGTTTTATTTTCTGGATTAGCAATAATAACTGCTTTTCCTCCACCAGCGGGAATGTTGGCACATGCAGCTTTATATGTCATTCCCCGGCTGAGACGTAGGGCATCTTTTAAAGCAGCTTCTTCACTAACATAAGGAAACAGTCTCGTAGCTCCCATTGCTGGCCCCAAACTTGTGTCATGGATAGCAATAATCGCTTTAATTTCTGGATTTTTACCATGACAAAAAAGAACTTGTTCGTGGCCCATTTCTCTAACAGTTTCAAAGAGCAGCATTTTGGTTTCTCAATATTGATTTTGGGTTGATTAGTGTGGGCTTCTGGTTTGACACTTTGAACAAGGAAGGTATACCAATTCTCTAAAATTCGCCATTCGATCTCAATTACGAATTGGGAAATCAAACTAAGGGAAACGAAACTGGTTTAGCTGGAGTTTGAGCGGGATTTGATTTGATTCCTTGGGCTGCCAAACTCTTATTACGTCCGCCGGAGGGTGCGAGACGATCGCCATCAATGACAACATCAATCAGAAAAGGAACATTTGAAGCGATCGCTTGTTCTAATGCTGGTTCAATATCGGACTCTCTGACAACTACGATCGCTTCTGCTCCCATCCCCCGCGCAATCATGGCGAAGTTTGTTGGCGGAAGTGTTGCATCAGCACCTTTTAATCCCAAGATTTTCATACCTTGGTGGCACATGTTGTAACGTGCATCGTTAAGTACTATCCAAATCGCCGGAATTTTGTATTTCACTGCTGTGCTGATTTCGTTATTCATCAGCATTGCGCCATCGCCGACAATACCCACGGCTTTGGTATTGTTCGCCAGTGCTGCACCCAACACTCCTGTGACGGCGTGACCCATTGCTCCCACTCCGGTGCTGACTCGGTAACGATTGGCTTGGGCAAATTCTAATAAATGCGTTGACCAAGTAAATGAGTTCCCACACTCTGCCATAACTATGGCATCGCTACCCTCAACAACAATCTTTTGAATTGCTGCCATTAATACTTCTGGACGCACTGGATAGTCTACTTCTGGTGCAGATGCGATGGCTTGGTGTTCGGGACGAGGAAAGGACAAATGTGCAAGAGGATTACCTGGTAAGTGCTGCAACAATTCTTGGAGATAAGTTTTGATGTCAGACCGAACCCCGAAAGTTTCAACATGTGGATAAGCTACACCTGGCACTTCTGGGTCAATATCTACATGGATAAAGCCTCTTTCGGGAACTAGCGCCGAACTCCAAAAGGAAGTCGGTTCCCCAAGGCGAGTTCCTAATACGAGTGTGTGTAGTGGAGGTTGTTGTTCCATGTAAGTCAAGACGGAAGCGTGACCGCCTAGACCAGTGACACCTACAAATTGCCGATGATCTTCGGGAAAGATGCCTTTACCGCGCGGCGAACACATGACGGCTGCTCCAGTTTTTTCAGCGAGTTGACGGATTTCGTCTGCCGCGTCACGGGCACCAAAACCGACCCAGATGGCAAAGGGGCCAGATGATAATAACTCCACAGATTTTGCGATCGCTTCACTAGAAGGAGTTACCTGACAGCGAGAAACATCTAACTTGGGAAAGGCTACACCTTCAACTAAACTTGTCTGCACGGCGGTGGGAATGCTCAAATGAGCGACAAATCCGCCTGGTTGCGCTAAGGCTAGGGCTAATTTACGAAAAATCTGCGGTAGTTGAGCCGCAGATTCGATGGTAATTGCATAGTTGAATAACGCACCTGGGGTAAAAATTCCCCCACTAGGTAAGGTGTAGGTGCTGGTTTCTTGAATTGCCCAACGTCCGCGTTGCGGTGCGGAGGTGCAAGCCGACAGCAAAATTACCTTTGCACCTTCGCCACGAGCCGCAAATAAGCCGGTGAGGGCGTTGGTAATACCAGGGCCGGCTGTAGTAAAGACGACGCTGGGGCGATCGCTAGCAAAGTAAGCCTCTGTGGCTGCAAAGGCCGCTCCCGCTTCATGGCGGAAGTTCAACACCTGTATGTTGCTATTCGATAGGGCACCCCAAAGGCTGGCCATCGCGCCGCCAGCGACACCAAAGGCGTAGTTTACGCCCAAATTCACCAGCATCTCGGCGATCGCATCTGCAACTGAGAGCGTTGGCGGCGTTTCATTGTAGAAAAAAGGCTGAATTTCCCCATTCTTCTGTGATTCATCAACCTGATGGGAAACGTCAGATACAGATTCTACATATTTGTTTGATGGAAATTCGTTGTATGACTCACTGGCAATTAGAGGATTTGAATCTGTATAGTTTTGACTCATTGCTTTGGGGTAATTACATTAAATTTACACAAGGGCTGTTTCGTCTACAATCACAGCGCTGGAAATATTCAATACAAAAAAATCTGCATCTTTACACCTATCACCAAGCTTTGTCGATATTAGAAACGGTTGATTGCTGCTGATTGATACTTGTGAGTGGACTACCAAAAATTTTTTGCAAAATCATACAGCAATCAGGCTGTGCTTATACAAATCACAATAGATGAGATAAATACAGATGTGCAATCAAATATCTTTTGATGAGCGTGTCAAATTTTTCGCTTCTATTGCGAGCGTTACGGTAGTATTTCAGATTTAGCAGATGCAAAGATTAATAACTGATGAGATTTAATATAATCAAGACTAATCTGCAATGAAAAATCTTTCGATTTGCATGTCAAATATTTCGCTTTTGTGGCGATAACTACAATATTTACTTATCTACTCTGGACGATTAATATCTGGCGATCGCTCATCAGCTACATCGCTACATTTACCATGAAAACTCTTTTGATTTACATCAAATCTGTTTTAGCTTCTGCATTAGCTAAATCACAACAGCTTGGCGATCGCTAAACAAGTTGGTTGGAAATAAACATCACTATATCAATAAGATTAAAGTCTCAAGAGATAAGTTAGAAAGCTTTTCGCGTTTTTCATTACAAAGATTTACATAGTTTAGTTTAATTATGCTGACTTACTTCTCACTGTTTAATTCATTCTTTAAAGAAAAATCCTAACTTCTACCAGGCAAGGCTTTGAGCTAAAACAAGTTTCCAAGCAGGTAGGCATAATTAAATGTAAAATACAAAACTTGAAAATCCCGATCGACACTGGCTTTTACTCCTACCTTCTGCCTTCTACTTAAGAAGATGTTTCAAAATTCCTCTTGTCGGTAGCAAAAGGTTCTAAATCGTGCATTATCCACCCAAGGATTATTATGTTGTCACTAAATATAATTTGATTCAATAGTTTGTAACAATAAAAACATAATTTATTAACTTGTTGTATTTCTTTTGAGAGACGACTAAGGGATGAGTACGGAAAATTTGGATATAGGACTCATGTTTGATTTTTGACATATACGTAGGGGAGCCAGCCGCATGGGCGGGTTTCCCGGCTTGAGCGGACTGGCGTTGCGTTAGCCTTTGGCATAACGCACCAGCTAAATGTTTTGGTGCGTTAGGCTACGCCATAACACAACGCCAGTTGCTACAACGGATAGCGAAGCGGTAGCGAGTCATCGAGCGTCGGGAACCTCCGCAACGCACTGGCTCCCCTACAGATACTTATATTTTTTCAGAAATCAAATCGGACTGCTATAGAAGGGAATGGGCTTTCTCGTAGCCTTCTGTAAATTACTAATGTAATAAAATTAACATTTAGGCTTAAATGATTTGATACAAATGTATTTCTTGAGACAGATGACTAAACACATTCTTGTATAGTTAAATCCCTGAGAGGGTAAGTTAAGATAAATTAAGAAAATGAATTTATGAGTAAAAACTTGCTCATTCCAGCCCGGCTAAACAGGGCAAATTCATTTATGTTGACAATCAAACGACTCTACACAGCTAGCGTATTTCTATAAGGTGCAACGCGTAGATTGCTTTTTCCAGGCTATGTGGAATTGTAAATCTAAAAACTTTCTTTATAAGTTTTTTAGCAATTTTGTAGCTTGTTTGAAGTACGATGTGGCTAGTGTATTTATATCGATCGGTACTAGTTAAATCTGATATTAGACAGTTTAAATATAAAATATCTTCTTAACTGAGTAGATCGAGAGTTTAGAAGTTTTATCGAATAAAATATCTTGACAAATCTTGATTAGATTTGTCCAAATCTGATATGCAAATAAAAAGCTTTTTAATTCAAAAATAAACTCCAACGAGCGAGGTTGTTTGAGGTAATTATGGTTAAATAGTTCGCTTTTTATAGGTTTTGTTGGTATGATAAGTTTTGTAAAGTTAATTAGTGATTTTATCTAATCTGCAAAGTACTTTGATTGTCAGCAGCCTAAACTGCACTAAGTAAGGATTTAAGGAGATTGGAATTACTAGCTCATTAGCAGCTATGGTGCTGATTAATGAAAAGGAGCAAGTTAAAGATATGAGTTCTGGCGATCGTACATTGACTACATCCAACACAGAGTGGCCCCAAGAGCCAGAAGTACAGATGAAGTTTGCTTACCTCCTAATAAATAGCGCTATAGATGCTGCCTTTTGTTTAGGAGAAAACGCACAGTTTCTTTACGTCAATGATGCTACATGTCTGATGACTGAGTATTCGCGTGAAGAACTACTTTCGATGACACTGGCTGATGTAGATGTAGACTTTTTTCTACACAATTGGTCAGATATTAAATTGCAAAACTCACTTACTTTTAAATCTCGGTATCGGACAAAGGGAGGTCGAATATTTCTAGTAGAAATATCCATTAGCTATGTCAAAGACCAAGATATGCAATTTGGCTGTGCCTTTGTTCGCGAAAAAAGTGATGAAATAGTAGAATTAAGCCTGCAAAAATGGACTGATGGATTAAAGGGTACTAAAGATTATTTACAACAAGAAATTTCTGAACTTAAGGCCAAAGAACTAGAATTAGAAGCATCTCTATCTTTACTTCGTTCTACCCTCGAATCTACAGCCATTGGCATTGTTGTAGTTAACTTTGAGGGAGATATTCTGAGCTTGAATCAGAAATTTATAGATATGTGGCAGATCCCAGAGTCTTTAGTATTATCTAAAAAATGTCCTCAAAGCAAAACATTTTTTGAGAATCAACTTAAAGATCCGCAAGCTTTTAATCGGCTCATTTGGGAAGTATCTAGCCAATCTGATTTCGAGAGCTATGACATTCTAGAGTTAAAAGATGGCAGAGTTTTTGCACACTACTCTAAACCTCACTTGCTTGAAGGCAAAATCATTGGTAGAGTCTGGAGTATTTGGGACATTACTGAATCTAAACGAACAGAAGAAGCATTAAGGCTCAATGCGGCTAGATTTCGGACTCTAGCAGAAACAACAGATGCTAGCACCTTCTTAATTCAAGATACCCGGCTTTGCTACATAAATCCAGCAGTAGAGCAACTTACTGGCTACACAAAAGAAGAACTATTAACAGGCTTTGATTTGCGCCGACTAATTAAAAGTAAAAAACGCAGACAAATACGTAACCAGGATGAAGCTGGTAAATTTGAATATCAAGAGATGAATATTCTCACAAAAAACGGTACAGAACGCTGGCTAGCTTGTGCAGTTGCAACCCTGGATGGAGTGCTGGATTTTGGTGGAAAACCAGTTGAAATGATTGCAGGTATTGATATTACTGATTACAAGTATGCACAATTAAACCTTAATCAAGCTTTAGAAAAAGCAAAACAATTAAGCGAACTTAGAGCTAGTTTTCTTTCTATGGTTTGCCATCAATTCCGCAATCCACTGAATATTGTTTCATTTTCTAATAGTTTACTCAAGGAAGAAGTAGACAAACGTACACAGAAGAAAATACAACCGCTACTCGATCACATTCAAAAAGCGACTGAAGAACTCAGTCAAATGTTAGATGATATTCTGTTTTTCTCTAAGGCAGAATCAGCGAAACTAAATTTTGACCCGAAACCGCTCGATTTAGTTCAATTTTGTGATGATTTAGTTGCACAAATGCAGATGAGTGTCAGCCAAGTTAAAATAAATTTCGTTAGTCAAGAAAATTCTTTAATAGCTTGTATAGATAAGAAACTAGTAGAACCAATTTTGAAGAATTTACTCGATAACGCAATTAAGTATTCTCGCTCAAATCCAGCAGTTGAATTGAAGCTATCGTGCAATAAAGAGAAAGTAATTTTCCATGTAAAAGATACAGGTATTGGGATTTCGCTAGAGGATCGGCAACGGCTATTTGAGCCATTTTTCCGAGGTAGTAATGTCGATAATATACCTGGTACTGGGCTAGGGCTATCGATTCTTAAAACTCTCGTAGACTTACATCAAGGTCAAGTTTTTGTAGAAAGCGAAGTTGGTGTGGGTAGTACTTTTACTGTGATGTTGCCACTAATCAAATCAAAGTCCATCAATTATAGGTTATAAGTGTTGAATAAAAATAATTATTATTCAAAAAGGTAATTAATCTCATTTATTTTTACAGATTTAGGAAAGAGCCTAGCAATTATCGATCGCAAACAGTTTTGGTGAGAGGAAATGATGTACCAATCGTCAAAAAAAATTCTCGTTATTGAAGATGATAACGTTACCCGCAATCTTTATTTAAAAGGTCTGAACGCTAAAGGTTTTGATACGATAGGTGCTGATAATGGCTTTGCTGGTATTCAAAAAGCACAAGAATATATACCGGATTTAATTATTTGCGATATCACGATGCCCGATATGGATGGTTATGGCGTTCTCACTGCGCTACACCAAGATCCCCTAACAGCGATTATTCCCTTGATTTTTCTGACTGGTAGTAGCACCAAAGCAGATGTTCGCAAAGCTATGGAATTGGGGGCAGATGATTATCTTACCAAACCCTCTACACTAGATGAATTGCTCAGAGCGATCGCTAGCCGACTGCAAAAGCAAGCTAATCTCCAATACTGGTGTGCAGTTCAATTGGAGAAACCTGCAAAATCAGTATTTGTAGAGGATAATATTACAGCGATCGCTGAAGATGCAACTATTGGCGTTGCAGAAGACTCTTGTCAAGAAAGCATTATTTTTGGGAAATCAATTTTTCCTAGCATTCCCCAATTAAAAGAAGTTTTCGACTTCATCGAAGCCCACTATCATCAAGGAATTACTTTGTGTGATGTAGCTGAGGCCGTTGGTTACTCACCGGCTTACTTAACTAACCGAGTAGCAAGGCAGACAGGAGAAACTGTTAACTCTTGGATTGTTAAACGTCGCATGGCAGGGGCGCGTTTCTTACTCCAAAATAATAATCAAACCATAGAGAAGATTGCCAAAACCTTGGGCTATCAAGATGTATCTCATTTCTCCCGCCAGTTTCGCCAACATCATGGCTTACCTCCCCAGGCTTGGCGCAAAGAACATCAGGGTGTATCAGAAAAAGAGTTGAAGGTGTTTGAAACGGCTACTCATTAAAATTTGGTGAAGTTTCAATCCGTCATTATCTAAATCCCCATTATTTAATTGTGGGGTATCAAACTGTCGCCAGTTCCCTGTTTCCTCTTAATTGGCCATACTTAGGTTAATGGTTTTTCAACGTCTTCGTGTGTTTGTGTTGCAGCTTGTTCTAGTCGTGCAGACATCATTTGTTTTTGCTGTTCTTGTAACCAAGCTTCAAACAGTTCATTCAGTAGGCGGGCTTTCATACTTTCATCCAATTGTGCGGGGATAAATTTTTCTAGCCGCAAAATCACAAACCATTCAGCGATGCGGGTAGGGGGTAATATTTGACCTGGTTGACTGCTAGAGAGCATTTGCACCATGACTGGATGTAGTGCATTAAGTTCTACTGGGCCTACTAAACCGCCAGTTTGGGCTTCTGGGCCTAGTGAATATTCCCGTGCCAAGTCAGCAAAAGAGTTTTCTTTTGCTTGAATGCGAAAGTAAAGTTCTTGAGCAATTCCCACATCCTGGGTTCGCAGTAGAGAATAAATTACTTTGTCGAGTTTTGACTTGGACTGAAAAAAGTAAGCTTCCAGTTTATTGCCCCAAGTGGCTTGCTTAAATTTTTCAATTTTCAGCTTTCTAGTAGTAACAGCTTCTAGTTGTTCGTAACTTAGACCCTGACGTGCCATCCAAGCTTGGATGTCTTCTTCATTTTTCAATTGTTTTTCAGCGTAAAACTGCTGTTTAGCTTGGGCTACTTCTTCAGGTGTCAGATTTATTGCCACATCGGCTGAGCGCGAGCTTTGCTCAATCGCCTCATCCACAATCAATTCCCGCTGCAATTGTGGCAGCATTTGGTAACTAGCTAGTAAAGAAATCAGTTCGCTAGCTGCAATTTTACGATTACCGATTTGGAGGGCTTCAGTCATTAGCTTTAATTTATTTCAAAGAATATCTTGTTTGTCAAAGAAGCTATGCTGTAGCCGATTCACTGGGAACTTTTGCCTTAGTCCCACTAAGCCAGGTACGCTAACTTCAATTTCAGAATAATTAAATAGTAGTTTGCTAACATACTTTAAAATATACAATTTCTATAAGTTTTTATCAAAGACTCTACGTAAAAACTACCAGATTATAAACAAGAGGTTAAAATGCATCTGAAAATTTTTAGATTTTGTTAAGACTCAGAACTTACGCACTCAGATCCCCCAACCCCCCTTCAAAAGGGGAGCCACTGCGGTGGGCGGCTTTCCCGACTTGGAGCAAGTGGCGTAGCTTTAGGCTTTCCCCCCTTTTTTGAAGCTACGGTGTACACACAAGTCTTCTAGAGTTGCGCCGCAGACTTTTGATCCCCCCAACCCCCCTTCAAAAGGGGGGCAAAAATCTCTCAAAGTCCTCCTTTTTAAGGAGGATAATGACGGATCTACGAGGATTTTGGTTTTCTATACAGATGTGTATACACCGTAGCCTTTTGAAGGGGGGTTAAGGCGGATCGGACTTTGAGGCTTCGGTGCGTAAGTCCTAAAGACTTATTAAAAATTTTCACAAATTAAAAAAGGCAGTACATTGAATACTGCCTTTTTCAATGAGGAATTTACGCATCTCGCAGCTAAAGAATCGAATGCCTACAACGACTCTAAGTAGCTCAGAAGGTCTGCCATTTCTTGGGCGCTAGGCTGGAACTTTGGCATTGGGGGCGTGTCGCCACTAATCACTTGGTGAATCAGTCCATACCGAGACTTGTGCTTCGATACAGCTTGCAAACTAGGCCCCACTCGCCCATCTGCTTCCAAGCCATGACAACCAGCACAATTAATTTGAAAGATAGCGTGTCCTTGAATTGGGTTTCCTGTTAGGGATAAAACACTCTTGACATAAGGATCAGAGGCTTGAACCAAGTGAACGCCAAAAAAGCCCAAGGGCACTGCTAACAGAATGGCCAGCGCCAATAAAATGATGCGCTGAATCAAAATTTCGGGTTTGGTAATCTGATTATCCAAAAGGTTTGCTGTAAAAGTTTAGGTGTGCTAAAAAGTTTTCATTTCCTACACATAGCTTAAAAGTTCTTGATGGTGTCTGCAAGCACACCAAGACAATTTTAATACGACCAGTCGTCCTAAAAGCCTCTAGGGCAGAGGATTCATACCAAATTTGGTAAAATCAAAAACGGGAAACAAATATTGAACAATTGCAAAGAGGAAACTTACAGTGGTTGAACCCCTACTCTCAGGTATTGTCCTTGGTCTAGTTTTCGTCACCCTCGGCGGACTATTTTACGCTGCCTATAAGCAATATAAACGCCCCAACCAGCTGGGAGGCTGATAAAGTAGGGACTGGTGACTGGGGACTGGGGAAAGGGTAAGGGGAAAAGGGTAAGGGGAAAAGGGGAAAGATTAAATTTATTCCTTTTCCCTTTAACCTTTAACCTTTTCCCCTGCCTCCCCTGCCTCCCCTGCTCCCCCTGCTCCCTCATTTCCCCCGTCCGCCTGACTCCGAATTTTGTAAAAAGTGAGTGATGTGTTGCCGTAAGCTTTCTGGCGGCAAATTTCCCAAGTGGGAATCTCTGGCGATGTCCAATCTTGTGAAGCGTGTTCAACTGCGATTTCGCCGTTAGGATCTAAAAGTTGATGTTGGGCGATCGCTCCTAAAACTGACTCATACAATCCACTGGCATAAGGTGGATCGAAGTAGATGCGATCGAATTGTTTGCCTGATAACGTTTTTAACTGCCCAATAATATCTCCCCGCAGTACCCGAAATTCTTGTTCGGCACTAGCTACCTGCTGCCAATTTTGACCGATTGTGGCACAGGCTCGGCTCGATTTTTCGATTCCCACTACTAAGGCGGCTCCTCTACACAAAGCCTCTGCGCCCATTGAACCAGTACCAGCACACAAATCTAGCCAGTGGCAACCTGTAATTTTTCCCTGCCAAATATTAAAGACTGCCTCCCTGACTCTAGCACTAGTAGGCCTAGTCTCTTTCCCTGGTAAAGTTTTTAGCTGGCGATTACCGTAAATTCTCAGACTCATTGCTCATTTGGCATTGGGCATTGGGCATTGGACATTATATTGATGGTCAATGGCCATTTTCATTTATTCACAAATGACTAATGACTAATGACTAATGACTAATGACAAAAATAATTATGCAGGAATTTTTTCCCGTACTTGAGCAACAAAATTAGACAAGATTTGCAATCCAATATTAGAAGATTTTTCGGGGTGAAATTGGACAGCCATCAGGTTTTCGCGGGCGATGGCAGCTGTTACGGTTTGAGTACCGTGGGTGACGGTTGCTGCACGAATTTGCTCTTCTATGGGATCGACATAGTAGGAATGAACAAAATACACCCAAGGATTTGACGGCAAATGCTCCCACAAAAGACTTTTTGGCTGAGTCACTTGCAGTTGATTCCAACCCATATGAGGAATAGTAATATCTGGTTCGGGACGAAACCGCCGTACTTTTCCTTTGATAATTCCCAGTCCTGGTTGGATACCTTCTGCACTTGATTCAAAGAGAATTTGCAGTCCCAAACAGATGCCCAAAAAAGGTTTGCCGGATGCGATCGCATCTTTGATCGGTTGTTCTAAACCACGCGATCTTAAATGTTGTACTGCGGGATCGAATGCTCCCACTCCCGGCAAAACTATTGCATCTGCTTGTTCTAATTCCTTTGGAGAATAAGTAACATTAGGAGTTGCCCCGGCTTTTTCCAAACCTTTGCAGACTGAGTGCAAATTTCCCATCTCGTAGTCTACGACCGCAATCACTGGCATCTACCTGCTCCTTGTAAAATTATTATGGAGGGTTTTTCTATTCTAAATAATATTCCTATTGTAAATAATATTTGTTATGCAGAAAAGAATTCTATTAACTTCTTTTGACACTTGGCTGGCCGATCAACAATCAAATTCATCTGATGATTTATTAGTAGAAGTTACGAAACTTCAGTCGATTTCCCATGATTTAACTTTTTTGCGGTCGTTACCCGTAGATGTGCAACAGGCCAGTTCCCTGGTAATTGAAAAAATCAATGCAATCCAACCCGATCGCATCATTTGTTGTGGCATGGCTGCCAGTCGCACAAAATTAAGTGTGGAATTAACCGCCAGCTGTGGTGAAAGTGTTTTGCACACAGATGTTGATTTAGAAAAATTAGTCGCCGAAGCAGCGGCAATTGACATTAGCCAAGACTGCGGTAAATTTGTTTGCGAAGGTCTTTACTATTGCGTCTTAGACTACCTAAACCAAAACCAACTACCAATGCGTTGTATCTTTGTTCACGTTCCGGTTCTAAATCCAGAAAATTTGAGTGGCATTGTTGCCGATTTCTTATTAATTATTAACAATCTGGCACTTTCATCAAGTTGTTAGTGTCTGTATGTTCAAAGTGTTACCTAAGTATATGTTGCCGTTTTTACTAAGTTTTCCCATAGCCCAATCCACACCTGTTACACCACCGCCTCAAGAAGTCGTGCAATCACAACAAGTACGACCTTTACCAGGTAAGTTAGATACGGTGCCAACTTTTAACAGCAATAGTCCAGAATTGGTATTAAAAGAAGGAATTTTACTTTCAACTTTTCCACCAAAAGACAAGAAATTTCCCACAGCGCATTTAAATTTTCCCTTTCGAGGAAGATTTGATATTTTTGCTCACCATGTAGCTAGAGCTGAACCACCAGAAAATTTACGTTCTCTTTATCTGGGGATAATTTTGCATAACCCTACTTCGCAGCCGGTGAAGGTAAATATTTTGCAGGCGGCGAGTTATTTAAGCCAACCCGATGCACCATTTATTGAGTTACCATCCTTTACCCAAAATCCTTTAGGAAAAATTTTTGCCGGCCCTGGCGATCGCGTCATGACTGATATATTAAGAGGACAACGACAAAATATTTTTCCTGCCCAAATTGAAATTCCACCAGGGCAAAGTCGGATGTTACTAAATTTACCAATTCCGGTGCAGGGATTGACGCCACCTCTGAATGGTCGGTCTACTTTGATACGGTTGCAAAGTAGTAACACTGTCTATGCAGCTAGCTTAGCCATGTTCGCCCCGACAAATCCTGATGGTAGCGAACGTGCCCCTACTTTGGAAGAATGGGAAAATTTACTAAATAATGGTGATTTGTCCGCCCCACGGGATAAAACCCCCACTCCTTTAGAAGAAACTGACAAACCAATAATTTACGGGCGCGTTGCTGGAGTGGTTGCTGGTACCCAATGGCGAGCCTTATTAGTAGATAATCCTAAAGCTAGGTATTTAACTATTCCCCAACCCGGCCAAATGTTTTCCTATGCCCTGAGTACCCTGCATCGTGGTACCTTAGGAACTAATCAAATTCAAAGTGCTAAGATGCTGGTGCGCTATCCTGACACTGCATATCGCGCACATGGTAACTATGGAATTCAATATAGTTTGAAGTTGCCGTTATATAACAATACCCAAAGTCCTCAAACTGTGAGCGTATCGATACAAACTCCGCTAAAAGAGGATCGGTTAGTTCAGCCAGGGTTACGCTTTTTGAGTACGCCAGCGCGTCAAGTTTTCTTTCGAGGGACAGTGCGGATACGTTATAAAGACGAGCAAAATCAGCCAAAAACAGAGTTTGTCCATTTAGTACAAAAGCGGGGTCAACCAGGAGAACCCTTAGTTTCATTAAACATGAAAGCTGGCGATCGCTCTTTAGTAGAAGTAGACTTTCTCTATCCACCCGATGCTACACCACCGCAAGTATTAACAGTGTCAACTCAAGCTGAAACTCGGTAAGAGGTATCCAAAATTTTAGATTCGTAATTATCGCCGCTAACCCTTCGCCATCACAAAATGTAATTGCAAAAAGCAGCGAATTAGGGACTTCCAAATAAAAAAATATACAACTTTTCTTGTGGGGTGGACATCTTGTCCGCCCCTATGAACGGGCGGGCGAGACGCCCACCCCACAAGAGTGGATAATTTATTTCTTGGAAGTCCCTTATTTAAAAGTTGAGAGGGACGATTTCACCTGTAGAAGTCGTCCCTTCAATTTTTTATAATTTTTCTGTTATTTGTTGTTTATTACTTGTTTAAAGGCTGTTAGACTGAGAACCATAAGTAAAATTCCGTATATTTTGGCGAATTATGGAGCCAGTATCACTGACAGCAGCTGCGATCGCCACCTTAGTCATCACTAAAGTCTTTGAAAAAACTGGTGAAATCATCGGCGAAAAGGCTTGGAACGAAGGCGAAAAGTTATTATTACTCCTAAAGCGCAAACAACCCAATATGGCAAGTGCTATTGAATTAGCTCAAACACAACCTTTAGATTATGGTCAAGCGCATCTAATCGAACAAGTAGAGGAAGCGGCAAACAAAGACCCAGAAATTGCTCAAGCTGTTGAGACGGTGGCTAATACTGTTAAATCTCAACCCTCTATTATTCAGAATTTTACGAACACAGTCGATAAAAATTATGGCGGGAATGTTGGGAACGTTTCTAATGACAACCGAACCCAAACTTTTAACTTATGACTACAGTCGCCCGAACGGGAACGGGTAAAGTCAAATTCTTCTACCGAAATACCGCAAAATTTGCCCCTGAGTGGGGTGGTGGAATTTGTCGGGCGTGAAGCAGAATTGCAAAAACTCCACCAACTTTTGCAGGATAATAAACAAGTAGCAATAGCCGCTGTTGCTGGCATGGGTGGAGTTGGGAAAACAGAACTCGCCCTGCAATATGCCATCCAGCAACGCGAGACTTACAACGGTGGGCTTTGCTGGTTGCTGGCAAAAACTGGGGATGTGGGCATTCAAGTTGTGCAGTTTGCCAGAACGCAGCTTGACTTAAACCCGCCAGAAGATTTTGATATACTCGCCCAAGTACAATATTGCTGGCGGCGTTGGCGTGGTGGTGAAGTGCTGCTAGCGTTGGATGATGTCAGCGACTACGAGGAAGTCAAGCCTTACTTACAGTCCCTACCTTCTCGGTTTAAAGTGTTGATAACTACGCGGCAGAACTTGGGACGCATCCCACAGTTATCTTTGGATGTGCTGCAACCAGAGGCGGCGCTGGAGTTGTTGAAGTCTTTACTCAAGGAAACACCAGAGCGAATTGAGCGAGAATTAGTTATAACAAATCAGTTGTGTGAGTGGCTGGGATATTTACCTTTGGGTGTGGAATTAGTGGGGCGCTATCTGGCGCGAAAACAGGATTTATCTTTAGCTGAGATGTTGCGACGGTTGGAGAACAAGCGACTAGATGAGCTTTCTCTGTCTAAATCTAAGTCAGAAGCCGACATGACAGCACAACGAGGTGTGTTAGCAGCCTTTGAGTTGAGTTGGCAAGAATTAGAAGACGGCGATAAGCAATTGGGCTGTTTATTGAGTTTATTTGCCGCCGCACCCATACCTTGGAAGTTGGTGGAACAGTGTTTACTAAAGGATTTGCGTAAAAATCAAAATAAAATCTCACCTCTACAGGCTCTCTTGTTAAGGTTGAACTCGATAATTGGCAAACTATTTCAGCTTAAGAAGAAGTCTCTAGAGAAAAATGTAGAAGATTTAGAAACAATTAGAGACAATAAGCTGTTAAATCTGCACTTACTCCAGCGCAAAGGTGAGGGAGTTTACCAATTGCATCCACTGTTGCGGCAGTTTTTCCAATATCCAATATAAGTGTACGGGTTTAGAACAGGCAGAGGAACTTAAGCAAAGTTTTTGCCAGGTAATGGTAGCAGTTGCTAAAGATATTCCTGACTCGCCCACCCTTAAACAAATCACCGATGTCACACCTGCAATACCTCATTTAGCTGAGGTAGCAAACAATCTCATTCAATATATAGCCGATGAAGATTTACCTTGGGCATTCATTGGCAACGCTCGATTTTACAATGGTCAAGGTTTATATAACCAAGCTTTACCTTGGTATGAGAAGTGTTTAGAAGTCACTAAAAAACGTTTGGGTGAAGAACATCCAGATGTCGCAGCTAGTCTCAACAACCTGGCGGGACTCTACCATTCCCAAGGCAGATACAGCGAAGCCGAACCCCTTCTCATCCAAGCTTTGGCACTTTGGCGCAAGCTGCTGGGTGAAGAACATCCAAATTTCGCAACTAGTCTCAACAACCTGGCGTTGCTCTACCGTTCCCAAGGCAGATACAGCGAAGCCGAACCCCTTTTCATCCAAGCTTTGACACTTAGGCGCAAGCTGCTGGGTGAAGAACATCCAGATGTCGCAACTAGTCTCAACAACCTGGCGTTGCTCTACCGTTCCCAAGGCAGATACAACGAAGCCGAACCCCTTTACATCCAAGCTTTGGCACTTTCGCGCAAGCTGCTGGGTGAAGAACATCCAGATGTCGCACAAAGTCTCAACAACCTGGCTGTACTCTACCGTTCCCAAGGCAGATACAGCGAAGGCGAACCCCTTTACATCCAAGCTTTGACACTTAGGCGCAAGCTGCTGGGTGAAGAACATCCAGATGTCGCAGCTAGTCTCAACAACCTCGCGGAACTCTACCGTTCCCAAGGCAAATACAGCGAAGCCGAACCCCTTTACATCCAAGCTTTGGCACTTTCGCGCAAGCTGCTGGGTGAAGAACATCCAAATTTCGCAACTAGTCTCAACAACCTCGCGGAACTCTACCGTTCCCAAGGCAGATACAGCGAAGCCGAACCCCTTTACATCCAAGCTTTGGCACTTAGCCGCAAGCTGCTGGGTGAAGAACATCCAGATGTCGCAACTAGTCTCAACAACCTGGCGGGACTCTACAACTCCCAAGGCAGATACAGCGAAGCCGAACCCCTTTACATCCAAGCTTTGGCACTTTCGCGCAAGCTGCTGGGTGTAGAACATCCAAATTTCGCAGCTAGTCTCAACAACCTCGCAAAACTCTACGACTCCCAAGGCAGATACAGCGAAGCCGAACGCCTTTACATCCAAGCTTTAGATATTTGTGAGCAACGCTTAGGCGCAAATCATCCTAATACTGTTACTGTACGTAAAAGTTTAGCATATTTGCGTGATTCTTTTACCTCAGAACAGTAAAATTCATGTTCCCTACTCCATCAATCAAGCTTTTATCTGCAAGTTTCGCGTTCTAAACGAGAACATTCCTGTTTTTAGTGAGAACGTTTCTGTTCCAAATGAGAATGTTCTTGTTCCAAGTGAGAACGTTTCTGTTTCAAATGAGAATGTTCTTGTTCCAAGTGAGAACGTTTCTGTTTCAAGCGAGAATATTCTTGTTCCAAGTGAGAACGTTTCTGTTTCAAGCGAGAATATTCTTGTTCCAAGTGAGAACGTTTCTGTGTTATGGCGGTTTTCAATTGAATGGAATACACTTTTGAAAATCAAATCATTGTAGGCGCGCACAGCTGTGCATTGGTGTCAACTTAAGCTCAAAGCTTTGTTCCACAGCCGTTTACCCCACCCCTCAATCCCCTCCCCTTGCTAAGGGGAGGGGAGGTTTTGCGCCAGCAAAGCCGGGGTGGGGTAACGCGGATCTTGATGGTAAATGAGTAAAACTCGCTCATCACGTTTCGATCGGGGTTTCACGTTAAGTTGACACCAATGATAGCTATGCGCCCCTACCTTGTACCTCACGCTTATCGAGAAAGGCAATAGGCAAAATGCTATAAGTTTTTTTGATAGACTTTTTCACCCCAAGTCTGTGTATTTAGGGTGAACACTTATTCGGCTCAATGCGTTGCAATAGAAATAGCAGACTATAGCAGGCAATAATAAGAAGCTATGGCAACGGATCGAACAACCAATCAAGAAACTAAGTTAAATTCGCTCCAGAACCTTGTTGGAATCTCGATCTTATTGGTAGAAGATGAACCAGAGATTGAAGATTTGCTCACCTTCATTTTGGAAGAAGCTGGCGCACGGGTGATTGCTTTACCCGATGCCGAACAAGCGTTGGCTTTAGTCGAAACCCTTCATCCCGATGTTTTGCTGTGCAATATGAGATTGCCCGGCCATGATGGAAATTGGTTAATTGAGCAAATTAGAGTACATTCTTGCCAATTTATAAGAGAGTTGCCTGCGATCGCCGTTACTTCTTATACACGGGAAGTCTCAAAGCATAAGGCTTTGAATGCTGGTTTCGATCGATTTATAGTCAAGCTTGAGAATCCAGAAGCAATTGTAGATCAGATTGTTCAGCTTATATATTCCGAACTTTAAATACATAGTAAGTCGGCAAGAAAAATTCAATGTAGATGAAAAAATATAATTTGATGTAGGGTGTGTTGTCACGCAGTGCAACGCACCTTGAAATTGCTGCTAACTTCTTTGAAAACCCTTGCCTGATTTTTGTTGTCCCTTACTCTTAGGCTTAGATTTATGCACTTCTCCTAGTGCTTCTTGAAATAAGTTGTGCAAATGTATGGGTACGCTAGCAATTTCTGGTAACTCTGGCTCAATAGGTTTGTTGAATTCTTGCAAAAGTGGGTCTAAGTCACTTTCAAGCCGAAAATCTGGACGTTGCAAAAATGTTTGCAACACATTTTCTAATTGAGTTGGATATTGTTGCGCTAATCGATGCCAAATAAAGGCATTAATACTTTTATCTTCAATGTAGAAGCGAATTAGTTTTTGGGCACCTTCAACACCTTGCCAATCTTGTGCTGATAAAATTGTTTGCACCTTAGTATATGTTGGTAAAAACATTTGCCCCCAACGAGGATGAGAAAGAGCTGTGACCTGTTCTGCTTTCTTGAGTTCGGGCGGTAAATCAACTTTGGGCATCACCATTTTGCTATTACCCTTTTTGTTGTCAAATATCTGAGAAACTGCGTTGGAATCAGCACCAAATTCTGCTGCCGCTGCTTTGATTTCTTCATCGTCAATGCCAGCTTCTTCTGCCACTTCTGCCAGAGATTTAGAAGTATCGATTCCGGCTGCTGCCAAGCTTTTCTCAGTAATTATTTCTTGAAATTCTGCTATTTTTTTATTCAGTTGATAACCGGGTAATGTAATCTCATCAGTACCAAAAAATTCGATAAACTGTTGATGATATTTTGCTACCGATTCCCAAGCTTCCTCTAGCAATTCGGGAGCATCGCTGTAAAGATTACTTTTATAGTTTTCTTTAAAATTACCAATTGCTACAGCAAGTTTTGGTTTACCCAATTTACCCATGAGTGTGTAAGGGCCAGAAAATATCCAATAGTTATCGGTAACGGGAGAAATACGAGTGAGTAAAATTTCTCCAACTTTTAAACGAGATATTGCCTGTAATGTTTGAGAATTGTTTGCCTTGACAATGTAGTGTTTATCTGTTAACCAGTTGGTTAATTCAAAGCCATCAGGTAGGATGTTAGTAATGGCAAATAAGCCAATAAAACTACGATGCCAACTGTCGATCAAGCTGCGATCGCTCTGGTCTAAATCTGGATGACTTTCGAGAAACAACTCTAATGGTGAGTGTTCGCCGACTTTTCCTTCTGTGATAAACCTATCGACGATTAAGTCCTGCTGCGTACTATCGCCACTTCCACGCCGCAACTGCTCGGCTGCGTAAGTTTCCAGTGCTTGTGCGAGTTCGCCTTCTGCGTCGAGGACGAAATCAACTAAGGCTTGTTTTAATTCGTGCGATCGTTCTAATATGGCATCCACAAGTTAATCTCTCGGTGCAACAAATGTAGATTATAGCCTTTAACAAAATTGGAACATCTAGCAATAGCTAGATTTATGAACAAGAATTCAGAAGTCAGAAGCGATGCCCTGAGCTTGTCGAAGGGTCAGAATTCAGGATAAATTGTGGCGGAATTCGGTGATATGGGACTCATATTTGATTTTTGAAATATACGTACTAGCGTGGCAAGACTAAATTGCAATACAGTTCAGTTAAGACTCGATCCTCCCTAACCCTCCTTAAAAAGGAGGGAACTAAGCCCCCTTTTTAAGGGGGTTGGGGGGATCTTCCGGAGCGAAATACCGTTAACTGAACCGTATTGGACTAAATTGATGCAAGAAATTGTATTGTGGGATGGGTGTCCTCACCCGTCCGGGTGGACTTTCCGGCCCACCCCACAAGACAGGCTAGTCTTTCGCGTTAAGTTGACACCAATGAGCCATGCCCTACCCCTACAATACGAGCAAGCTACGCGTTAGCGTCTTTGAAGGAGAAGGCTTTACGCTGCGCTATCCTGCCTGCTTCAAATAAATGGGGAAAAGGGGAAAGAGAAGATCCCTGCTTTTCCCCGTTTTACAACGACTTGAGGCGACTGGTATGTGGTTTTTAATCGGCGATTTTACTTGATGTTTTGATTGACACGGAACAGGTTGGTTGGATCGTACTTTTTCTTGATCGCCAGCAGACGCTCGTAATTGTCGCGGTAAGTAGCTTGGACTCGCTCTTGACCCTCCTCCATCATAAAATTAACGTAGGCTCCGCCGCAGGAATAAGGATGCAATGCATTCCAATATTCTTTTGCCCAAGCGGTTATCTTGTCTGCGTTTGCGGGATCTGGATCGATGCCAGCCACGATCGCTGACCACTTGGCGTCACGGTAACTGAAAGCCGTATCATTTTTGCCGACTCGATGTGCTGCGCCATCAATTGGATACAAGTGCATAGTCGAAAGCAATGTTGGGATCTGCGAACCATGTTTGAGATGTAGAGCGATCGCTTCATCGCTCAACTCGTTAACAAAATCGCCCTTCCAGTACCACTGCAACCCTGATGGCATCAATCCATCGAACATACTCTGCAAAGCAGGATAGGGTATTGAACCAATGTGTTCAAATGCTGGAGCAAGGTCGCGAACCGGTCGGAATGCTTCTTCTACTTCCTCCGGCGCTCCAGTGTAGCACCAAATAATACCGCACATTGTCTTAGTATGCAGTTCTTCTGGGAAAGGCGGCCCTGGTGGTACTTTCAGCAAGGCCAAGAAGCCATACATATCTTCCGGCTGATTGATAATGAACTCCCGATACCACTGCATGATCTCGGCAGCTCGATCCAAGTGCCACAGCGTCGGCCCAGCATAGACACTGTTGACTGGGTGCGCTTTGAACAAAAATGAAGTGACAACGCCAAAGTTACCTCCGCCGCCACGAATCGCCCAAAATAGATCCTCATTCTCTTGGGCACTGGCGGTAACAAAACGACCGTCTGCCAGCACTAAGTCTGCTTCTAGGAGATTGTCAATAGTCAGACCATATTTGCGAGTCAGATAGCCATGTCCGCCACCCAATGTCAATCCAGCAACGCCAGTAGAAGAGATAATCCCACTGGGCACAGCTAGACCAAATGCATGAGTTGTACTATCCACATCTCCCCAGCTACAGCCACCTTCAACCCGCACTGTACGCGCTACAGGATCGACGCGAATGCCTCTCATAGGTGAGAGATCGATAACCAAGCCGCCATCGCAAATTCCCAAACCCGCACCATTGTGGCCGCCGCCTCGAACCGCAAGCAGCAGATTGTGTTCGCGGGCAAAATTTACAGATGCTATGATATCCGCCACATTTACACAACGTGCAATCAGACGGGGATGTTTGTCAATCATGCCATTGTAGACCTTGCGAGCATTGTCATAGCCCGCATCGGCAGGGCCCAACAACTCACCCCGCAAGCTTGCCTTGAATGCTTTTACTGCTTCTTCAAGAACGGTTTCTTCACGTGCGATCGAGTTAACCATAATTTTCCTCCTGAGCTACATTTCATTAGTTGAATGTTAATTTGCCAAATGTTGAGCAATATTACGATTGCAAATATAAAGCTATGCAGTTGAGTTAAGAAAATTTATCTGTTCGGGCAGGGGAAGCAGGGAAAAAAGGCTTAAGCCAAGTGTATTGAGATCTGAAGACTAGCTTTTTCAAATATTTACTAGTAAGATTTTAGAGCTATTTGAAGTGGAAAAAGTTTGCAGAATGTTAATAGTTTTGAACTAAAAATACTGCTAATAATTATGAATCAGCCTTACTGACTGTGTTTCAATATGCGGGATTAAGTGTGATTTTAGGCACTTATCGATCCCCCCTAACCCCCCTTAAAAAGGGGGGAACAAGAATCAAAGTCTCTCTTTTTAAGAGGGATTTAGGGAGATCTAGATCGTTCTGCTACTTAGAAGAAACCTTTGCAAACATATCTAAAGCTATACCAAGCTGGCGATATTGAAGGGGGAATCAAATCTTGGCAAGCAGCCCTCTCCAATCAACAACCCAAAAGTGATTTTGCCCAAGAGATAAATGTCAGAACATAAGCTGTCGCGTGTTTAATTTGCACAACTAGGGCGGGCAAGATGCCCACCCCACAAGAGATTCATTTTTTTGAGGATGCAAATTTAAATATTTTTAACTTACCAGCAAGTAGGTGAAATAATCTCGTACACCTTTCTACCGATAAATAAAGACGGGTTGCAACCCGTCTAAATAGCTTGAAAGTGCAAATACACCTTGTATACTATTGAAAATAACACAGTTATCTTTGTAATAGTTGCCAATTTGCCAAGTCCTAAAAAAGATTGTGAAGCTTTCTATTACAAATTTTGGTGTTAACTTAACGGAAACCTAAAATTTCAGAAATCGCGGCTATTATATCAAGATAAAAGTTTCCTTTCACGGCTCGAAATAATTCAAATTGTGACCCAGGCGCACCAAAAAACGGTCTAAAAAACCATCCTAATTGCATACCTACAAAAGCATAAAGCAACAACCAAAATCTTAAAATAGTGGTACGGGTTGTTTTGCCTACTTCATCTTGTTGAGAAAGTAATTGTATCCCCTCATAAAGAAATTTCACGCCAAAGATACCTGTGATTCCAAATATTGATACATTCAACAGTTTGAAAAATTGATAAGAATCTGGGGTAGTTATCAGAAAAAATAGTGTAACTGGTGCGAAGCTGAATAAAAGTACGCTAATCACTGATACAGATGTGAGCAAGACAACGAAATGTTGTTGAATACTACTCCGCGAACCAAACAAAACATTAAAAAAGAACAAAGTTGGAAAACAAATTATCAGTGTTAATAAATAAAATGCGGGAAGTTTGATAGCACTGGATAATGCTTGTGCCCAACCGTTGGATGCACCAATAATTGCACCATAGATAGCAAAGCAAATCGAACTAGCTACAAACAAAGAACTGATTTTATTTTGTAATCTTATTCCCAGACGAATTTCTTCTAAAAATGATTGGCGATCGCGTAGTAAATTCACCAAAACATTAAATTGCTTAACGCCGCGAGATTGCTTTTCCAACATAATGCTTTTTTGGTCGATCTTTGGTATAGTTACTAATCTTTAGACTATTCTGACCCCTGTTAGCGCAGCGGGGCGTAGCCCATTCTGAATTCTTCCCTAATGACGAATTCCCAGCAAGTAGCTGATAGCTTGAATCACGCTAAGATAAAAATTACCTTCTCTTTCGCGAAACAATTGAAATACAGAATCAGGCGTGCCAAAAAATGGTCTGAGAGTCCATCCTAGCTGACTCCCGACGAAAGCATAAAGAAACAGCCAAAATTGTAAAATCTTCTGACGTGTTTTGCTACCTTCATCATCTTGTTCTAAAACTAAACTCGTGGCTTGATATAACGAGGAAATACCAATAAATCCAGTTAGTGCAAAAATAAAAACATTTAAGAGAATTAAAAATTGGTAATTATTGGTAGTCAGTAAGAAAAACAGGGTAATAGGTGCAAAACTAAATAAAAGTACGCTAGTTACTGAAACTGCGGTCAATACTAATGCTAAATGCTGTCCAAAAGTCCGCTTTGAACCGAAAATAACGTTAGCAAAATACAACGTCGGGATACAAATCAGCAGTGTAATTAAATAAAGGGCTGGGAGTTTGATGGCGGAAGACAAGGCTTGCATCCAGCTATGATATGCACCGATAATTCCGCCATAGACGGCAAGGAATAAGGAACTACAAACTAGTAGAGAAATGATTTTATTTGGTAATCTTGTACCTTGGCGAACTTCCTCTAAAAAGCCTTGGCGATCGCGCAAGAAACCAATCAGTAATGCAAAGTATTTGATTCCCCCAGATTTCCGTTCAATCATATTATCCTCACACACATATTATCTAATTAGAATTCACCAATTCTGTTGTTATGAGTAGTCACCACCAGAGCCGTACTTCCAAGCATCAATCAAACGATGCCAATAATATTGTTGTTCGCTTGGTTGATTCTTCATCCATGTTTCTAACATTGGACTTAACTTAAATAAGGCAGTATAAACACCTAAATTACTGTAATGTAGCATCCAATCTAACAAACTTCCTAAACCTAGTTGGGGAATTATTTTCATAACTATTTCTGGATGAGAGAAATTAGTTTTTAACAGTGTTTGCGTCAGGGGCCAAAATTGTACTATATCTTGTAAAAATGGCTTCAGTACTGGCGTACCCAACTGTTGCATTTCTTCAAATACTGCTGAGAGTAGTTGGTTAATTCGATCTGGTGGAATTTTCTGATTTACACTAACACTCATGGCTTTTTGAAATAACCAGGTAACAGTCAAACTTGGCTGATATGGTTGCAGCAGTGACAGTGCTTTTGCTGATAATTGTTCGGTTTGCAACGCTTCGTCAACGCCAAATGTTAAACGCTTCAAGTGACGCACCATCGCACCAAAACCGCCAAAACTCAACGGAGATTGGTTACCACTGCTATCTCCCACTGGTAGAATGCGATTCCAAGGAGTTTTCAGGGGACTTTGGCGGAAGCTGGGAAAAAAGCCAAACAACGCCCGTTGAAATTTAAGCTGACTCAATTCCACGCCCTGATATTCTGGTAGCAGACGCAGATAATCCTCAAAGAAAGTTGACAAGCTGAAGCGTTGGGGATGTGCATCCATGTAGGTAAACAAGTAAGTAGTTCTACCGTCTCTAGCTGGGAAGGCTTCCCAGAAGTACTGGCATTGATTTTGCAAAGATGTAAATGATAACAACAAATCGCCTGAGTTATTTTCCGGAAAACCTTTGGCGCAAGTTCCCACCACCAAGCAAAGGGCGTCTGGTTTTTTTCCTTGACGTGCTTGTTGTGTGATGGGAGAAAAATGTCCCATCGCATCGATTAACAACCTAGTTTTGAATTGGCTATTTACCATCACCCCATCTGGATGCACCACCGCTTCTTTAAAAGGCGTGTTTTCTAATAACTTTCCCCCAGCATTGAGAAATCGCGTTTTTAATGTAGCCAGTAAATATACAGGATCTACACCGATATTCAAAACATTTTCTACCCAAATTTCTGTACCACCATGAAAGCCTACTCGTGCTGGGTTATATTGAGTAGCGATCGCAGTTTCTAATTCCTCCTCAGTCAACAAATTCAATTCCACGAACACATCTAATTCTTTACGAGAAATATTCCACTCTTGTTCCCTCCCCCGCAGAATCCCTCGTTCCATCAACGCCACCCGCAGCCCTCTCACAGCTAAAGCCGAACCAATTAAGATGCCCAAGGTGCCACCGCAGATAAGCACATCCCAATCTGCAACGCCTAAAGGCTGCTGACTTTCTGTAACTAATGTTGGTATAGGTGCAGTATTTTCTCTTAGGGATGTTAGGATGCGATCGCTCTGGCGCAAACCTGCTAGAACATCGCCCGGTAGTTGGGAAAGAATTTCTTCAGTTAAAGACATTTTGAAAATCTAAACTCTATATTCCCAAGCTACCTGAGAACTGACTAATAGTAGTTCGCAATAGTGAACTTGGGGGGGTAAAGGGTAAAGGGGAAAGGGGAAAGGGGAAAGGTTTTAAATCCCTTACCCTTTCCCCAGCCCTCACCCAGCAAAGTTGGCTTGACGGACTACTCACCTGAAGACCAGCGTACAGGCAAAAATGCGCCCAGGCTACAAACAACGGCGAATCCGCCCATAGCAAACATGCCCCAAGGTACTAAGCCTTCAAGCGAATTCACCACACGCGCACTCTTTATCGGTTGTTTGGGATCGTAACGTACCACAACTATATTGCCGTTGCTGGAACGGTAAGACTCATAACTGCCTGTAAAGCGAGTGCGTTCGCCGTTGGCTAGAAACTCGATAACTGGTGCATAGGTTTCTTTTTCTCGATCGTCATTACTGCTGCGATCGCGACGACTGATGCTGTCCACCACCGTACCCTGCGTTTCCTTTAGCGTTGCAATTTCGTGCGCGGTTATGTTACGCACCCAAAAACCGCCCCCAATGAACAGCAGTCCAAGGAACAGCCCAATACCTGCGCTGAGTTTCTCGTCAAAAGTACTTTGGTGAGGTTTAAAATTCATGGGTTTAAGGATACCACAACAATAAACTTCATCACACCATCTCACACTTATTCACAGTCAACAGTCATCGTTTTTATTTGTTACAGTTCCTCTACATTTGAAACATTTTTTTCTGGCACTAGTAACCTTATAACTGCGTCAACTATGTTGCTGCTAAATTGCTGTATCAGTTTTCCTGGTATGGCAATTTAACATTTATATGGAATCGAATGTAACCAATTAACCGACGTTTAGTAAATAGAAGTAATGACAACTCAGTTTTGGGAAAAAAGCAGAAAAATTAATGCAACTCTAAATAATTTACTATTTAAACCTGTTAAGAGACGGCTAGTACTAGGTCTCAGCAAGCTTAGTGTAGCCAGTCAACAGATATGGACTTTGAGCGATCGAGCTTGGTGGCTTTTGAAAAAGCGTTTGCTGCCGTTGTTGTGTGTAATATCATTCTTTGCAGTATTGCAACTCAACAGCTTTGCGCCTGCTGTTGCTCAATTACCTCGCCAAGAAATTCGCGGCGTGTGGCTCAGTGGTAACGATTTTAGCGTTTTCCGAAATCGCTCGCAAGTCCAAGCTGGTATGAGTCAACTGCGAAAGTTAAACTTTAATACTGTTTATCCCGTAGTCTGGAATGATGGTTATACACAATACCCCAGCGCCATCATGCAGAAAGAAGGTATTCCTTTTTTCTTCAAGGGAACAGAGGGGCAAGATGTGATTGCAGACATTATTAGTCAAGCCCGCAGCCAAGGGTTACTAGCAATACCCTGGTTTGAATTTGGTTTTATGGTTCCTCTAACTTCGGAACTGGCGTCACAGCATCCAGATTGGCTAACACAAAAACAGGATGGAACTCAAACTTCGATAAGTGCTGCTGGTGAAGTAGCGTGGTTGAATCCCTTTCACCCCCAAGTGCAAAGCTTTATCCGCGAACTCGTAATGGAAGTAATTACGAAATACAATGCTGATGGCGTTCAATTTGACGATCATACGAGTTTACCCGTAGATTTCGGTTACGATAAGTACACTATTAGTCTATATACTCAAGAAACTGGCAATCCTCCTCCACCCAATCCCCAAGCCCAAGCATGGATAAAATGGCGGGCAGATAAAATTACTGCCTTCATGGTAGACCTGTATCAAAGTGTGAAAGCCCAAAAACCGAATGCTATCTTCTCAGTTGCTCCCAATTACTATGATTTTGCTTATAAGCTGCAACTGCAAGACTGGCTCAACTGGGTAAGGTTGGGCATTGTTGATGAGTTAGTTATGCAGGTGTACCGTAATGATTTAGAAAGTTTTATCGGTCAAATTACCCGCCCAGAAATTTTAGAAACTCAACAAGTCATCCCAACTGGTATTGGGATTATGGCGGGGTTACGAAATCGACCAGTTTCCATAGCGCAAATCCAATCTCAGGTAGTAGCAGCGCAACAGCGCGGTTTAGGTATCGGCTTTTTCTACTATGAAAGCCTTTGGGATATCGCGCCTGAACCAGCACCCCAACGCCAATCGGCATTTGCGGCTCTTTTTCCTAATTCAGCATTGCGCGACATCTCTCAAAACACACCGCGCAAACCAACTTTTAACACCGTATCCCTGCCTTTATATCCAAAGCCTTCCTTGGGTCAGCGCGTTCGCGGCTATTTTTTGGAAGTGGCGATCGCCAATGGTCAACCAAAACGTGTTTTATTAGATACAGGTTCGGCAGGCTTAAGAGTTCCCCAAGAGTTTTTAGGTAATGCTCCAATCCAAAGAACAGGTCAAACTATCAAGGAAGAATTAAGTGATGGTACTGTTTTGGAAGGGGAATTAGTTTATACTAATGTCCGCTTTGGTTTGATTCCTACCGCAGAACCCGTTCCCGTACAGGTTGTTACTAGTCGCCAATGTAGTGCCCAAAAACCCAATTGTTCGGCAAAAAGTGGTGCGCCATTTTCCGGTATTATTGGTGTCAACTATTCTGAAAAGTCACTGCCCTATAACCCGTTGAGAAAATTATCAGGTAATCTGAGTAACGGATTTATTGTCATCGGAAATGGTGGCAGTAACAGCAATGGCAGCCTAATTCTCGGTTTAACCGCTGAGAATCAAGCAGGTTTCAAAACAGCCTCTTGGAGTCAACAACCCCAAATTAATGGCGTACCTGGTAACAGATGGGACTCTCGACTAGGCAAAGTTTGTTTAACTCTTGCTGGGAGTTCTGCCAAAAATTCTTGTAATACCGCAGCGATCGCTGATACTGGAACTATTAATGGTTTAGCTGAATTCAAGTCAGCTTCTACAGCAGGAAAACTCAAACCAGGAGTGCTGGGTTCGGCAAATACTGTGAAAGTAGCAATGAATGGCATTTTTGATTACAGTCTCAAACCAGGAAACCGCGACGGATTTAATCGCTGGAATTTGAGTATCTCACCACAATCACAAATGAGTATATTTGTAAATCCCGGAATTGCATTTTTTGATAAATACGATGTACTCTTCGACCAAGTTAATGGAAAACAAGGTTTTCGGAGTCGGCGATAATATTATGTCTGCTTGAAAGTTATTGGTTATACCAAGTTCGGATGATTAGTTATGATTGGAGTCCTCGCGTTACCCCTCCCCAACCCTCCCCTTGCTAAGGGGAGGGTGCCGTAAGGCGGGTGGGGTGTTTCAGAATTTATAAGTAATTAAGCGAACTTGATATTACAGCAATTTGCAGTTGAATAGACCACAGTAGGGGCACAACAATGTTGTGCCCTTACGATAATTTAGTATTCGTAGCGGAGATTATATGTATAATTTTATTCAATTAGATTATTTTTGATTTGCAAGTCCCTTACTCTCGGTCGGAAGTCCCGTACTGTTGTGCCTGCATATTCCAGAGCGCGGTATATTCCCCTCCATGTTGTAAAAGTTCCTGATGGGTGCCATCCTCAATTAAACGCCCAGCTTTGAGAACTAAGATGCGGTGAGCCATCCGCACTGAAGCCAATCTGTGGGTAATTAAAATAGTAGTTTTTCCCTCAGCTAGCTCAATAAACCGAAGATATAGATCGTACTCGCTACGGGGGTCGAGTGCAGCAGTCGGCTCATCTAAAAGTAGTAACTGGGCTTCTTTACGGACAAAAGCACGAGCTAGAGCTAACTTTTGCCATTGACCTCCAGAAAGTTCAGTCCCGCCAAACTGCTTCCCCAGTGGTGTATCCTCCCTTGTGGGAAAATGCTCGACTAGTTTGACGATATCGGCTTTCTCAACCGCGTACTTCAGAATCTCTGGACACTCCAAAGCAGCTAGGTTTCCTAAAGCGATATTTTCTCCTAGCGTCAGCGCATAGTGTCCAAAGTCCTGAAAAACTCCAGCAATTTGCTGCCGCCATTGTTCTAAATTGAAATTTCTCAGGTCTATACCATCCACTAGAATGCTTCCTGTTGTTGGATCGTATAGCCTGGTCAACAGCTTAACTAGAGTAGTTTTACCTGCTCCATTTTCGCCTACAATGGCTACCGTTTGCCCAGAGTAAAGGGTAAAAGAAATATCCTTGAGGGCTAATCGACCATCTGGGTAGCAAAAGTCAACTTTTTCAAAAGTAATACCTGAGCGAATGGGAGTTGGTATTTTCTCTCCAGGTATGCTCAATGGCATTGCGATTGGGGTATCGAGAAAATTGAAAAATTTCTGCATGTAGAGAACATTTTCAAACAAATCTAGCCAATTACCAATAAATCCTTCTAGATTATTCTGGAAGTAAGTTAATGACTGCACGAACAGAAGTACGCTTCCTGGGGTGAAATCTCCTCTAAAAGCCTTATGTACCACCCAATAAAAAGAAAAACCATTTCCTAGAGTACTTAAAATAGCTAAGCTAGACGACCAAAAGGCTTGCTTGCCCCTCAAATAACGCATAGATTGATGTAAAGACTCGAATGCTTGTAAGTAGCGATCGATAAAAAACGAACCTAGCTTAAACAACCTGATTTCTTTGGCATAGGTGTCAGTAAGCATTACCGAAGTGTAATATTGCATTCTCCGGGCGTGAGGACTGTGTTCAAATAAAGTTAGCCAAATAGCTTTGCCATACTGAGAAGAAACCACGATCTGAGGTATAGTTGCGATCGCAATTACCAATGGTATCCAAAAAGCTAGGGGTGCTAGTAGTCCAACAATAACTATCAACGTCACCAAAGATCGGCCTAATTCAACCAAATTATTCAGCAAATTCAACGGCTTATAGTTAATTTGTTCTTGCAGAAGTTGTAGCTCATCATAGAACTGGGAATCTTCAAAACGGCTCAGGTCTGGAAAAGTATCAGCTTTACGCATTAACAATAAGCTGATATGAGCCGTTAACTTGTCATTGAGATTTCCTTGAAGTGCAAATATCCAAGGATACAAAAGCGTTTGTAGTAATAGAGCTAACACCCATCCTGCTACTAAAGGTAACAAGATTGCATTACCAAATTCTTTACCAGATGTTAATGCTGTTGCTACAGTATCTACCACTAGTTTAGTAATCCAAACGCTGATAGCAGGAAGAATCCCCTGTAACAAAATGACAGCAATCAAAAAAAGCATTTCCTTAGGTGCTGCTGTCCATAACAAGGGTAGAGAATGAAATAAAGTTCTAGTGTAGTCTTTCAACCCAACTCTCAAATCGCTCATGAATTAAACCTGATTTTTATTTAGATAGTTCTCTAATTGCAAAAAGGTTGGATTTGTTATCTCTCACTTTAGTACTCCCAATCAACTTATATCTCGATTTGTAGGGTATGAATATATCAAAAATAGTTAAAATTTATGCCCTAAAGAATTTATAGGTGTATGAAAATAGCCTGCGGCCGATGTCAACTCTGGAATTCACCCTTGAGGAGATATTTAGCCTGAGTTGCTGTTGTTATGAAATCTCCCGTTAGTAATCGTAGTATGGCTATTTTTGCTCAGGCGATCGCATCAATATAAATTCTACAGTCCCAGCCTAATCAGACATTTATTCTAGGCTAGTATTCTTAGATAATCTTCTACGTATAATCGTAGTATTGCTACTTTACTAAAGTCGTATTCATAAATGAATAGAGTCACATTGTTCAATATCCTAGCGATTACTATTGAAAAATCAGCTTTAAATCTCAAATTCAGTTATATTGAAGAATTTCTTTAATTAAGTAATGCAATATAGTAGATTTTGTTAGTGCTATCAAGACTTCATTTAATCTTCCTTAGTAAAGAGCAAAATTGTTATCCATAGTACAATATACCTCTTGAGAAAGAATAAAAAGCTCTAGAAGAAGATATTGTTATAAGAATTAGAGGCTCAAAGGAGGCGCTATTGGTGACTTTGATGCAGCAAAGTTTTTCCTAATACTAAGTTGCGTTCAAACAGAATATTCTCACTCCCTACTCCCAACCCAAATTACTATCTTTGACTGCAACTTAGTAGAAACACAAGATTTTGAGCCACATACCCATGTATGTGTAAATTAGCGTCACCGATAAGTAAGTGATTTTGACCTTTTGTAGATTAGTGAGACTCTTATCTAGAGTCTGAGTTTTTGTTAGCTAAACCTGCCAAGGGATGATAGTCGAAAATTAAGCGTTATCGGATCTTCTGGTCATTCCTTCCTACTCACTTGTTTAAATACGTATTCTTCCGTGAAGATTTGGTTGACTCCAAAATGTCATCAAAGTTTTTCCGGAAATCGAATGCAAATTCACAGACAGATTAATGAATTGAAGTTAAAAGGAGTAAGGAACCATGCTTGCCCAAAAAACACTGACTCAACAAACAGTAGAAATGCGTCTGATAGACAAAGCAGACAAACTAGAACAACTTCTGTTGTCTGATGAGGAAATAGCAGCTTTAGAAAAATTAGCAACGCCAGAAGCATTTGACTCTACCATTCAACAAAGATGGTTTGGTAGTTGTGGCGGATGTGGCGGATGTCGCGGATGTCGCGGATGTGTCGGATGTCGCGGATGTGTCGGATGTGTCGGATGTCGCGGATGTGTCGGATGTGTCGGATGTCGCGGATGTGGCGGATGTGGCGGATGTGGCGGCGGATATAAATTTAGTGATGGCAAAACAGTATCTGGTGTCATAGAAGACACTGATGAGGTCGAATTTGGATACTAATTAAGCTCATCCCGCCTCTAAAAGGTGATGGAATTTGGTGTTGACTGTTGACTCTTGATGGTTAACAGTCAACAGTTAACAGCCTTTTGAAAAAGCTTATGAAACTAAACGACGATCGCCGCCTGCGTCTACTAGAACATGTCATTGTTAACGTTATGCCGCCAGATTGTAATGACGAAGAAACTATGATATTTAAAACAACGCGGCGAACGCTAGCAGTAAAAGGTCAAGCATTGCACAATCTCGAAAAGATTGTTTTACCTTTATTAGACGGCTCCCGAACAATAGGAGAAATACGTGCTGTCATTGGCGAAAAGTTGACAGATTCTTCATTAAATCAATGTTTAGAGTTTTTGATGAACAATCGCTTAGTAGAAGAGTTTTTGGAAGATACAGTCGATTTAGAAAGGCGTGATTATTTACTCCCTCAGATCGGTCTTTATCATGAGCTAGGCTTTGAGCAAAAGGACGCCCAGAAGTACTTAACCAACGCTAGAATTGCCGTTTTCGGACTCGCAGGCTCAGGGCTGGTAACAGCAATGAATCTAGCTAGCGCTGGTATTGGTTTTCTCCGGTTGTGCGATGATACCCGTACAGTAGCGTCCGATTCACTGATGATGTCAGGCTCGGTATTCAATCAAATCGGTGCTTTTCGGGGTGTGGAAGCAGCTCGACAAATCGAGGCGATAACTTCTCTGCGAGACGCTACGCGAACGTTAAGCTCCGCTAACGCAGGAGTAACCCGAACTGAGGTTATAACAGATCCTCTAACTAACGACGAAACAGTAAATGCTTTACTTGATGACGTTGACCTCGTTGTTGTCGCCACCGATGCAGTA
Source organism: Nostoc linckia NIES-25 (assembly GCF_002368035.1). Taxonomy (GTDB): domain Bacteria; phylum Cyanobacteriota; class Cyanobacteriia; order Cyanobacteriales; family Nostocaceae; genus Nostoc; species Nostoc linckia_B. The sequence continues at coordinate 5,318,428 of NZ_AP018222.1, read as the reverse complement.
TCAGTCAATCTAGCCTATCGCCTGAACAGACTATGCCTGAAAATGCAGCGTCCATTGCTACCAGGCGGTGCTGCTGGTGTTGAGGGAACTATCGGCCCGTTGGTCTTTTCTCAAGATGGCCCTTGCTATTTGTGCTATCGGATGCGGGCTATGGCCTGTGCGAAACTTCCGGAAGCAGAGTTGGCAATTGAGCAGTTTCTCAACCGAGAACGCCCTTCTCAACCACGACTGCGAGAAAACTTGCCCATAGTCCAGATGTTAGTTGGTAGTTACCTGGCTCTTGAAGCAATCAAAATATTGCTTGGTTTGCCCATCGCCACTGACGGAAAATTATTGCATCTCGATTCGATCGGTACAAAACTGACTCACAACGTTGTACTAAAAAAACCTGGTTGTCCTCATTGTTCGGGGCAGGAGAGAACACAGTGAATACAGCGATCGCTAGTCCACGCTGGCGGGATTTAGTCAGCCCCCAAACTGGAATTATTCGAGCCATAGATAGGTTCGCCAAGCCTTATACAGAGTTTGAGTTGCCAGTTTTATGGCAAGCCGAATTAGCAAATTTTCAGCTTCGCAAACAGCCAGATGATTTACGCTACGGCGTAGGCAGGGGTATGACTGACGAACAAGCGATTTTTGGTGCTGTTGGCGAAGCTATAGAACGCTACTGCGGCAGCATTAGCGATCGCTACCAGATACTTGTCAGTAGCTACGAAGAATTAGGCGATGGTGCAGTTCCTCCTCCAGCTTTTTTCTCGTTTTCTGACAAACAATATTCTGACCCAACCTTTCCCTTTGCAGCTTTCGATCCCGCAATGCAGACTTCGTGGATTGCCGCTGTGTCTCTGGCAACTAACCAACAGGTTTTAGTCCCAGCCTCCCTGGTTTATTTTGACTGGCATAGCGAGCAACCAGGGGATTATATTTTACCCGTCAGTTCTAATGGTATGGCTAGCGGCCCTTATTTGGAGTTTGCTGCCTACAGTGGCTTATGCGAATTGATTGAGCGCGATGCTTTTATCATTACATGGTTAAACCGCTTACCTGCTCCACGCATCTATTTCGAGCATCGGCCAGGAATTGAGACGGAAATTGCACGCCACTATGCCAGATTTGGAATTGAGTTAGTTACCTTCGATTTGACTAGTGATATTAAAGTCCCAGTTGTGATGGCTATGTTAATCGATCGCTCCGGTAAAACTCCCGCCGTCGCAACTGGTTTGGGATGCCATCTTGATGGGCCAACGGCGCTTCGCAAAGCAATTTTTGAAGTTTGCCAATCCCGCTTTGGTGACATAGAACGTATGGCTGGCGGCGCTGGCGCTAATCTCAACCAATATAGTGATATTAAGTCTTTGGACGATCACAGTGCTTTTTTCTATACAACGGCTCGGCTGGGTGAGTTGGACTTTTTATTTCACCATGACCAATACCTCAAGGTTGAAAATTTACCAACTTACACATCTCAAGCAGAGGTGGAGAAATTGCGATCGCTAATTGTAAACTTGCATTCAGCTGGCGTTGAACCTTATTTAGTCGAGATTACAACCTCCGATATCAGGCCTCTTGGTTTTCGAGTAGTGCGGACTTTAGCCAGTGGACTAGTTCCTATATATTTCGGCTATGGACAAGAACCACTAGGTACTCGACGTTTGTTCGAGGTTCCAGAAAAGCTAGGTTACAGCAAACAACGCACTAAAGACGCTCTAAATCCTTGTCCGCATCCTATGGCTTAAGTACTTATACCAATTCGTAATGGGCTACACCCATTACGAATTAGCATAAGAGTTTTAGAGAGTTATTGTGTAACTTTTAGTAGTGTAAACACTTAATTTTAAATTAAAAAATTAGAGTAATGTATACAGACAAAGAACCTCTGGAATTAGCTCTTTTGTATCATTTAAATTCTCCAGTACCTAAGAGTTATGTCAAGCGCGTTCCGGCTACTCAACTGCGGTATATGGCGGAGGCTCCTTTCCTCGAACTTCCAAAACCACCGTGCAATAACCCCCTAACTGAGCTTTTGGAACAGCGTTCTTCTGTGCGATCGTTTGAGGATAAGGTTATGCCAATCATTTCATTGGCTCAACTACTCGACGCAGGATGCGGAATCAACGGTCTGCGTCAAGTGGAGGGTCAATTCTATGAAGGTCGCAACTCCCCGTCTGCGGGTGCACTTTATCCGATTGAAGTTTTCGTATCCACGCAAGCAGTAGAAGGTTTGGCCGCTGGACTGTATCACTATGAGCCACGCGGTCACGGCCTACATCGAGTTAGCGATGCAGTACCAACAGATTTTGTAGAACCCTTATTGCGCCAGGACTACGTTGTGAATGCCAATGCTCTGTTCGTGTTCACATCTGTTTTCATGCGCTCTATGTGCAAATACGGTGCCCGCGGCTACCGCTTTGCTCTTTTGGAAGCTGGTCATCAAGCTGAAAATATATGTCTAATGGCTGTGCAATTAGGCCTTGGTAGCCTTTGTATCGGTGGATTCCATGATATAAGTCTGAACGCCATTTTGGGCATTGATGGCAAGTATCATGCTGCACTCTACTGCGTCGCAGTCGGTAGTTGTGGTAGCTAAGAATCATAAAAAGGAGTCAGAATACTCCACCCATGAAGAGATGGAGTATTAAATATAGCTAGCGATTTTTATTTGAATGGATCGCACGGTAGGGTAGCACAGCTGTGCTACCCTACAAATTGTTTGTATTCCTGACCGAGTAAGGGTCACCAATCCACAACTGATACTAACTCAAAATTAAAAATTCAAAATTAAGAAATCCATATCTTAAAAGGGGTTCTGGATTTGGATCTGTTTCAAAATTTTAGTGAATTGTTATGAGGTAAAACCTCCTGCCCCCTGCCCCCTGCCCCCTGCCTCCTGCCTCCTTCAATGCTGCCAATCACGGAATTAAGAGGAAAAGTGACCAAGAATTCAGATTTCCATTGGTCGTGAAGACAAAATGATTAACAGGGGTTGCTACTGTATTCCCTAGTGATTCCAGCTTTTTCTTGGTTGAATGGCTGGTATCAGTTTTGTTATGGCGTTTGTTTTCAAGTTTGATGGTTATAGATGAACATAGGAATAATCCAGCCTTACAGTAACGGGTTTTTGGACGTTGTACCAGAGGGTGAAGGCAGCGACTATTGGCAGATTGCAGCTATACACATCAATGGCCAAGCTTACTGCCCTACTCCTCGGCTTTATCGTTCAGAAAAAGTGGCATTAACAAAAGCTGCACAAATTTATGATTGGATAGCCGACCACGAACACCAAATTAGTAATGGAGCTTACAACTGTTCTGAATTGAAACTTATCCTATGGCAGCAACCAAAAGTATCTTAGTTATAGCAGGAAACAGGCAATAGGCAAGAGACTTTTAAGTCTGTTGCCTGTTTCCTACTATGTATTTTCTAGTAAATTACTAGCCAGTTGTAACGAAGCGATGACCAAGCGCTGTAAGTTTTTTGCTGAGTTATTTTACAGCGTTGGGTCAACAACTGGCAATTTGTGGAGCTACCGAGGTATGGAGTAAACCATTCCTCGTGTAACCTTTTGGCTGTTGCGTTCTGTTGATATCTCATTTAAACTGCAAAACACAGACAAGTTGTGCCAAATTGCCACAATCTTTGAAGATGGGGCTGTAACTCCAAATTTTGCAACCAAAGCAAAACAAAAGACGCTCCCCATCTCCCAAGCACAAAACCAAAACGGGACTTACGCAAAAGATAACGAAAGTAGGGGTAATTCATGAATTACCCCTACGCAAGAATAAGGTTTTCAGTCACATATTGCGTAAGTCTTGCAAAAGACTTCTTGCAGAAGTCGGAAAAAGCGGAAGGGGGGAAAGCTTTGGTATTTTCCCTTTCCCCTTTCCCCTTTAACCTTTTCCCTTTCCCCTTTAACCTTTTCCCACCTCTTACAAAAAGCACTTTTGCAAGAGACTTCATGAGTTGCACTCACAAGGAGCGATGAAAATTTCTTTCCCCTACTCCCCACTCCCTACTCACTACTCCCTATTTTCAAGGCAGTTCTAAAGTTTAGTAGAGTGTTACTCCTCGGTTGTAGGCGTCTTTAAAACTGGCATAGTCGTACTCGACTTGATTTGCATAGTCTAGAGCAAAGTTAACGATCTCATCTTTAAATACACCCTTGTTAGTGCTGGTGATATCAGTTACTTCCTTGTCAACGCTTGCGGCAACAATCGCAGCATCGTAGTCTTTATCTGAGATGGCATGATTCTTGGCAATCACTTTACCTGCATAGGCCATCGCATCCATGAACTTTGACTTAGTGGTTAGCAACGTATAATCAAAATCTACTTCGTAGGGTGATTTTTCATGCACCATAAAGGGAATGCTGCCAACAGTAGTGTAGCCAACCAAAGGGTCAGTATTAGCAAGCATCGCTTTAGTGGCAATTGTCACCCTTGTTCCTTCATGATTATTGTAAACTGAACTCGGCAACAGACCTGGGGATGCGATCGCCACGGCGCTAGTGCTTTGTTGCTTCATCTCCAAAATCCGGTCATCGTCGGTTGCTGAACTTGGCCCTTCAATCAGTAAGTAATAGCGATATTTACCAAGGCTACCAGTACCAGAACCTAATTTGAGGCGAATATCTTTTAAGGTGTAGTAACTATTGCTGTAGCGTTTGCTGCTGGGAATTGAAGCAATATAGCTGCTGATGGCAGTAGCGATATTTGAATAGGTGCTGCTAGATACAGGCTGAAGTTCCGAAGTTGTTTGGAAAATGCGATCGCTAGTGCTATTTAACAGCGTGTACTTATTTAGTAAACTAGAACGGTTCTTGCCTGCTGCCTTTTGAATCAAATCCTTAACCACACCGTTGGTATTGCTCTCTTCTAGGCGGTATGATAGCTCGTCATTAGTCCCTTTAAAGTCGCTCATTTTGTTAAGGTAAGCATCAAGGAAATTTCGCACAATATCTTGAGCATCACCGGAGCTAAAACCGTTTTCTTTAGCTGCTAAAAGGATAGAGACTGCCATACGTCGCAAATCCCAAACGTAGGGGCCAAGATAACCTTCATCAAAGTCAGTAGTATCAAAGACGTTATTATCGTTGCTATCTCTCATTCCTCCAAGATTCTGCATGTGCATGTCTCCCTCTAACCAAATGGCTGATGTTGAAGAATTCACAAATCCTGAACCTGGTAAAGTTTGCATATCACGATAAAAAATGTGAGCCGTTCCTCGATAAAACGCAAACGCGCTAGCTGTCATCTTTTGCATTTTCGTTGCCAGTTCTTGGGGCAATTGAGAAGCAAACGGATGGTTGTATTGGTAAATTTCATTTTCCACCCACGCTGAACGGGGAGTTGCAGCTTGAGATGTAGATGCAAACCCCAAAGTTAAAATCAGGACTGTGATGATTGCAGATATCTGTTTGAACATGAAAGTTTCTTAGGCAGTAAAAAAATTAACTTTTGCTGGACTCTTGGATAGAGAAAATCACCCAACAACAATTCTTTTACCACTTTGAGTTACAGCTAATAAAGTAATTTAAAGCACAATGTAATAACTATTCATAAGTAATTTCATTACTAAGAAAGGCAGGAGTTAGGAGACAGGAGGTAACCATTGGTGTCAACTTAACGTGAAACCCTGATGAAAATGTAATGAGCGAGTTCTACTCACTTACCATCAAGATCTGCGTTACCCCACCCCGGCTTTGCTGACGCAAAACCTCCCCTCCCCTTGCTAAGGGGAGGGGATTGAGGGGTGGGGTAAACCGCTGTGGAACAAAGCTTTGGGCTTAAGTTGACACCAATGGTTACCTCCTCCTCCTGAATAGTTGTGTAGCCTTAGCCCGTCGCGACAACATGGTTTGGTTAATCGTACTTCACCGTTAACTATTGCCTCAATTCTGTTTCATCAGATCTTGCATCTGTCTCTGAGTACGCCTTGAACTTAAGTTCAAGGCTTATAGCTAAAGTCCGTTAAAACGGACTGAAATTTATATTTAGTAAGCTTTAGCTTAGTTCAGCTTTGAGCCAAGAAATTTATTTCTCGGCGGGAGATTGAGTAGGTGCAAGATCTGAGTTCCCTTTACAGAAGGGTACTGATACGGCTGAAAGTCCCGTACAGCAGACTCAGGTTTAACTAGCATTGGCAGAATATAATAATACTGATTTGGAAGTAAATTTCCACTAAAATTTCTATGAAAGCTGAAGCAGACAACTATACCAGGCTGACTTGTGAAGTAGAAACTACACTCAAGGTAATTGGCGGACGCTGGAAGGTTTTGATTATTAGAGAGTTAATGACTGGCGTCAAACGATTTGGCCAGTTGCAACGGACTTTACCTGGAATAACCCAAAAGATGCTGACTCAGCAACTTAGAGAAATGGAGGAAGACGGTATTATTCATCGAGAAGTTTATCCCCAAATTCCACCAAAGGTGGAATATTCACTTACGCCTTTAGGAGAAACTTTGCAACCAATTCTCTACGCTATGCATGAATGGGCTGTTCAACATTTTGGTCGAAACGATCGCCATCAATATTAAGATGTTAGGCGTTATTCGTTATTTCGTAAATATTCAATCGCTGCTTCTAATTTTGACGGATAACTTTCAGCAAATCTTTCAAACCAAAGTCCTTCAGGCGACAATGGATCTATTTTCGCTAACCATTCTTTTGCTTGCGGTTTCAAAGCCTCTAATTGTTTAGCTTTGAGTTGTTCTTGGCGAATTTGTTCCTGTTGTAGTTCTTGCTGTCTTTTTAATTCCTCAGCAGCATCTTTTTCTGCAAAATCAGACTTAATTTCTGCCAAAAGATTATCCATGAAAGATGCTGATTTTGGTGATGCTGGAATAAAAGATTTGGCCGGAGTTGATTTTGGCGGCTGCGGTTTGGGTTGTTCTTCTTTGTATTCAGTTTTCAGTTCAGCTAACAGCTTATCAATAGAATCCATTTTTATAAGTCCTATAAAGCGAAAGCGAAAATCAAGATTCTATATCAGCAATTTGTTCAAAAGGCTACAAAAATAGAAATGGTTAAAAAGCTTGCTGTCTAACTATTCTTTTTTTTTGCCTTTTGTCTTTTGCCTATTCCTCTATTCCTAGTCATTAATGGCATTGAGTAGCACTTCTGATAAACTCAAATCTTCCATATCTTCCATAGTAATTGTGTCACAGATATCAAATTTTGCACCAGCGCTTTGGAGTTCATCGTCTAAAACTTTGAGAAAACGGGTAGCTTGCTGATCTGTACCAACTTGAATGAAAGAAATGCCTAATTCTTCATCTCTATCCATGCGGCGAGAAGCTTCAATAATCACCTTCATTACTGCTTTGCGATCGTCTGGTTCGCCATCAGTAACCACTAAAATTGTTTCGCCATTTGGCTTAGTTTGACCGGCTCCTTTGCGTTGGAAGTAATCATCAGTTGCATGTTTCAAGACACCAGCTAAGTCAGTTGTACCAGAGGGATCGTTTTCCCGAAAAATTTGTGCTACCTTGCCGGATGTGACATTTTCATAACGCTTAAATTTCCCAGAAAAGACATAAACAGTGATGCCGTCTGGGTCAAATTGCTCGCATTTACTAGCTAAAGCTAAAGTAGATTCTTGTGCTGTTACCCATCTGGTTCTGCCACCCTTTTGATCTGGAGTGGACATACTGCCACTTTTGTCAATAATTAAGGTATAGTCTCGATTTTCTAGCATTTATAACTTCCCCAAATATTTAGTCAAAAATTCTATATTAGGAATCAATTTTTGAGGATAGATAATATCTCCAAAAATTGTTGACGATTTATTAGATGAAGCTGATAAATTTAGGCTTTATCAGTCAGTTATGGCATTGGTTAATACATCTACAAGGCTCATTTCTTCTAGGTCGTCTAAAGTGACTGTATCGCAAATATCAAATTTAGCACCAACACTTTGCAACTGATCGTCTAAAGCTTTCAAAAACTTAGTTGCTTGGGCGTCTGAACCTACTTGAATAATCGAAATTGCCAATTCTTCATCACGCTCCATTTGCCGAGTAGCATGGATGATAACTTCAAACACAGCTTTGCGATCGTCTGGTTCGCCATCAGTAATCACTAAAATTGTTTCTCCATTTGGCTTGGTTTGACCAGCAGCTTTGCGTTGAAAGTAATTATTGATTGCATCTTGGAGTACACCTGCTAAGTTGGTTGTACCAGCAGGATCGTTTTCTAGAAATATTTGTGCGACTTTGGCTGAAGTTACCTCATCGTAGCGTTTAAATTTTCCAGAAAATACATAAACAGTAATACCATCTGGGTCAAACTGTTCTGCCTTTCTTGCCAAAGCGAGTGTAGATTCTTGGGCTATTTCCCATCTACTTCTACCACCAACTTGGTCTGGTGTGGACATACTGCCACTTTTATCAATTATTAGTGTATAGTCGCGATCGCTCATCATATTTTTCCTGTAATTATTGCCCTGTGGTTCTAGTTTAGTCTAAGAATTTAACGGCACTACAGGCTTTTTAAGGTTTCGTATCAATTCCGCTACTGATTTGCTACTTAAACAGCTATGCTTTACCCCTATTTGTAGTGATAGCAAGGAGGAATCACGCTACTCAAATGCTACTCATTTTTCCGATCTTCAACCCACTGCTGAAATCGCCGTAGTTCATCCCAGGATCGCGATCGCGTATCAAGCTCCTTCCCCTTAGAATGCTGATTTGGGTGGCGATTACCCTGGCGCATTTCAGTGTATTGGGCGATCGCGTTTAGGACTGCATCGGCTCTATTGCCGTGTAACACGGCATTACCGCTATCGATTAATCTGGCATAAGCCAAAATTTCATCCGCGATCGCCTCCGGTACGCGAATCAATTTTGTCTTTCCGTATTGCCAGGTGCTACCGCTTTCCCAGGTTGTTGAAGTTCTACCACCTTTATTCATAAAATCTCTCTATTGCCGTGTAACACGGCATTATAAGCCAAAGGCTAATTTAAAAACCCTGCCTCCAGTGGAATGGCGAACCATTTTACCGGAGGCAGGGCGACAATTGACAATTTGAAGTAATCTAAACAGCCATCTGCCCGCACGCGATTTTATAAAGGTGGTGTGGCTGTCGGTTCTAAAATAACATGCTGCTACAGATTGCTAGAGTGAATCCCCGTGCGATTCGTTGTGAGTGAATGCCCAGAGGGGTTATCGGTGTGAGTGGCTTTTAAGAATCAAAAGACCTGCATTGTAACCAATTCCTATTTCCCAGACAATGCCTAGATAGAGATTAAACTTTACAAGTATTACGTCCTACACCAAATCCAACCAACAATCCAATAAACTCATATTTCATACTTATAATCCTAACGACCTTGCAATTTTAACCACCGAAATATTGCTTACTCTTCTTGGGTGTTTTCTTCATATTCCCGCATTTTAAATGCAGTATCCTTTTGTAAAAAGCGTTGTACATCTCTAGTGTAAAAGAGAAGTCGCTTAAACTTATGGTTTATTTTCTGGTCGAGTTGTCCCAACAACATTTGCATTACATCCTTTCGATTGACATACTCTTGAATATGTAAATCTAAAGTCTTTTCTATTTGGCGAATTTTGTCAGCGTCTCTTGCATGTTCCTTCATCGCTTCCTCGATTTGAGAAATGGAGGAGGTAATACGGTTTATTTTGCTAACAATGTTGATTGCGAGACCAGCCAAAATAGAAGCGCTAACAACAATCCCTAAAAATATCCCAGTATTTTCAAGAGTGATTGTTATTCCTGGGGAGCTAGAAGAGTTTGTAACAGCTATTGTTGAAGTATTAGTCAATTCACACCTTCCATAAATTAATCACCGTATAAATTTCGGGACTCCCATCACCTACCTGTCCCCCTAAATTAAATTGATTGCTATTAAATCCGATTTGCGTCCAATATTGCAATGCAAGTTCTTTGCTGGCTCCAATAGTAAATTTGCCTTTTAAAAAAGTTTGTCCGTATGCGCCACCGCCAGGATTAAAATATGAGTTTGCACCATATAAAATTGCAAGATTATCGCTTGTATTTTGCAGTCTAATTTTGGTGTTGTTGAGAGTATAAAAAGTGGTTATTGCGTCTATTTGGTATGTTCCCGCAGGTAACACGAATAGATTGCTAGTAAGTGTTACCTGTCCTGTCTCGTCAACATTGATTGTATTGACTACTCTGTTAGTCCACGCTTCCCCTGTAGCTGTCCCTCCATTTGTCCCAGATGTTTTTTTATCCAGGAGTTGTATAAATTGAGCTTGAGCAATTTGGGCTGAGTTAAATAAAGGCATTAAGTCAATTCTCTAACTAAAGCATTTCCGTTTGCTGCTGACCAAATACCACTAATTACGCCAGTGTAATTAAATGGCAATTCATAATATCCGCCCGCTGCTATTTTTACGGCGAAATCGCTTAATGATGCTGCTGAATCAAAATCAATAAATAAATTAGCAGTACTATCGTTCCAAATCGTTGCGCCTTTGCGGTTGGAATTGGCAGCTAAAATTGTACCGCTGCTTGTGCTAGCGGCAACAGTGCTAGGGTTTGAAGTTCCGCTGGTCGATTCAACTACTGTTACTGTAGCCGGATTATAAAGAGCCATTATTCAATACACTCCACAAAAGATAGTTTTGAAGCATTGAGAGAGATAGCGCTAACTTTACCAACGTACAGGTTAGTACTATTAATCTCGTAGCTACCTCCACGAGGTTTTAAAATAATTCCTTTGCCTACTGCGGCGTCTTTCTTATCACCTAAAATTAAAGTGATATCAGAAGAAGAATTATTAACAAAAGCTGCATAAGCTCTAGCTGAATTATTATTCAACACAACGTCAGAGGCATTAGCAGCTAGTGATTTTTCGCCGTTGGTACAATTACTAAATCGGAGAACATCACCAGAATCTTGAGAATTGTTAATCATTATTCAGTTGGGTCATCAAGATTATCGATAAAAAGTGCGGTATCGACTTTCACCCGCACGGTAAACTCATATTCTGGGGCTTCAGGTGTCCCGGTAAGTTGCATTGATGCAAATTGAATAGGTGGAAGATTAGTATCAATTCTCGCTTCATTTACTTGGTCAGTAAGTGCGGATAGCGCTTGCATTAGCTTGACAATGCCCTTGACGCATGAAGAATTTAGCGTCAGATTTGCACCGGAATCTGTTGCTAAACTCAAATTAAGCTTGACCTGATTATTTCCAACAAATTCAATCGAGCCAGTGGGTAACTTTTCAGCTAATGCTGTGTAGCTTAATGTCGTCATAAATTATCAATTTTGTATTCAAGAGTTTCTAATTTGGCTCTTACTGATTGAATCAAGTCTTCGGTTGAATCTGATTCTGTGCCAACGTATTCCCAAACCCCAAGGGTAATTTCCTCAATCCACGGCAGAGCTTCAAACCGTAAGCGGTAGTCATTAGTGATTTTGGGAAATATTACCAACTCAATGGCATTGAGCTTAATCAAACGGCGGGTGTAGTCCACTTCGGTACTGGGAACTTGTCCCAATCCCTCAAAAATTAAAGTGTCATCTACATGGATGCCGTCAATTTGTTGGTAAAAGTATCCAGCCCTGAGCCAACTGGGTTTGGCTTTGAGCGAACTTGCCCCCACTAAAAAGATGTGTTTATCGGTGAGGTAGGGTAACTCGATTGGTTCAAGCAAGGGCGCTCTAATTCTGCGGTTTTGTAAGTTACCTGTGTGCTTCTGGTAATAAGTTAGTTCCCAGGCTCCAACTGTCGTCAGGTCTACTACTAAGCCCATCCTCTAATTGCCAATCTTCAGCTAGTTCAAAAATGTCAAACCCTTGATCGTCAAGAAAATCGAGTAACTGATCTGGGGCGATTGTGCCTTGGAGGAAGTCGCGGGTCATATAAGCCCGCGACATCATAAGGTTCACTTCTTCCTCGAAATCTAGATCCGATTGCCCTGGATACCAAATAGCAGGAGTAGAAAGGTCAATCATCAGCCACTAGCACTCAAAGGATACTGTTCCGATTCAAACCAGACGCGCCCATAATCCCCGCCCAAGCTAGGTTTGATAGAGGTAAGCAACCCTTTGACTCTTGTATCCAAATTTGTGGGAGTATCAGCTGTGACGGGAGCAGAGTAATTGTACTGGACGTTACTATCACGGTTGCCTCTGCCGTAGCGAGTATATGGGCGATTGGAGCCTTTAGCCCGAACTACAGAAGGAGATGCATCAGATACCATTGCCCGAAGTTGTGCTGGTCTGAATCCCCTTGGTTCGCGGGGGTCTGTTCCTTGTGCTGCTAGTCCTAGAGCGGTTATGCCCCCGAAAAACTGTATCCCAGCGCTGGATGCTTGGATTGTAAAAGCAGCGTCAGATGTGGCTAGAGGAGAAAGAACGGCGTATTTAACTGCTGTTTTTGGGCGGCGTTGCGTGGCGGCTCCATCTTCTCGAAGAGGTGGATTATAAGCTTCTCTTGCCCTAGCGAAAGCCAAGTCTTTTTCAATTTGTCGTGCGCTTTTGCGTCTTCCCATACGGAGATGTTTTTAGGTATTCTTTATTGCCTACAACTCAGTTTTAGCAAGCATTACAAGTTGTTATTCCCAGCCGGATAACATAAGGTTGTCCGTTAAAATTTTGGCACGACTCAGTTTAAACGCGCTCGATGACACTTCTTAAGCGACTTCCAGATACAGCTACCAAGTTAACTGGATTTTGCCTGCCCCAAATAAGTAACTGTGCATAGCGAAACTTTACGTCTGCTGTCCTTCTGCGAACAATTTTTTTCACTTGTCGCCCGTAAACTCTATGCGTACCTGGGTTTGCGGGGTAAGTGCGGTCGTTGTCGATGTACTGGAGGAAGTCGCGGTCAAAGGGGTGGTTTTGGATATCAAGGACTGCTCTTACGATCCGTTCGCCTTCGGCTTTGCTAGTAACTAATAACTTCAATTCGTAGCCGCGTTCTTTATCAGAATAGGTACATTTAAAATGCCCTTTATTCCATGTAAATGGAGGTGTAGCAAAGACATTTTTAATTGCTCTAGCGAGTGTTTCTGCATTGGTTCTATTAATAGATTCCGAAGATTCATTCATGAGGCGGAATGTAATTTCACCTTCTGCCTGGGGTGTGCCGTCACCATGAGAGTTAAAGTTATACGGCTCTAGAAAATAAAGTTTTATCTGAGGTTTAAACGTGCGTTCTGTTTGTAGATCGTGCCAAGGAATGCCATAAACTGGACGCTGTAAAGCCTGGGCATGTCCGCAAGTGATTTCAAACAACCACATTCTCATTAACGTCATTGTTGACGTATCCGAATCCTTCATTAAGCAAGTGTGCTTTAATCTTTTCTTTGGCGTAGATATATCATTATCTTCTTGATTCTTGAAATACGCTTGAACTGCTTTATTATGTTCTAGCCTGATTAAATCTTGAAGGTTCTCCCATTCATCAAATCCTTCTGGTAATGGCATTATTCGTCTGCCTCCTTATCTTCATCGGACATGGCTAAGCCAGTAGCGCTAACCAATTTAGAAGCCTCGAAACCAGCTTTTACTTGTGTTGCTTCTGGGGGTATTGTTCCTTGCTTTGACTGAGGTTGTTCGCCTAATGCTTTAGTAAATTGTTCTTTCTGTTCTCCAATCTGATTCACAGTGTCTTGAACGCTAAGGACTTCAGAGGCAACAACATCTATTTGTGAAACTACATTTTCAGTATTTTCCAATGCGGTAAAAAACTTATTCTGAAAATTCGGTGTAGGATTCATCCATCTGTAAGCTTTTTCGCTTATTTCACCCCATTTCTTTAGCCCATTGCCAATTAGTGCTACCCATGAGCCAACAACTTCTAAAGCACTTAATATTGAATAGCCAATTGATTGAACACTGTTCATTAAATTAGCAGCAGCTTGATAAATTCGATTCCATTTTTTAAACTCAGCTTTAATGCCTCCCCACTCAGATTCTCCGATTACAGTTTTTGCTAGAGAATCAAATTGCCCACCTAAAATTGCTCCAATGTCTAATGGGCTTCCTTCTGCATCTTCAATTCCTATGGCTGCCAATACGTTAGAGATAGCACTAGTTAATGTCTGCCCTAAATTGGCACTAAGCATATAAGCATTGTGTAAAGTTTGCCACCAAATTAAGATGTTTAAGGCTCGGTCGAGGTGCAACCATTTCGCCAAGCGTTGCAACTTTCCACTAAGACCGCCGGGAATTTGTGGGCCTAGTCTCTCTAGGATTGTTGCCTGCCCTGCCAAAAGTTGAGCATTCGCGCCAAGGTTGCCAGTGTTAAGGGCGGCGTTGAGTTGATCTAGTCTATTACCGTTTGCGTTAGCTGCGTCTACACTTCTCTGGATCTGACTGCCCAAACACGCACCTGGTTGCGAGATATCGCACACGGCGTTTTGTATGTCCTCTCGCCTTCCTTGTCTGTAAGTAGGGCTATTGTTCAATGCCCCCGGTATCTGTGTTATTGCCGTGCCTATACCGCCAATAAGCAATGCCAGGTCATTGAGTTTTTTAAGCTGTTTATCAAATTCTTGTCGCTGTTTGTCTAGTTCCTTCGATAAGTCATCATTACTGGTATTCTCTGCGTTTTTAGGTGACGGTGACCCTTGTTTTTTAGGGTAAGGACTAACGCTATCGGGTATCGGTTCACCTCTTTTTGTTTCGCCGCTTCCCGTTGGGGGCGATGAGTCCCTAGAGCCAACATCACCACGTGGGATGGGTTTACCACTGGGGTCGAAGTACCCGCCCTTTCCGTCATGGTAATTACCTAGTGAGTCTGTGCCCTCTGATGGAGTAGAACCCACTGGGTTTAAGCCTACGACACCGCCAGATGAGGGTGTAACACTGGACAGCCCACCTGTTGATGGAGTAGAGAAAGAACCATTGCGAGGGTATGGTACGTCCTGGGGTTCTGCGAACGGTTTAGGCGGTGGTGCTGGTGCTGGTGCGCGATCCGGTAGATTGCCACCGAGATTAGACGGATTATGATCCGGCGATGGATTTTTGCTCGGTGCGAGAAATCCGCCCGGTATCCAGTCGCCGTTATCCCATCGCTGATTACCGCCGTCCTTTTTACTCGGCGCTACGTCGTCAAGCTTTCCCTTTTTGGTGCTAGCTGGTAGACCGGTCGGTATGCGATTGTCTTCATTTAATGGCGGTTCGTTGTAAGTGGGTGGTCTGTTATCCGGTGGAGGTGTTCGATACCCTTCGCGATATTCCGGTGGGTCATTCGGGTTAGTGCCCATTTTAATGAAACCCAGTAACACTGGTTTACCGAGAGATGCAAGCCTTGTTTCACCCCTGATAACCTTGCTTGTCGTTTCACCGGCGTCTGTTTCGTACACTACGCGATAATTCGTCCACCCATACATTTGACCCGCGCCGGCATCATAGACATTCCAGTTCAGGAATTCAGAGCTGATGATTCGCCCTGAAATAGAGTAATCATTCGCGTAAATGTAATGCCCCTCTATCCTCTCTTGCTCATCAAACTTGTAGTAAGCATTCCATACACCGAAACCTACTGCACCACGGAAGGGCGGATAATTTACGGGTTCCGCTGGCGGCGATGCTGGTGTTGGTAATTGTCCCCTAAAGAATGAATCGCTGATCAATCCCCCAACGTAACCGCCTACCATCATCCCAACAACGCCACCGATACCGGGGACTACGGCATTGCCAACCGCAAAACCGATACCCGCACCAGCTAAGCCCGCACCAGCACCAGACGCCGCTTGTGTAATCGGTTGACCCGCCGCAACCCTGACGCCGAAGTCGAACGCAGCCGCAATGCCAGGTACTACAGCACGTCCCGCCGCTTGTGGTAATGCTTTTGGTAGAGATACTGCCGCCGCTCCTGCTGCCGCCGCTGGTGGTAACGCTTCCTTGAGTAATGCTGGTGCTGGTGTAGCTGTGGGTTCCACTAGCGCTGACGCCCTAGAGTTACTTTGCCCTGCTGTCGGCGGTGGTGAACCCGTGCTAGGACTCGATATACCAGCCTCAGATCGCGGTAATACGTCGTATTGGCTTTCGTAGCTTCTGTTATTTACGGCTGGCGCTTCTGGTGGTACTGACGGTATTTTTTGTAGCCGTAGATTTCGCTCCACCTCTCTTTCGAGTAACGCCTGTTCTTTCGCTAACTGTGCTTCCCGTTGTTCTTTAAATAGCGCATCCGTCCTCGCCCTCTCCTCTCGCATGAATGCTTGTTGCAGAGGATCGAGGTTCGTGGATGGCGGTTTACTGGAAAAATCTTCTAGCGGTAGATTAAGCGGTGTTGCCGGTGACGGGCGATCGAGAAGCGCACCATACAGATCGGCATTGGCATAATCAAGCGATATGAATTGGCGCGGGTTCTCGCTCATGATCGTTAGTTGGCTGTGAAGGCAGTTGGTATAGCAGTATTAGAAAGTTCGTTGGCATAAGTCCACAATTTAGCGCCACCAGACAAGTAACTATCTGAGATGTGTAGTGATACGCGATAAATGCCGCGATACTTACTGTCAGCCGCTACCCAAAAAATCCCTTGCTGTGCTGCACGTTCGGTGTAACCTACCCCTTCGATAACAGACATTGTAGGATTGCACGCATTCAAAGCCATTGCTGACCACATGTGTAACTTTTCGAGGGTGTTAATTTGTGATGGAATTTGTGTGGCGAGATTGATTGCAGTCATGGCTGATTTTTTTGATTCTTAAATAGCTACTCTCCTGTTTTATTCACTAGCTAAACTTATGTAAATCTTCCACTTTTATGTAAAAAAGGAACATCTTTACATAACAAACATATTGTGCAGACTGGATTCTAGAAAGACTGCTGATTCTCGCAATTTAAAATATACCTGTTTAACCATCCTACAAGGTTGAACAGGAAGTCGCCCCTGCGAAACTTTTTCTAACAGCATGAGTAGCTGTACTGAATTAAACAGGAGAATAATTTATAGGAATCTTTATAATCATCGCCGCGACAAAATTGACTAGGGCGAATATGCTGAAAGTCTGGAAATTATCTAAAACCAAATTTCTTCGCGATCGCCCCACTGCACCAAAAAGGCGATCGCGTTTTTATTCCCCATCATCACAACTACAGTTTGCCTAACTCTTCCACAGCCTGCTCACACTCTGCGTAGGTCATGCTCGAACTGCCGTATTTATCTGTCCACTTGGTGCAATAGGCGTAATTTGGAGTGTCTATACTCAGTTGCCATCCGCGCTTGGCTTTATCAGGCTTGATACCTGAGATGGTAAATTCTAAAATCACATCGGGGTTGACTTCACTCCACAGCTGATGACTGGCTATTTTTGGGCGTTTCATAGGGTTTGGAATGGTGAAAACGGCTAAATATCAACTTACACCTTGGCTACATCTCCTCAAACTCGCCAAGATGAGAAGTAAGAATCGTACCCCTGGATGTTGTGAAAATGAGCTGGGTGCTACTTGGTGGATTGGATATAGATTTTAGAGTGCAGTTTTCAATCCATTCATAACCATCATCGCCAAGTTTGCGAATTTTGAATTTGCATTCTGAATTCTCAATTTTGGGTGTAAGCGCTCCTTTGATTTGCTCTTGCCACCTCTGAACAACCCCAATTTCCTCTGCGAACCTGGGGAGAGTCTTTTTATCAAGCATTGTCTTGATAATCTTGGTCAAGGTCTGACCGTCTGGTGTTTCAAACTTCAGCCAAACCCTACTTTGTCCATTTTTGAACTTGTGGAAAGGTTCGGCGCTGACCTGAACCGCCCCAAAGGCTGACTCTAATTTGAAGACAAAGGGCTTGATTCTCAGTTCTTTGTAGTAATCACATTTCTCTGGGCAAGAGACAGAATCTGTCCCGTCATCTCTGGACGAAACCCCGCTCTCCTCTGTTGATGATTCAGGTTCGCTTGGAAACTGAACTTGTTCTTCGGAATTTGACTCTACATAATTTAGAACTAGTTGAGTGGTATCCGTCACTTCCTTGTCTGCTAAGGGTTTTGACCCGTCACCCAACCCGTCACCCAACCCGTCACCCAACCCGTCACCATCCGTCACCCGTTGCATCAGGGAATAATCGTATGTTGGAATTTCGTTGTCTAGGACAGTCCTTAAACGCAGTCCCCTGACAAACTTGCCAGTTTTGGTATGCTCTTTTTGGACTGGCCACTTTAAAATTGTGTGGCAAAGCTCCAGTAAATCGGGGCTAAAAACCTTGATGCTTTTGGGCAAGTCGCCAGAAGCCTGACAATGGCGATTGTAGGAGCCAAACAAGGTGCAAGCCTCTCCGTTTGTGCCTTCGTTTCTATCGTTGCCGATCGCGGTTACGGCGTGGACATCAAAAATAACTTTGTCATTGAGCCAAGCTGCTACCGAATCGCCTTTCATCTGGTTGTTCCAGAATTCTAAGGTACATTCTGGGATTTCTTTCTTGCCCCTTAGCACCGCAGTAACGCGATCGTCTGATAGTGAGAGCAGATAGTTGGTAAATGCCCCTAATTCCGGCTCGAATACCGTAGATAGCTGTTGGCGCTTGGTTTCAGGAACAGCGTTATTACAAGGAACTGTGATGGTTCGCCGTTTAGCGCGGCTGCTGCTACCACCGCTGAAAACGGGGAAGTTGGAAACTACCAAGGTCATCCCCTGGTAATCAAAGTTAAAAGATTTCTGTCTCTTTTCCTCAGCCCTAACCTGATCTTCACCAGTTAAACTGAGAAACCTGCCTATGCTTCCTCTGTAAGGATCTTCGTCTGGGAATATCACCAGGCGCTTGCCAAAGGCGTTCGCTCCCTCAAATTGGTTTGTACACCAGATGGGGAGATTGGTTACTAAAACGTTTTGTTTACCAATCAATTCAGTCAATAATCTGGTGAATGTCCCTTTACCTGTTCCACCCAGTCCAATTAGGTGCAGAAACTTCTGTAAGTCATATCTTCCTTTGATTACGGCGTTACAGTAACAAATTAGTAACTCTTTAATATCGGCATTGCCAGCAGCAAGGTGTTCTAAGAATGAGTTGATGTTCTCCCAACTTCCACCTTCAGCAGAGTAATTTCTTGGCAGACACCAAGTCAGCCGATATTTAGGTGAGTGGGGCAATAGCTCTCCTGTGCTAATTTTTACCACACCGTTGAGAAAGGGGAGGAATTCGCGGGGTGAGACTTGGTTCCATTGGCGTTCTACAAGTTCGTGGCGGAGTATTTTGACTACACCTGTGACGTAATCTGGCCCAAAATTGTAAGCGCCTTTGCTGACTATAATTTTGTAGATTATTGCTTCGGTGTATTCGGGGGTTTCATCAGACCAAACCCCGTCAAAGTCAGCCGCGTATCTGCGCCATTGCTTTCTTTCATTATCGAATGCCAGCAGTTCGCGGTAATCTTCCGCTATTTCTTTGGCCATTTGGTCAGGGGGCAGGTTTTTGTGTTTCTCTTCTTTGGACGAGGAGACGCCATTGCCAGGATGAAATTGCTTTTCTAGTCTGGCAATCGCTCGATTGTAGGCTGAGTCAAAAGCACCGAATCCTTTGTTCACGATTAAATCGTCTACTCCTTTGCCATCTTCTGATGACCAAACAATATCTTCTCTGTAGGTCTTAAATCCATCCCTGTCGAGAACATTTCCTAAATCTCGTTTGGCAGCGTTGACTCGATGTCTGGTTTTTTCTTTGCTGTCACGGTCGAGGGCGAACAGCCAGATGGCGTCCTCGTGATTGAATCGCTTCAAATCGGGGATTAATTTTTCTCTGCCACCAGAGCTACAGCCATACATAGGTAGTGGAACATAACCCTGAGAGAGTAGAGCTAATCCCTTTTTCCCGCCTTCGCCAATGATGCGAGGAATGGGAGCAGTTTCAACCCATTCCCAAAAACTACCCTCCATCGGCACTTCTACTCCATACCTAGAAGCAATGCGCTTTCTAATCGACTGAGGAACTGGTGGGAGAAAAACGCGATCGCCATTGTCTGTGGGGGCTAAATACCTGTAAGGTCGCTGACGGTCTTCATCCCAGAGCGAGACGACGGCTTGCCAAACTGTGCCGTCTTCGTTCATGAAGAAGGCGGCGTACATTGGTTCTTTAACTTGTCGAGTAAATCGGGTAAACGTCCAATTTAATGCCTCATGAATTGGGGTCGCGACTTCTCCGCCATAATCAAATTCCTGATCTTGGTGAAATTCGATGCAGTGTTTAAATAGTTCTGTGTCAATAGCGCTACCTTCGATGAAGCTATTTTCGACGAACTCTTTGAATTCGTGAAATGACTGAAATCTATTAGTCTTTGACGCCGAAAGTTCTTGTACAGAGAGAGATTGGCTAATCATTTCTCCCTCCAAATATGCTATAATTTAGTGAAATAAAAAATTTAATTGATGCGGTATTTTGCTGGGGGATGCTGTTACATTGCCTCAGTTTTTTATTTCTTTTTTTAATTATTAATTCTCGTGTTAATTGCGACATGGTAGCCTGAAATTTTTATTGGTGACGGATGCGGTGACGGATGGTGACGGATGGTGACGGATGCGGTGACGGATGGTGACGGATGCGGTGACGGATGGTGACGGATGCGGTGACGGATGCGGTGACGGATTGGAATGCTTACTGTGTAAGGGGGTGACGGATTAGCCGTTGCTGACTGCTAAAAAAGGGGTGGAAAAACGATCGCATCAAGTTCATGTTCCTTCTTTGAAATTTATGGGGTGTCAGTCAGTTGCAAAAACAGCAGAAAGTTGTCTAGTTCGTCCTCGGTAAGTTGTAGCCGCGATCGCCTCCCGTAATACTTCTGCAAATGCTCTCGCCCTTGGACTTCCGTCCAACCCAGGCGCTGCATTTGGGCATCAGTTTGGCTGATTAGTTGGGCTATCTTCTCATCTGCGGGGTCGAGCATAGGGCACGGCTGAAAAATTCTGGTTGTTCTGCAAATAGGCGGGGCAGTCCGGCGACTAGCTGATTTGCCAGTACTTCCGCGTGCTGATCGCAGATGCACGGGATTTGGATTTTGATGTATTCCACCAGGGGGCGGATTGATTCGGCTGGGTCTGTGTTTGTCATTGGGCATTGGTCATTGGTCATTGGTCATTGGTCATTGGTCATTGGTCATTGGTCATTGGTCATTGGTCATTGGGCATTGGGCAATAAAAATGGCGGCTATCCTTGGTGCTGGTCAGCCGCCGCTAAACTTCACTGTTGAAATTAGCTAACGCCGATCATGGTTCAAGTCTTGGATTGTCTTTTCCCAGTACCAGACCTCTGGCTTGCCAGGATACTTTCTTCTAGTGGCTTCAACTAGTCGATAACAAGCGGCTCTGTCACCTGCCAGCATCGTTAAAAGTCGAGATTCTAAAGACGGTTCTCCAGGGGAAACTGATGTCTGGGTAGTGGGGGTAGGTTTTTGTTGAGGGGGGTTTTGTGGCTTGGATTGTATTTGCTTGTAAATCTCCTTAAATAGCTCAACAATCAGCCACGCTAACGCCCAAATAATGAGATAACGAATTGCGTAGAATAAAATTTCCATAGGGATTGAAAGGTAGATGTTCAATCCCACCATGCGGGAAGTTCTGAAGCGAAAGCATCGGAGTATACCCGCATTTTTGTTTAAATTCTTCCTCGCAATTATTCATAAGCTGTTTGTTAGTCACAGATGCGTCGCCTGCTATTGAGTAGGCGGCATATCCATGAAAAAGCCGTCCTTGCCAAAGTCGGCAGAACGGCTTTTATGAAGCTTCTTGAAATTGTTTTTGGAGTTCGTCTCGAAGTACTCTAAACTCTTGTGCCCTGGATTTGAGACGATTTACTTCATTACTTAGACGCTGAATCTCATTCTCTTTAAGTTGCACCTGTTCGTCGTATTCGTCGATCAGGTTGTCAAGGACTCCCCCAGTAATTGCTGTTCCGGCGCTGAAGATACTTGATCGCGAGCGATACGCTCGATTATCTCGCTTTTGCTGATTCCTAACAAATTCGCCTTCTCCTCCAGTAACTCCACTGCCTCTGGAGAGACTGACAGATTTAAGTTGCGCTTCCTCTGTCCGTGTAACGGTTTTCTCATCTCTAGTTGTACCCATGCACTATCCCCTTATTGTATACGCACACTATCTTTACAATTATTGCGTGCAGTACTAGACTATATTTAGTTGTACGCGCAAACAATTTATTTTGCAAGTCAGCGTAACAACTATCACTCACTCAAACCAGGCAGAGATGGCAGCC
This sequence comes from Nostoc linckia NIES-25, assembly GCF_002368035.1. GTDB lineage: Bacteria > Cyanobacteriota > Cyanobacteriia > Cyanobacteriales > Nostocaceae > Nostoc > Nostoc linckia_B. Next base: position 5,296,290 of record NZ_AP018222.1, on the reverse strand, counting down.
TGCCGCTACTGAAGCAAGGAAAGACCTGCCAGTGTAAGTAGCTTTATGTACCTGATGCCCAAAATCTGACACCCAATACCCCAAACCAGGCAGAGATAGCAGCCTGCCAGCACTGAGCGAACGCCAAAGACCTGCTAGGGGAAGTAACAACTGATAACTAACGAGGAACTATGTCAACCAATTTCACTGAAATGAGCAGCAGTAAAGGAGATTGCCAAGATTGCGGCATCTGTCGATTGTTTGAGCTAGGCATAATTACCGTTCCATGTAATCCACCCTGTTACGAGGAGGAGCAATGATCAACAAACCTTACTTAGTCCGCGTAAACGATAACGATATCGTCAACCTCGAAAACGTCTCCAGCATTTTTCGGCGAGGCGATCAACTTTTGATTTTTGCGGTTGGAGAAGTTAATCCAATAGTCATTCTCAATGGCGACGAAGCAAAAGCGATGTGGATTTACTTCTCTTCGGCAATGATGAGCTTTCAACCGCTCAAAATAACAAATCCAGGGCGAGAAACCCTGGATATCCCAAAATCAACCGATGACCAATCACATTAAAAGCTGGACGCCATGAATCTAACCCAACCAGAAGAGATCATCACCTACATTGAACAAAACTTTAACCGCGCTCAAGCCACTGGGCTAAACTGCCTGATCTTTCTTTCCTTGAGAGAGCAGACCTCTGTTGCCTACCAGCATTCGGAATGGGGGTTTGACGACATCCCCGAACACATCATCGCTCAGTGCGATTCTCTCGAAGAAGATGACCTCATTGAACTGGCAACCGAAATCGCAACCGGCTTATTAGACGAACTCGTGACCAATTTACGAGAACCAGAAAACGCTGAAAGCACTGCTGTACAAGCAATCGAACCAAACCTGACACCATCGCTATTGAGCGACTATTAAACCACTATGACCGAACAACAGACCACCGAACGGATCACTAACGGGCGACAACCAGCCGCCAACACCACCCGAAAAGGAAAGAAGAAGGAGTGGAAAGACCTCTCTGTTGACCCACTAGCAGAGGGCTTTGATGGACATCAAGCTGAGTACGTGATTGGCAAGTCTCCAGTCACCTGGGCAACAGTCCAGCCAGGTCAGTTATTCTCTCGCTCAAAATCGGGCAACAACCTGCACGTCAAACTTAACGACGGCCGCGGGGTTTGTCTCGACACTCGACAGGCTATAGAAGTAAAACCCGGTATCCGCAATACTTTACAAGTTTGGCTGGTGACCAACTTTAATTCCACCTCTGCAACCAAAGCCGATTTTTAAAGGGCAATCGCCTGTCTGCCAAGAAACGCGATCGCCCCCAATAGGTTGGCTAATTTCAAACAAAAACTAACCACCAAAATTATATGACCAAGTTCGACCAAAACCTATATGCTGCTTCCTTTGAAGCACTCATCGAACGCGGTGCGCCTTCGGAAAAAGCCAAAGCCGCCTCACTGGTGGTAGCCAAAGACGACGGCGCAAAGCCAAATTTTGGCAGAACTGCCGAAGACCAGCAAGCAGTAAACGAAGTACTCGAATATCTGCAAAGGGAACCCAATAATGCACAACAGCATTCCCCCTGACTGGTACGAGGCACAAGCAGAACTCGCAGCCCAAGAACTGGACTACGACTTGCATCTAGCCGCCTGCGAAGCCGAAATTAAAGAAGGCATCGCCGCCAGCCTGGAGCCAATGCCCGAACCCGTGCCAGACAACTCGGTTTACAACTTCAACGCCATACTTGACGGCTTACTCGACTAACCAACAAGCCCCCAGCCACGGGGGCTAAACCTATGAACAAAGAACCTTCAAAATTAACATCTGCTTTGGGGGAAGCGATGGGAGCGTTGATTATCCTTTTATTACTCATGCCCCTGGTGGCATTGTGCTTGAGAGCAACAGTAGATATTGTTCGCATCAACTGTGAGGTGAACCGCAATGGCAGATGAACAGCCAAAAATTGTAGTAGAGGTTCCGAGCGATCGCGGTCACTATTCCCCAAGACCCATTCCCATTCCCCAACCTAATAAATTGGAGGAATTTAAGAAGGGGTGGATTGAGGCGATCGCGTTTGGCGACAACATCCCAGACCTGGCTTATGACCTTGCTTCCACAGTGGCGATTCCCGCTTTATTGAGTAACTGCTGGGTTACGCTGTCTCTTCCCGGATTTATCCGGCTGGGAGTATGGGGAGTGTTGGCAGTGTCAGGAGTTATGGTGTTTTACTTGCACCAAGCGATACCAGAAATCCAAACTGTTTTGCTGCTGCGTGTTGGTTTGATTGCACTGGGAGTGCTGCTAGGAATATGACCAAAGGTATGAAGCAAGCTCTTTTCAATGTTTTGACGGATGCGTGGTGTCCGCCTGATTTAGCTAAAGAAGCATCCAGCATCCTGAGTAAGTATTACCCAGACACAAAACTTACTGGAGCTACAGAAGATGAAGTTCGCGTAGTCAAGCAGGCTCAAGAATACGTGAGAAGCAGTGATGATTGAATTACACCCTTCCCAGCTACACCAACATTTGCAGATGTACAGCCGCGCTAAGTGGTCATTTTGGGGTGGTTTGCTTATCAGTGGTGGCTTGTTCTTCCTGGGGACAACTCAAAAGCCTGAGTCTAAACCGTGGATACTAGGGGCATCCATCGCAACTTTAGAAGTAGGGCGCAGACATCGCCAAACCGCCAAACTGCTGCAAGAATCACTAGGCGACATCGACCGGGCATCACGGCTGAATTTTCAAGCTTTGGCTAGAACTCAGACACAAACCACGGCACAGTTAGCACTCACAGTTGGGGCGATTGATGCCAATTGGCAACCAGAAAACATGATTACAGATCCAGTTCAGTACATCCAGAAAAAGCAGAAACACGTTGCACTCGTAGGCGGAACTGGCGACGGCAAATCAACCCTTACCCAGTACCTATCATCAAAAATCGGCGGTCGAGTTGTAGTTTATGACTCTGACGCCAAACCAGATGACTGGTCATGGCTCGACCAAAACGATGTCATCGGGCGAAAAGGCAACTTCAAAGCCATCGACGCCGCAATGGGCAAAGACTTAGAGAACCTAGAAGACCTAGTTCAACTTCGGGGTGAAGGGGGAGACAACGCGATCGCCGGACGCGAACGCTTTCTGATTGCTGAGGAATTCCCAATTCTGGTTGATGAATGCGGCAACGCTTCCGCTTGGCTCAAAAAACACGCCAAGCGGGGACGACGGTACAAGCAGTTTATTCTCGCCATTGCCCAGAATGATACTGCTGAAAACTTCGGACTACAGGGAGACAAGGACACGCTCTACAGTTGCTTTGTGTTGGTGCGCTTGGGGCAGTTCGGGCGCGACCACGCCAGGACTAAACTCAAAGACCCTCAATTAGAGCAATGGTTGAAAGCTGGAGATAAAAAGCGTTTCATGGTCGATGACTGCCCGTGCGAACTCGATTTGAGTAACTGGGGACAAAACGCGATCGCGTACAAAATCGACGACAGCCGGGGAGATGATGAGGAGAGATCGCTCCCATCAGCCATGAACGAGTACGAGCAATTTATCCTCGACTGGGGTCAACAGCACCCAGGTGAGATTTTAAAGGCTGGAATGCTCAGTCGAGCTACGCGGCTATTTGACGGTATGCAGCCAGATGAGATAAGGATTTTGTTCGTTTCTATGGCTGACAGGGGACTAGGGGGAGTAGAAGGAAGTGGAGCAAAGCTCGGCTGGAAGTGGCCGTAGTATTGCCTACAGTTTGTCTACAGTCCGCCTACACCTTGTCAAAGCTGCTTTGTGGTCGATTTTGTTAGCAAGTCTCCAATACTGCCAGTTTTACTTGAGACGAATTTCACCCTGTCACCACCCGATCAACAGACCGTCTACAGCATCTACAATTTTTCTGCCCAAAAATTTTGGCTGTAGACGCCTAAAAACTTTACAAGATAAGCGGTTTAGCGAACTGTAGACAAAAATTTCAGAGCTAAAAAACTTCAAATTTTCGGAAAAATTTTTAACTTTACCATGACTCAAACGAATTGTCCCGAATGCGATTCCTCCCGCATCCAGTATCGGAAAAATTACGGCTACTGGCAGTGCCAAGATTGCTGTTACGTCTGGGTATTAGACAAAGATGACCCGGACTATGAGGAGAGCATGATTGATGACACAACTCTGAGGTACTACATCGGCGCGGAGCTTGACAACATGGATCTGTGTTCCAAGTGCTATGGCGGTGGACTAATCCAGGTTGATGGCGAGATGCGCTGTTGTCCCAAGTGCAACGGTGATGGGCGCAGCCAAGGTGTTTAACGGTATATCCTTCAAAAAAATGAGTGACTCAATATATTGTTCTGAGTGCGGTTCTTTTGCTGTTTCCATCAATCAGGATGGATTCTTTGAATGCTATGACTGCGGAGAGGAATGGTCTTATGGCAGCAGTGACCCAGGGGAAGAACCTTTAGACTTTGGTGTATGCTGTGCGTGCGGTAACACGGATATTGCACAAAACCTAATCATGCTGGAGTACAAAACGCCAATTTCCGGTACTGGATGGTGCTGTTTCACGTGCGGCTTGCCGATGGATGGTGCTGTTACCGTTGTCTGCGATGATTGCTTGAGAAATAAAGTTGAACCAAAATACGCGATTTTCGGATTCCCTACAGACAAACGGCGAATTGAAATTGAGAAACTAACTGAACCTTTTAAGCATTTAGACATTCCTCATGAATAATGATTTTTCTAACATAAATTTTGGCATACAAGCCGTTTATGTTCCACGCGAAATTTGGAACTTTAAAGACCCTCGCATTCAGCATTTAAATGAAGCGTCCTTATTTTCACCACAAATGATGTTAGGCAGATTTGATAGTTTAAAGGGTTACTATGACTATTTTGACTTACTAATTGGTGATTTCAATAGATGCGAATGCGAGGAGTGTTCAAAAACAAGTAACGAGCGATTAAAAGCTATCAATGAATTAATAGCAGAGTTTGATGAACATAGAGAGTTGTACAAAATTTTAGCCATGTATTACTTGCACAAAGGATTACTCGTTGAAACGGGCACTTCAAATGATACACCAGAAAGTAAAGGGCTATGGGGGTACGAGATTTATTGTAAAGGTTGGGATAATTTGCATGGGGAAGCCGATAAATACAGCACATCTTTTGATGCATTCCTCGCGGCTACAAATTGGATAAACAATCAAAAATTTCCGCCCGACAGATTTGAACCTATGACCTATGAAGATGTACCTCGTGAGATTTGATGATGGATGAAGATAAGTGGATTAGCTCAGATACTCGAACCAAAAAACTAGTAATTCGTTTTCATGTTCGAGGGTTTTCAAAACAATTTTATATTAGCAGCGGTTTGGAAGATACCAAACGTAACCGTGAGGTCGTTCGCCTCCGCAGAGATGCAATCAAGCAAGACATTGCGCTAGGGCGGTTTGACTACTCCCTTGAGAGTTATCAATTTAGGGCAGTGCAAACTGACCCAACGGCATTGGTAGCTAAACAGTCAGATGTCAAGTATCAGCAAGACCTAAAACAACTTTGGGACAGATTTACTGAATTTCAGTCCCTACAGTTGGAGGAAACGACAATTCTGGGAAACTACAGAAAAACTGCAAACATAATCAGACAATCGCCTACCCAAAAATTAAATGAAGCGCTCCAAATACGCGATTGGCTACTAGCTAATTTCTCCCACTTCACAGCTTGGACAAACCTGACAGATTATAGCCGTTGCTGTAAATGGGCCTGCGATTCGGGGCTGATAGATTACAATCCTTTTGAAAAGCTTCAAATTCAAAAACCCAAAACAAAACCTCGCAATTGCAAAGCTTTTAACTTAGAACAGAGAGACTTAATTATTCAGTCCTTTGAGCAACATCAAACCTATCAGCATTATGCCCCCTTGGTAAAATTTCTCTTCTGGACTGGCACAAGACCAGGCGAAGCATTTGCCTTGACTTGGGGTGATATCACCTCAGACTGTCGCAGAATAAGTATTAATAAGTCACAAAACTTCAAGGGTATTAAGAAAGGTACTAAAAACGGCAAGGATCGAGTATTTCCTGTTCAAGAAAATTCTAAACTTCACCAGTTAATGATTAGTCTCAAATCCAGTAATCCAAGCACTAAAGAGTTAGTCTTTCTGTCAAAAACAGGAAAACCTATCAACAGCGATACATTCATCCTTTTCTGGAACCGAGACCGCACAACATTAAATGGCAAAGTCTATCACTACCTTGGAGTTGTCCGGGAATTAGCTGATCGGGGCGAAGTTCCTTATCTTAAACCTTATGCAACTCGTCATACCTTTGCAACCTGGGCTATTACCAGCGGATTGTCTGTTGACAAGGTAGCAAGCCTTATCGGCGACACTGTGCAAACAGTCTTGAAATACTACTGCCACCCCGAAGTAGTCGATTTTGAATGCCCAGATTTTTAAGTAGCAAATCAGTAGTAAACTAACCGAAGAAAATGTGAAAAGCGTGTTGTGTATCGCTGTTTATTTTTTCTAGGTGGTTCTAGTTTAACGCCGTTTTTTTATCCTTAAGCAAGGGTTTAAGCTTTTGTATCAATTATGTTATACAACACAACCGCGCTACAGCATATTAATACGGATAAATACGGATAAATGCCTGCGCTTGGTGTTTTTATGCCATCTTTGTGCCATTTATTACATAAACATCTAGCTTAAAAAATTAAAAGCCAACAAAGCCTTATGTATTCGCTTTTTGTTTTGTGATGTGGTATTCACCAATTTTAACTTCTAAATTTTAAAGTCTGGCTTATTTTTCGTTGTTGGAATTGCATTAAACTTGGGAATACTAAATGTTAGTTATGCTAACAAGCAAATAGTTAAATAGCTGTTTTTGAGCTTAATTGTAAATATAAATTCGGGTATGAACCATCCCAGATTCTTAGATATTACCTCACCCAAAAAAATCCCTTACCAACAAAAATTTTCCTTCCTCTTTATGTGTCAGATGATTAATAGTATATCTGACCCGATTTTTGTCAAAGACCGTCAACACCGCTGGGTATTAGTTAACGATAGCTACTGTAATTTCGTGGGTCATAGCCGAGAAGAATTAATTGGCAAGTCTGATTATGATTTTTTTCCTCAACCAGAAGCTGATATTTTTTGGGAAAAAGACGAGCTAATTTTCACTAAAAATATTCTTGATGAAAACCTGGATATTTTGACTGATGCTCAGGGTATAGCTCATGTGGTTTGTACAAAAAAATCTGGTTTTGAAGATGAAGCTGGTAATAAATTTTTGCTAGGTAGTATTCGCGATCTGATTTCACACGAACAAGCCGATAAACTTTTGAGCGTCATTAGTAAAGCTAGTAATATTACTGAGATAACAGAAATAATACAAATCAATGGGGCACTTCGGAAAGGCTTGGAAGAAGTGTGCCAAGAAAACAAAGAACTAGCGATCGCTTATCAAACAGCAAAATCAGAACGTCAGCGTTACCAGGATTTAGCAGATAATTACTTAGTTAAGGATAGCCAACAGCAAGCCGTACTGCTTGAATGCGAGCAAACAGAACAAAATTTACACCGCACCAATGCTGTGCTGCAAGCTCAACAAGAAGCTTCCATCGACGCAATTCTAATTGTTGATGAAAATCGCCAAATTGCATCATACAATCAGAAATTTTGTCAATTATGGCAAATTCCGCCACAAACGATCCAAACAAACGACGATCGCCAACTCCTCGGATGGGTACTCGACCAATTAGTCGATCCAGAGGAATTCTTGTCTAAAGTGGAGTATCTTTACCAACATCCCCAACAAACTAGCCGCGATGAAATTTTCCTCAAGTCTGGAAAAATTTTTGACCGCTATTCAGCGCCAGTCGGTAGCAAGCAAGGGGTAGAAGACTGTTACGGTAGGATTTGGTATTTTCGTGAGGTTACCGAATATAGACAAGCAGAAGCACAACTCAAGGCTTCACAGCGAAGACTGGCCTTGCTGGTTGAACAAACACCTTTAGCGATTATTGAATGGAATACCAATTTTGAGATTCAAACATGGAATCGCGCAGCAGAAAAAATATTCGGATACAGCACAGAGGAAATGCTGGGAAATTCTTTTGAGATTATAATTCCTGAAAATGTTAGAAAACACGTTAATCAGATTGCTACTACTTTGTTAACACAACAAGGAGGCAATTTTAGTACTAACGAAAACGTCACCAAAGATGGTAAAACGATAGTCTGCGAATGGTATAACAACCCTTTAGTAGATCCTAATGGTCAGGTGATTGGTGTTGCTTCAATGGTGCTGGATATCACAGAACGCCAACGAGCTAAGGAAGCTTTACTGAAGTCCCAAGAACAACTACGACGACAAACTCAAGAACTTCAACAAGCACTCGACAAACTTCAACGCACCCAAATTCAGTTAGTTCAAAGTGAAAAGATGTCTAGCTTGGGTCAATTAGTTGCAGGAGTGGCTCACGAAATTAACAACCCAGTGAATTTTGTTTATGGTAACCTCAGCCCAGCAAATCAATACATGGAAGATTTACTTTTACTTTTGCAACTATACCAAAAACACTATCCCAAACCTGTGCGAGAAATTCAGGATTTTGTAGAATTCATCGAACTAGATTTTTTAAAATTAGATTTGCCACAAATATTTAACTCCATGAAAGTTGGCGCAGACCGCATTCGAGATATTGTGCTTTCCCTACGAACTTTTTCCCGCTTAGATGAAGCCGAAATGAAAGCAGTTGATATCCATGAAGGAATCGATAGTACTTTGATGATTTTGCAAAATCGCTTCAAAGCTAACGACCAATGCCCAAAAATTGAGGTAATTAAAGAATACGACAAACTACCTTTAGTTGAATGTTACGCTGGGCAGCTAAACCAAGTATTTTTGAACATTTTGACAAATGCGATCGATGCTTTGGAACAGGGAGTTGGGAGTGCAGAGTGGGGAAATGGGGAAGTATGGGAAGTGCGGGGAGATGATCAAATAACTTCCCACACCTCACACACTTCCAATGCCCTATACTTAATACCCAAGATTCGCATTCGTACCCAACTCTTGGAGCGAAATCAAATAACAATTAGAATTGCTGACAACGGATTGGGAATACGAGAGGATGTGCAAAAACAGATTTTCGATCCATTTTTCACTACCAAGCCCATCGGCAAAGGTACGGGAATGGGACTTGCCATCAGCTACCAAATCATTACAGAAAGACATAGTGGTTCCTTAGAATGTATTTCGCAGCTAGGAAAAGGTGCTGAATTTGTAATTAAGATACCCTTGAACCAGCATATATCAAAATAATTTCTAATCTTGGGCATGGGATATAGGGCATAGGGTATGGGGCACTTGTAATGAGCCTTGGGAGAGTGTAGCCGAAGTATAGAGCATGGGACATTGGTAATTAGTTTTAGACAAAGGACTAATGACTAATGACTAATGACTAAATACTAATAATTATCGAAATAATTCTTCAGCCGGCTTCATTTGGTCGAGAATTTCCCAGATTTGCTGTAACATCGGCTCTAAGCCGGTGCGGGTAACTGCTGAAATCAGAAAAACCGGGGCGTAGGAGAGATGATTTAGTTGGGTAGCTAATGCTTCTAAATCTACAGTTTCGCGATCGACTGCATCAATTTTATTTAACGCCAAAATTTGCGATCGCTCTGTTAAACCTCTTCCATAAGCTTTTAATTCTTGCTGAATGGTGTTATAATCTCCAACCACATCATCGCTGGTGGCATCAATTAAGTGGAGTAGCACCCGCGTGCGCTCGATATGACGTAAAAAATCATGTCCTAGTCCAGCCCCTCCGGCAGCTCCTTCAATTAGTCCGGGTATGTCAGCGAAAACCGTACCATCGCCAGTGGGTTTCCGCACTACACCCAAATTAGGAATCAAAGTGGTGAAGGGGTAGTCTGCGATTTTTGGGCGTGCAGCTGATAAAGATGAAATTAAAGTCGATTTACCAGCATTTGGTAAGCCAATAATTCCGACTTCTGCCAAAAGTTTCAACTCTAGGCGCAACTGCTTTATTTCCCCCGGTAATCCTGGGAGAGCGTATTCTGGGGCGCGGTTACGGTTGCTCAAAAAATGCTGATTTCCCAGTCCACCTTTACCACCTTTGGCAACATCTAAAGTCTGCTGAGGCTCAATTAAATCCCCCAACAATTCCCCAGTTTCGGCATCATAAACAGCTGTACCGCAGGGAACTTCAACAATCAAATCTTTGCCATTAGCCCCAGTGCAATTATTCGGGCCTCCACGACTGCCGTTTTCGGCTTGAAAGCGATGATTATATCTAAAATCCAGCAAGGTTTGTAGGTTTCCATCGGCAACGAAAATTACCGAACCTCCTCGTCCTCCGTTACCACCAGAGGGGCCACCAGCCGGCACATATTTCTCCCGCCGGAAGGCGACAATACCGTCGCCGCCTTTGCCAGCTGCAACTTCAATTTCTGCTTGGTCAATAAATTGCATAATTAGTCATTGGTCATTGGTCGTTGGTCATTGGTCATTGGTCATTTGGAATATTGCCAATTGACTTTAGATATGCGTTTAATTAGGGTGCAAGGTCATTATTGATTAGTTTGAGCGCTCAATTTTTTGTAAAGCCCTCCCAAAAGGACGGGGTTTCAGACCCAGGAGTTTCGATGACTCCCATCCGTTAACAATTTTCCAGATGTCGTCAGCTAATCTTTCTGCCAATTGATAAACTCGTAATTCTTGAAACCTCCTACTTGACATTATGCCGCCTAACTAATGACTAATGACTAATGACCAATGACTATTGTACAGACGCGATTAATCGCGTCTGTACTAAATATATGGCGAAACATCTTCACCGCATTTATCTGCCAAGTAGCAGAGGGCACGGAAACGTAAGCCCACCAGTTGTTCATACAGTGGGTTAATTTTACACATCGGTGGTATATGCACAATTTTGCGTCCAAATAGTATGACATCACGCTCAAAGGGACACTGGGAGGGAATCATTTTACACAAAAAACGGGCTACTCTTGGGTCTTGGATATCTAGTCCATCGAGCCACTCGCGCAGGGGGTGTAGTGCATCAATTTGACGTTTTGTAAGTCCAGTTGCGGGGATAGTGGGGGTAATTTGCTCTGGATGTTCTAGGGTGTGGCGGAGGGCTTCGAGTATATCCTGTGGTTGTTCTAAGGCTTGGCAGAACTGTTGCAGAACCTCATCTTCGCTGGGAGAATAAGTACCATCTGCGATCGCTACCATCACCGCTGTCCGCAAGAAATTTTCCGCTGCTGGCGTACCTTTGCCCAACGCTGCGGCTAATTCTTCAGGGGAAATGATCTCTGGCGAATCCTCCCATTGAATCTTAGGAGCTAATTCATCTTTAGTAATGGTGGCAATTATTTCTTGCTCGTGTTCATCATAATTGCCATCAGCCCAAGCAATAGTAAGCAGTCCACGCAACCAAGCGGCAATTTGTTCGCTGCTGTAGGGGGATTGAACAGTACTTGTCATAAACTTACGCTTCACGCTTTCCTTAGTCACTACTAAGCTACCCTACCTGGTGGCAATGAAGATAGTGGGTGCAGTAGCAGCTTGTAAATCAGTTTACTTTATCATCTAAATAGGCTTGTGATGATTTAACGGTGCGGTTGCTAGGTTACCGATCGCTTTTGCAACAACAGCGATAACGTTTCTTTGTCAGTGCGCTTCAATTGATTTGTGGTGCCGCGATCGCCACGCAGTTGGGGCTAATTTTGTGGAGATTCATTGAGTTGCTGCTGAAGCTGTTGAACTTCTTCAATCGATAAGCCTGTGGAAGGGGCAATAATGTCAATCGCTACTCCTCTACGCAAGAGATTGATAGCGATCGCCCGTGTCTTTTCTTCCTCAGCCTCTCTCCAGATCGAACGATAAACGGCGGATTCCTGCATGATGTCTCTCCGTAATATGCGATAAACGACCTCATTTTCTAATTTTAGCCCAGCTAAAATCCCGGATGCTGCCATCAGATTTGCTTGTGTTGCGGGATCTGAAATCCGATCCATCCTTTGAGCTGCTTGGCGTAACGTTTCCTCTGCATCCTGACTTTGACCGAGAACTGCAAAGGGAATCAGTCCGGGATATTGCAGAAACAGTGAGGCAGGTTGCTCCCACAAACGAATGACATCAAATTCATGCCGTGTGCGTTCCATTGTGAAACTCGTTTGATAAACCAACTGCGATGCAGTCTGCTTCAGGTAAATCACAACTTGTCGCATTGGTTTAGTTGGATCTTTGCGGTACATTCGCACGCGGTAATCCAAAACACGGAATGGAATATTGTTCTTGGGAAGTGTTTGAAACTCGATATGCAAAACAGATTCGTCTGATTCCAGCAAAATTAGGGCATCGGCGCGGCAGTCGCCTCAACGGGGGGAACCCCCGCACAGCGCTGCCTTGCGGATCGGATCGAGGGAGAGTTCAGAGGGTTTGAGTTCTGTCATCGTGACAGGCTTTCCTAACAGCCAACTGGCGAAGTCGGCCGAGAAGTGTTCGGCAAGGAATCGGCAGGTGTCGTCATACATGGAAAAGATTGTACAACTGATTACCTTGAACTTCGTTGATTTTGCACTTTCCCCAGACAAAAATCAACAAAGCGATCGCACCCTGCCGTCCATGAAAAGTCAACCTAAGCATGTTTTTAAATCGCCGCACTCAGTCTTGAGCTAAAATCTATCTCAGAATCCTCTTGAGAAAAATTTTTAATTATCCCACAAGGAGAAATTAATGCGTCTAATGGAGTATCCATGAGTAAAACCAAAGTTAACTTGGGTGTCAATACTTCTCACTTTGTGCATTTTTAACTCGTAATTGGGTTTGGGGAAAAGGTTAAAGGTTTTTTCTTTTCCCTTTCCCCCGCCCCTTATCCCCAGAGAGGACCCCACCTTCCCCTTTTCCCCAAAACCCGACAAGTATTAACTTGGGTGTCATTCGAGATTTGCCATTGACTCACCAGACTTTGTAGTTATTGGGCGACAGTTTTTTAATCAAATCGAACAGTGTCAATTAATCGCGGTTTTGTTGATGTTAATTATCATTAATTAAGGTTTACATAATGTTTCTTTTTGGCATTGAACATGAAGTCGCTTTCTTAAACAAAGAAGGTAAGTTTGCTGATTTTTCCCATACCAAATTTGCTGATTTCAATCAAATAATTGAAGAGCTACCTATATACCCCAGCGATTATCCTCAGCTGCGCGTCGGTGATGCGGGTATTAAGAAAAAAAGATGGTACATCGAGGGATTTGAAAGATTTGCAGATTGCGATCGGGTGATAGACTGTCATTCTAAAGGTATCGAAATTAGAACAACTATACATCCCGATATTCACGGCGCTATTACCGAATTGTCAGAAAGTTTTCACTTACTACGTGAGGTTGCTGCTAATTTTAGTTTCTCACCAGTTTTAGTCAGTTTTAATCCATACAATCCCATTTTTATACCTCAACCGCCATTAAATGATTATGAAATCAAACAATTAGAGGCTGAACCTGACGAACAAACTGCTAATATTCATATGGTAACATACGGGCCAGATTTAAATATTTCACTAGCAGATTTGTCTAGTGAAGATCTAATTGATATTGGCAGAAAATTAACTTATTACAGTCCCTACATTGTTCCTTTTAGTTATAGTTCCCCTTTTTATAATGGAGCTTTATGGGATGGATTATCAGTAAGGACATTTATCCGAACAGGAAAAAGACCAGCAGCCCTAGTTTTTGTTGAGAAACAGGAACAATTGATTCATAGCAGACCTTCCTTAACAAAAATCGCCCGCATTCCCGCTGAAGTAGGACGCATTGAATTTAAGGCTTGTGATAGTTGTGATGATTTCTCGATTTATGCAGCTTTACTAGCATTATTGAAAGGGTTGGTGTTAGATAAAACCTTACTGTGTAGAGCAACAGTACCCGATGCAGCTTTGCACCAAATGTCTGCAAAAAAAGGCTTTGACAATGAGGATATTTTTAGCAATGCAACAAAAGTTTTGCAAGCAGCTGAAATTGCATTAGGAGACGATCCAGATGTTCATTTTTTAACACCATTAAAAAAGCTGCTTGCCAACCGAAAAACAAAGTCCCATGAATTAATAGAAAAGTTTCATCGTTTAGGTTCAATAGAAGAGGTAATCAGGCAGACTTATCAGATTTAGAAGGGAGCAGGGGAAAGGGGAAAGGTTAAAGGGGAAAGGGAAAAGGTTAAAGGGGAAAGGTTAAAGGGAAAAGGTTAAAGGGAAAAGGAATAAATTTAATCTTTCCCCTTTTCCCCTTACCCCTTTCCCTTACCTCTTACCCCTTTACCCCTTACCCCTTTCCCTCTCCCCATGCCGCATGGCCATCAAGCAGTTCTTCCATCCTGCTGTTGACTTGAGCCAGCAGGCAGAGCTATATGCCCAGATTCCGAAGTTCCATTTGGAGAATCTGGAGGATTTGAGCCTCCACGTCGGTGACGAGGCAATATAGATTGAGCCAAGGTCTTAACCAGAATATAGAGAATTGGGACTAAGAACAAACTCAAGAACGTCGAAAGCAGCAGCCCCCCAAACAGTGCTGTGCCTAAAGACCAACGGCTACTTGCTCCAGCGCCTTCAGAAATCACCAAGGGCAAAAATCCTAACAGTGCTGCAAAGGAAGTCATTAAAATCGGTCGCAAACGTTCTTGTCCGGCTTTCACCGCCGCCCGCGTGTAGCTCATGCCCTGCTCGTGCAGTTGGTTGGCAAATTCCACGACTAAAATCGCGTTTTTAGCGGCTAGACCAATCAAAGTCACCAGACCTACTTGGCAATAAATATCATCTACTACTTTTGGAAACAGGCTACCTGCCATGAAAATATTCGATCGCAACCAAATCGCTGTCATTGCTCCCAAAACCGCTAGGGGAACTGTTAACAAAATAATAATTGGGTCGATGTAGCTTTCATATTGAGCCGCCAGCACCAAAAAGACAATAACGATCGCTAAAGCAAAAATCAGCCCAGTGGCTCCTCCAGATGTCTTCTCTTGCAGATAAGTCCCTGTCCACTCATAACCAAATCCCTGGGGTAAAACCTCTGCTGCGACTTCTTCCATCGCTTTAATCGCCTGTCCGGAACTCGCACCAGGAGCGGGAGCGCCTTGAACTTTGATTGAGCGATATAAGTTGTAATGGGAAATTGTCTTTGGCCCCACAAAGGGAGTAACTTTCACCAAACTGCCCAAAGGAATCATCGCCCCAGTTGTTGAGCGAACATACAACTTGTTAATATCATCGGGATTTGCACGGTAAACCCCATCTGCTTGGACATATACTCGGTACTGTCGCTGTCCTTGGACGAAGTTATTCACATATTGCGATCCCAAGTAAGATTGCAAAGCGCCAAAGACATCATTAATCTCGACATTGAGAGCTTTGGCTTGATTGCGGTTTACCTGGATGTCAAATTGCGGAGTGTTTGCGGTGAACTGAGTGAAGACTCGTTGCAGAACTGGTTTTTTATTTGCTGCGGCAATGAACTTTTGAGTGGTCTCAACCAGAGTTTCAATCGGCGCACTGCCAGTGCGGTCTTGAATGATAAACTCAAAACCACCTGTAGTACTTAACCCTCTCACAGGTGGAGCATTCACAGCGATCGCTCTAGCTTCGGTAATAGCACCCAGCTTTTTGTTCAGTCTCTGAAGTATGCCATAAACAGATTGAGATTGTTCGGTTCTTTCTTTCCAAGGTTTCAGGTTAGCAAAGGCGATGCCTAAATTAGAAGCATTGCCATCGAAACCAAAGCCACTAATCATAAAACTAGCTCTGACTTCTGGAAGCGCCGTAACTTCCTGGACAACCTTTTCCATCACCGATTCCGTGTATTTCAAAGAAACTCCGTCAGGCCCCTGGACAATTACAAAAAAGTAGCCTTGGTCTTCCTCTGGAATAAATCCGGTAGGCACTGTTGTGTACATGAAACCCGTTGCCAATAAACCAGCAATGAAAACTCCAACTACAACCACTTTAATATGGGTAAGGAAGCTAACAAACCTGACGTATCGGCGGGTGAACCAGCTAAATCCCCGGTTAAACTGCGTAAAAAACCAGCCTAAAGGACCGCGTGGAGTCTGGGCTGGGCGCATGAGGATCGCTGCCATACTCGGAGAGAAGGTTAAGGCATTGAAAGTCGAAATGGCGATCGAGCAAGCAATGGTTAACGCAAACTGTTTGTAAACAATCCCAGTAGTGCCGGGAATGAATGCAACGGGAATGAATACCGCCATCAGTACAAGTGAAGTAGCGATGATTGCCCCGGTCAACTCCTTCATGGCTTCCACGGCTGCCTGAAACGGCCTCATCCCCTGTTCCAGTTTGACTGCAACGGCTTCCACCACAATGATTGCATCATCGACGACAATACCGATCGCCAGCACAAAACCAAATAATGTCAGTGTATTAATTTGAAACCCTAAAACCAAAAGAGCCGCACATGTCCCAATCAAGGACACAGGGATCGCAACGGTGGGAATGATTGTGGTGCGCCAGTCTTGCAAAAAAACAAAAATTACCAATACCACCAGTGCGATCGCCTCAACCAGTGTGTGTAGTACCTCTTCTAAGGAAATTTCCACAAATGGAGTGGTATCAAATGCTAACTGCGCTTTCAGCCCTGGTGGAAAATTCTTGGCTAGGGTTTCGATTTGCTCTTCCACAGCATGGGCAACTTGCAAGGCATTACTACCTGGAAGTTGATATATCCCTAAACCCACAGCCGGCTTGGAAGCATTTCCTGGAATGGTGAATCTGGCATCAGCAAGATAACTCTCTGCCCCTAGTTCAACTCGACCGACATCTTTGACTTTTACTAAGGTGTTAGTGTTAGTGGAACCAGGTTGAGCGACCTTTAACACCATCTCTCCAAATTCAGCCGCATCTTTGAATCGACTGGTTGCCCGTAAAGCAAATTCAAAGCTTTGATTATCTGGTGCTGGTTCCTTACCAATTGCTCCTGCACCCACCTGAATATTTTGTTCTTGCAGGGCAGTTGTCACATCTTGAGGTGTTAACTGATGTTGAGCAAGCTTGTTGGGATCGAGCCAAAGACGCATTGCATACTTGCGTTCTCCAAAAATCCTGGAGCTTCCTACGCCAGGAATGCGTTTAATTTGATCGAGAACAAATAAATCAACATAATTACTAATAAAAATGTTGTCATATTCATTATTCTCTGAGTAGAAGCCATAGACGAGAAGCAAACTACTGGATGCCGTTTCAATTGTGACACCTGTTTGTTGAACATTACTCGGCAATTGAGGTTCAGAGAGAGCTTCTTTATTTTGAACGTTTACTTGAGCAATATCGCTATTAACACTAGTTGGAAAAGAAACAGTTATATTGCTTGAGCCATCATTACCTGTATTAGAAGATATGTAAGATACATTTTTAACACCATTAATTTGTCGTTCAATAATATTAGTAACAGTGCTTTCTGTTGTTTGAGCATCCGCACCAATATTGTTAGAACTAACAGTGATTTGCACCGGAGCGAGATCTGGTAGCTGAGAAATCGGCAGGATAGGAATACAAATGCTTCCCAGCAACAAAATGATGAATGTACAGACGGTCGTCAGAACTGGACGCCTGATGAAAGTATTGACAAACATAGGGATTGGGGACTGGGGACTGGGGACTGGGGACTGGGGACTGGTGACTGGGGACTGAGGACTGGGCTGGGGACTGGTGACTGGGGACTGAGGACTGGGGACTGGGGACTGGTGACTGGGGACTGGGGACTGGGGACTGAGGACTGGTGACTGGTGACTGGTGAATAGTAATTACAGGAGAACTTGCAGGCTGTGTTTCTCCAGACTTTTGTACCTAAAGTCTCTTATACCCAATTTCCAGTCGACAATCCCCAATTCTTTATCTCTAATCCGCGACTCATTAGAAATTTTTATCGCAAACTGCCTTAAAAGTCCAAGATATACTGCTATAACCAAAAAGAATAGATCGAAACTACCAAACAGGATGGATGCAGACTTACGCTTGCTTCGTTACTTTGTTGCGGTGGCACAAGAGTTAAACTTCACCCGTGCTGCTGAGCGATTATATATCTCACAACCAGCATTATCTAAGCAAATTCGCCAACTAGAGCGAGAATTGGGTATTGAACTACTGCGCCGTAATAGTCGAGAAGTGAAGCTGACTGCTGCTGGTGAAACACTCTTGCCTTTAGCTCAAGGGCTAATCCAAGATTGGCAGTTTACCTTGTCAACGCTGCGAGAAGTAGCAGCAAGGGAAACGCAGACATTACGCGTTGGTTTTATTTGCAGGATTGGTAGCGAATTAACGAAATCTATCCTTTCACGATTTCAAGCCCTACAACCAGGATGGAGGGTAGCGATTCGCTTCTTTGAGTTCTCAGATCCTACTGCTGGACTCCTCTCTGGTAATACTGATGTTGCGCTATTACGGTTACCAGTTCCCAAACAAGAAAAATTATTCACTGAAATCTTATTAGTTGAACCAAGATGGGTTGCTCTATCATCTGACCATCCGCTGGCGCGGCGGGAAGTTTTGCAGATGGCAGATTTGGTTAATGAACCGTTTATTACAGTACCCGCTGAAGCAGGAATCTCGCGAGATTGCTGGCTAGCAAAGAATGAACGTGACGGTCATCCAATCGTCTTTGGCACGGAAGTAAATAATACTAATGAAGCAATGGAAGCAGTGATTAATGGTCAAGGAATAGCACTAGTGCCGGAAACCACTACACAAGTTTACGCGCTGTCTGGACAAACTTTCCGCCCAGTTCGGGATGTCAGCCCCAGTGTGTTAGCTGTGGCGTGGCGACGAGATTCTGTAAACAACGTAGTTGAAGATTTTGTGCAAGCTTGTCTTAATGCGAGTCAGTCCAGTAGGTGACCAGAAGAGTACTTGCTTTTTGAATTTGTATGTGATAATTTCTGTTTTTAGGATTGTACACTTAACCGACCGAATTACCGTACTTTAAAACTAATACTACACCTGAATGGGCAATAGAGACGAGAGTGCTAGGTAGGATTCTACACTCTCATTATTATCCTGTGTTTAATCAAAGAATTAATACAACGGTTGTTATTCTGATTATCGCAATGAGATGAATCAAGTTTGATTTGCCCTTATTTGTTTACTAACTTTATCTGTCAGGAATTTAATACATGAGCAAAGTTCTAATTCTCGATTCCAACCAACAACCGTTATACCCGGTACGTATCAGCCGCGCTAGGTTACTATTGTCACAAGGTAAAGCTACTGTATTCCAGCGATATCCCTTTACTATTATTCTCAAGGAGTCGTTTTCCCATTTAAAACTTGAGCAACTTGGGTTCAAAATTCACCCCAATGTCAAAACTAAAAGGCAAATAGGGAGTAGGGAGTAGGGAATCAGCTTTTTCAAATTGTGTAGAGTTTTTTGAAGCAATCGAATAGGAGTTTTACGCCAAAGATAAAAAACTTAGCGAGTAGGTTGGCACAATAAAACGAAAGTATTTAAATAAAGATTAACTAAGTTACGAGGAATATTTAAACCGACTTACTTAGATTAATGAGGAATATAGATGACGAATGATACTATTTTAGAACCTTTGCCTGAAGACCAATGGTTTATTGAGAGCCAAGAATTGCGATCGCTTGTAGCAAAAGTACGTGAAATCACTGCTAGCACTACGACAAATCGCATACAACAGCTAGCTAAATTAGAACCTTATTTTCAAGAGCTACTTGCCCAACAGCAATGGTTACCCGAAAAGTTTGCCCAAGTCAACCCCGAAAGTAAAATGGGCGGTGGTATTGGCCAATGGCTACTTTATCGGGCTAAAGACCGTTCTTTATCAGTCTTTAGCTTGGTGATTCCCCCAGGTTCAACTACTCCCGTCCACGACCATTTAGCTTGGGGATTGATTGGTTTATACAAAGGCAATCAAGAAGAGACAGTCTATCGGCGTGTAGATAGCGGCAATGCCGAAGGACACGCACAATTACAAATAACTGAAGTGCGATCGCTTCAAAGGGGGGATATTTACCGCCTCCTACCTCCAGATGGCGATATCCACGCCGTCAAAACCACATCCGAGAGTGAATCTGTATCTATCCATCTTCTCGGCAATGATACTGGTTGCATCTGGCGTCACCAATTCATTCCAGAATCTCACAGTGTCAAATCTTTTCGCTCTGGATATTCTAATGCTCCCTGCAAAGAGGAGGAGGAAAAAGAACATGCCCAAGTTTCATAGACCGCAACCCCCCATATTCGAGCGAGTTGAAGATGAACGCCTGCACCGCAAGCAACGCCTAGCCGCTGCTTTTCGTCTGTTTGGTCGCTTTGGCTTCAGCGAAGGCATTGCAGGGCATATTACAGCCCGCGATCCAGAGTTTACAGACCATTTCTGGGTGAATCCATTAGGAGTATACTTCGGTCATATTCGAGTTTCTGACCTGATTTTGGTTAATAAAGAAGGTGAGGTGGTTAAAGGCGATGCTCAAGTAAATCAAGCTGCTTTCGCCATCCATTCTCAAATTCATGAGGCTCGACCTGACGTAGTTGCAGCCGCACACGCCCATTCAATTTATGGCAAAGCCTGGTCGAGTTTGGGTCGTCTACTTGACCCTTTGACTCAAGATTCTTGCGCTTTTTACGAAGACCATGCGCTGCTTGAAGATTATACAGGTGTCGTATTAGATACATCTGAAGGCAAGCGACTTGCCGAAACTTTGGGCGAAGCTAAAGCCATAATTCTACGTAACCACGGCATTTTAACTGTGGGACATACGGTAGATGAAGCTGCTTTTTGGTACATTAGCTTAGAGCGATCGTGCCAAGCACAACTCTTGGCACAAGCCGCAGGTAGACCTAATATTATCAAACACGAAACAGCCCGTTTAACACACAGTCAAGTGGGAGCGCCGAAAAGTGGATGGTTTAGCTTCCAGCCACTTTACGATCGCATTGTCCGCGAAGAACCTGATTTGCTGGATTAGTTATTGGGCATTGGGCATTGGGCATTGGGCATTGGGCATTGGGCATTGGGCATTGGTTATCTCCGTTGTCTCCTCTGTCCGTCTGCCCCCCGTCTGGTGTCAAATCACGATCAAATTACGCATCTGCAATTAACCTCGCTTTTCTCAAGAAAAATTGCAGTACCGTTTCTTCACGGGAAATAATATCTACTCTACCTTCCATTCCCAATTGAATGTGACAGAGATTTTTGCCTTTACCTAAAACCAGATTTTCCGGCTCAATAGTCACGTGATAAAAAGCACCTGGGACAGCCGCTTTCGGAGTGGTATTGGGATAAGGAGAAGATCCATTTGTGCTATTTGTTGGGGGAGTCATGGCATCTGGAGAAATCGCCTCGACCTTGCCATTGAGAGTACCATAATCTGGGTAGGGACAAGCACTAACCCGCATTTGAACTTGCTGACCAATTTTGAGCTTATTTTTATCTTCAGATGCCACTGCTGCCTTGACAATCTGCTTGGCATCACTGGGGACAATCTGCAAGACTTCTTCGCCAGGACGCACAGTTTGACCGGGGTTACGCAAGTTTATCTGAGAAATGATACCATCGGCAGTAGCAATAATAGTGGTGTGATGAAGTTCAATTTCCACTTGTTTTAGTTCGCTAGTATCGCGCTCTAACTGTTTTTCTACTTCAATTCGTTGCTTGATAATTCCTTGCAATTCTTTGTCTAAAGCTGCTTTGTTACTGTCACCTGCGGCTTCTTCTTGGGCTATCCGCTCAATAGCAATTTCTACTTCTGCATGACTGGGATTTAAAGCGGCTTTCGCACGTTGCTTTTTAGCGATCGCTGCATATACAGTTTGTTTTAATCGCTCAATTGTTTGCTTTTGCGCCTCCACAACTGCTTTTTGTGCGGCTACTGCTTGTTGTTGCTGTTTTGTAGCTAACCGCGCTTCCTCTAATTTATCCCTAGACAATGCTCCTGCTTGGGCTACACCCTCATATCGATTTTGCTTTGACTTGGCTGCATTCCAAGCCGCCTCAGTAGAATGGAGATTTGCTTGTGCTGTTTTTAACTGTGTTATCCCAACCTGCAATTCTTGTTGAGCAATTTGCACATTAGCTTGAGCTTCTTGGAATTCAGCCACAGTAGTAATTTTTTTATCCTGATATTGGCGCAGGCGATCGCTTAATTCAGCCTCAGTAGCAGCGATCATCCGGTTAACTTTAGCAGTTTCCGCGCGGATTTGACTGTTAAGAGTGTGAATTTGAGCCTTGATTTGCACTAGCTGTAACTTAGCTTGCTGAATATTACTTTGCAGTTGGTTTTTTTTAGTTTGTAAGCGGGAGTCGTCAATAATGGCGATCGCATCTCCGGTTTTGACAACTTGATTTTCTTTGACATGAATCTGCATAACTTGGCCTTCAGTTGCCGCCTGCACAATTCGCAATTCCCCGGATGGACGGACAACTGCCTGCCCTTTTACTGTCACCTTATATTTAGTGATTGTGGCGACGGGAATCGCTAGTCCCAAAACGCAGAGAACAAAGAGTCCACCAAAGGTAATCCAACGACTAATCGGTGGCAGAAATTCATCTGTTTGAATTGGCTGTAAAAAGTCTGTGTTGTGAACGTTAACCATAGTTAGACACTCCAAAATTGAAAAATAGGTGAAGATATTAGCCAATACAGTTGATTAACAGCTATTTTCAGGTAAATAGACCACGCGGTAGGGGCACAGCAATGCTCATTGGTGTCAACTTAAGCTCAAACTGTTGCCCCACATCGTTTTACCCCACCCCCAACCCCTCCCCTTAGCAAGGGGAGGGGAGGTTTTGCGCCAGCAAAACCGGGGTGGGGTAACGCGGATCTTGATGGTAAATGAGTAGAACTCGCTCATCACCTTTCTATCAGGGTTTGACGTTAAGTTGACACTAATGAGCAATGCTGTGCCCCTACAACAGATGTGGTTCAAATACACGAAAACTGCTGTAAGCTCAAAACCCTCATGTAGAGACGCGATTTATCGCGTCTGAAAGACTCAAAATTACATCATCCAAAAAGTCTAAATGTTCCCCATTAACTTGCCGCAAATCTTCTGCCGTACCTTGAACTTGTAACCGCCCTTTTTCTAAAAAAATAATCCAATCTGCACGCTGTATCACTCTCGGACGGTGACTAATCAAAATAGTAGTTTTCCCCTGGCGATGATCTAAAAGCCTATCTAATATTTGTGCTTCGCTTACTGGGTCGAGGGCGCTGGTAGATTCATCTAAAATTAAAATGGGCGGGTCATTAACTATGGCTCTAGCTATAGCTAATCGTTGCTTTTGTCCACCAGAAAGATTAGCTCCAAATTCTCCTAAGACAGTTTGATATTTATCAGGTAGTTCGCTGATAAATTCGTCAGCACCACTAATTTGACAAGCTCTAACAATGTCTGCAAAACTAATGTGAGGATAACTAAATTGGAAATTATCCAGAATAGACCGACTCCAAAAATGAGGTTCTTGTGGTATTAAAACCACCTGTTGCCGCAAACATTCTAAAGATATATCTTGCTGATTATAGAAACTATAGCGAATATTTCCTGATTGAATTGTATATAAACCAGTAATCAACTTTGCTAGGGTACTTTTACCACAGCCAGATTTACCAATTAGAGTAATTGCTTTACCACCAGGAATAGTTACGGAAAAATCTTGCAATAAATCAACTCTACCTGTGTGGTGAAAATTAATTTTAGTGCAAGTAATATCTGTATTTCCAGGAATTTCTACCCACTGCTTTTTCACATCATTTTCATCTTCTGGAGTAGCATCAATAACTTCTGTCAGACGTTGAATAACTATTTGGGAAGTGATAAATTCATCTATTAAGCCGATAGCAGAACTTAAAAAGCCTAAAAGATTGCCACTCATACCGTTATAGGCAATCAATTGTCCGATTGTTAAAGTCCGATTAATTACTAAATAGCTACCAATCCAGAGAATACCAATATTAATAAATGTCGAAAGAATACTGGTAACTGTGCTGCTGTAAAGTCCTAGCTGCATGGTACTCCAGCCCAAGTTAGCCAGACGACCAAAATTTCCTTGATATTCCTCCCAGGCTTGGGGTGTAGCTTGGGTAGTTTTTAAGACTTGTACTCCCCGAAATGTTTCTACTAAAAAACCTTGGTTTTCTGTACCAGAAACAATCATGTTGCGGGTTTTTTGACGCAGTGCTGGTAAGAAAAGTAAGTTAACAGCCGTAACGATGAGAAATGCAACTATAGAAACCAGAGTTAACTCCCAAGTGTAAAAAAGCATAAAGCCCAAGGAAACTACAGCAATAAAAAATTGACTGGGTAATCCGAGGACAATCTGGGAAACTAAGTTATTGATAGCGTGAACATCAGAAATGCGGCTGACAACCTCCCCACTGCGTCGTCCTTCAAAATAAGATAGGGGTAAATGTAAGAGTTTGCGCCCATATTCTAGAATTAGTCCTAATTGCAATCTTTGACTGAAATAACCGATAAGATGCGATTGTACTAAACCAATGGCGCTTCTAATTAAATTCAAGGTGACAACGCCAATAGCAACAGTGGTTAATAGTTGGGTATCTCCCCGCACTAAGACATCATCGGTGAGTAGTTGCATCATGAAGGGAGATGCGAGGGAAAGTAGACCGATAGCAATGTTGAGGGCGATCGCTTGGGCTATGATAAACCGATAGGGATAAACCCGTTGCAGGTAACGTCCAAAACCGCCAATTTTATCTGATTCTTGTTGATAAAAGCGGCTTTCATCGGGAAGGAGTAGGAGCATCACCCCATTACTCCAACCTTTAATTAACTCCTCGTGAGTCAGATAACGGATACCAACACCAGGGTCGGCAATTATATATTTGTTGCCTTTCTGACCATATAATACTACCCAGTGGTAGCCTTTCCAGTGAATAATCGCAGGTAAAGGAGCTCGATCTAATTGGTTGATGAGTTGAGGAGTGGCTTTAACTTGCCGGCTATGGAATCCCAGGGCTTCTGCACCCCGCCTTAATCCCAACAGAGTAGTTCCTCTCGCCCCAGTACCAACAGCTTCCCGCACGCGGTTAAGGGTAAATATGCGTCCGTAGTGTTGGGCGATCGTAGCTAAAGTGGCTGCACCACAATCTTCTTCACTGTGTTGAAGGACAATTTTGTATTTCATTTTCAAGCGTAATCTTTGGGGCGAAAATTACAGTGAAAGAACTTGATTATATTGAATGAGGATTTACGCAGAAAAATTAGGACTTACGAATTAGACTTATTCTTTAACAAAAGAAATAAACTGGATTTAGATCGAATTAGACCCTTTATCTCAAATTAGAGCCTTTACCTCGAATACTTATTTGATCTCCAGTTGAATAAAAACTGTAACTTCCCTCATTGTCTAATTTTTGTACTTTTGGATCGTATGGATCGCCTACTATCGAATCGTAAAGTACGTTCTCAGCATTATAAGAGCTTTCTTCTCCAGGTTTTAAAACTACCCTTTTCGGGTCACCATCAGAGCGAAGAATATAAAAAGTTATTGGCTTATCTGTCTCATTTATCAAACTAAGCCCTCCAGTAAATACTGAAGCTTCATCATCGGTTAATTCATGAAATAATTGGCTACTGAAAGGGTTTAAAGAAACGTCGTACTCTTTGTTAATTCCTAGCATGGTATTACTCCAAAAATAATGAAGAGGTATCTGAATTGTATCGAGTTAGCGCGACGCACCAAAATCTTCTTCTTCTTTAGAAGAAAAATTATTCATTAGACCTCTTGCAAAAGTCCTTCTTTGCGTTTTCTTCTCTGCGCGGCAGTCGCTTATGGGGGAAACCCCCAAGACCGCGCTGCCTTGCCTCTGCGCCTCTGCGTGATAGAAATTCATATTTCTGCAAGAGGTCTATTGAAGTGGCTAAAATGACTTCATCACTTGCTCGTTATCTAATCAAGACTGGAATATGAAGACTTCTGACTCCTATTCTTAACTAGAAATTTGATTAGGAGTATACCGGATAGAGATCAATATCATAGGGATTACTAGTGTCGTAGTTGTTTTGAAATTCATATATTTGCCCATCGGACAAATTGTATGATTTATCCAGCCTTAAATAATCTCGACCGTCAATGTCAAATTCAATTATTCCGTTGTAAGGGGTAGTATAAATCCATGCTTCACCTGGTTGAATTGTGAATAGAGTACCATCCAAATTATGAGTAATGTTGTATTGTGTGTTGTTTCTGATCGTAAATCTCTCAGAGCCACCAGAAATTATTTCCGCAGCTTGTTCGTCAATTCCTTCACCCAAAGCAAAATTTTGTAAGATCCTTTGGTTGTTTAACTGGGCTGTTTCCACTGTCATAGCCATTTGAATTTCTCCTAAAAGTTAGTGTTTAGGAAATACGCTCAATATTTATAAACGCCGATAGGTTAGGCGTTCCTGATAGATAATATGTAAATCTCACCTATACGGCGTTTACCCTTAATGTCATAGAAGACTAGCAGTTCCCACACAGTAGTCTTACTTGCAGAGTAGACATAAAGGGAAAAAACAAAAGTTATCTCTATTCAAAATAATAAGAGTTAACTTTTTAGTGTCAGGATTTATTTCGAGAGGAGGATGATTAACTTCCTTATTCTTACTATAGGAGTAAAATAAAATTTGTAAATACAAATTATACAAATTTTATTTTTTTTTTTGCTTTTCACAGAATCTACGATGTACACACAAATAATTTAATTACCCCAAATCCCGTTTTGTTGGGTGTGTTATGCCGGAGGCTAACGCACCATCCTAGATTTTCGGTGGGTTAGGACTAACGTCCATAACCCACCCTACTAGATTAAAGCTAATAGACCTCTTGCAAAAGTGCTTTTTGCACTCTTGGGGAAAAGGGTAAAGGCTAAAGGGGAAAGGGACAATACAGAACCTTTCCCCCTTCCCCTTTCCCCTTTTCCCGACTTATGCAAGAAGTCTAATGTGGATCGTGTTTTTCGACTTGTGTATACACCGTAGCCCCATAGACCTCTGACTCTTCCCACTGGCGAATTCCCTATGCCTAATGACTATACCACGGTAACCCTATAGATATATAGTAGTAATATGTCTATAGGGGTCATTTTAATGGTTAGCCATATCTTTCGCCGCTTAATTGCCAAGTGGATGTCCTTGATCGCAATCAGGAATTCATTTAGCAACCAAAATAAATTATTCTCTTTTTTACCAATAGCGGGGGCTTTTGTTACTGGTGTTTGTTTGAGCTTGCTATTTGCTGCTTGTTCATCAACATCGACTGTTAATTCTCCTAATCCTAGTGCTACATCTGTGGCGAATTCTGCTTCTAGCAAAGCAACATTAGTGCGATTTGGGTATCAAAAATCGAATATTTTATTGAAAAATAAAGGTGTTTTAGAAAAGCGGTTGTCACCAGATGGGATATCTGTGGAATGGATTGAATTTCCTGCGGGCCCGCAATTGCTAGAAGCTATGAATGTGGGTAGTATTGACTTTGGACATGTAGGAGAATCACCACCAATATTTGCCCAAGCAGCAGGAGCATCATTAACTTATGTGGCTGGTATTGCTGCTAGTCCTGGCGGTTCAGCAATTCTTGTTCCCCAAAATTCTCCAATTCAAAAAGTGACCGATCTCAAAGGCAAAAAAATTGCTTTTCAAAAAGGCTCTAGCGCCCACTTATTGTTAGTCCAAGCTTTAGAAAAAGCAGGAGTCAAATATAGTGAAATTGAGCCTAAATATTTGCCGCCAGCTGATGCCCGCGCCGCGTTTGTTAAGGGTAGCGTAGATGCTTGGGTAATTTGGGACCCGTTCTATGCAGCGGCTCAAGAAGCAACTAAAGCTAGAGTCTTGATTGATGGCACAGGAATTAACAAACAGGGGGGATATTATTTAACAACCCGTAAATTTGTAACTGAAAATCCTCAAATTGTCAAGGCAGTGCTGGAGGAAATTCAACAGCTAGAAGAATGGGCTAAAAACCATCGAGAAGAAGTAGCCCAAACTCTCTCATCTGTGTTAGGAATTGACATAGAAACTATGAGAAAAGCTACTAATAGGCGAACGTTTGGGATTGTACCAATTAATGATGAACTGATAAATTTACAGCAACAAGTAGCTGATACATATTATCAGTTAAAGTTGATTCCCAAAAAGGTGAATGTCAGAGATGGAGTTTTAAGCAAAGAACAATATGCCGCATTTTCATCAAAAATCTAGAAGAAGAATTCAGAATCTCAAAAAAATCCAACTCCTAATTTATAGCAGTTGCCAACTAGGTTAGGACGTAAACTGATGGTAAAACCCTGACACCGAGAAACTTTCAAGCCTATTGCCTATTCCGTGGTAATAATACCAAATTCTGAATTCTGACTCCTGAGTTCTGAATTCTTCTTGATAAATCAACTGACAATTTTGAATCGGAGAATTAATTATGACCAATCCTACAGAACTATTGCGATCGCGCTACGGTGAAATTCCCTTCAATTCCGAAATTGAATGGAATGACTCTTTGACATCACTACTATCTCACCGTTCGATTCGTGCTTATCTTTCAGATCCTTTACCACCTGGAACTCTGGAGTTGCTAGTTGCAGCCGCCCAATCTGCATCTACTTCTTCAAATTTGCAAACTTGGAGTGTGGTTGCAGTCGAAAGTCAAGAACGCAAAGATGAGTTATCAAAACTGGCGGGAGGTCAAGCACACATCCGCCAAGCACCTTTATTCTTGGTGTGGTTAGCAGATTTAGCACGTCTGGCTTATGTTGCTGACAGTCGCGGCATATCTCATGATGGTTTGGAATATTTGGAAATGTTTGTTATGGCAACGGTTGATGCCACATTGGCAGCCCAAAATGCCACAGTAGCAGCTGAGTCCTTGGGTTTGGGAACAGTATATATCGGTGGAATCCGCAACCGGCCAGAAGAGGTAGCAGCAATCTTGAATTTACCTTCTTCTGTGTATGCTGTGTTTGGCTTGTGTGTGGGCTATCCAGATCCAGAAGTGAATGCTGCAATTAAGCCACGGTTACCACAATCAGCTGTGCTGCATCGGGAAACTTATAAATTGGCAGAACAAGATGAAGCGATCGCTCATTACAATAACATCATCAAAGAGTTCTATACTGAACAAAAGATGAACGTTGCTGGTGATTGGTCAGAACACTCAGCCGGGCGGATTGCAACTGTCGAGTCATTGAGAGGACGCGATCGCTTGCGGCAAGTTCTCAATAACCTGGGCTTCAAGTTACTGTAAACAATAAACATCAAAATTATGGATTTGCAACTCCGTGGCAAAGTCGCCTTAGTAACAGCTGCTAGTAAAGGTTTGGGCAAAGCTACAGCAAGGCAATTTGCCCGTGAGGGTGCAAAAGTCGCCATCTGCGCCCGCAGCGAATTAGTTGACAAAGTTGGCGCCGAAATTAGCAGCGAAACAAGCGCAGAAATACTATCTCTGCGTGCAGATGTCACCAGTCAAGCAGATATTGAACGGGTGGTTGATGCCACAGTGGATAAATTTGGCGGGTTGGATATCCTTGTTACCAACGCCGGAGGGCCGCCCGCTGGGACTTTTGATGATACCGATGTAGCAAGCTGGGAAACTTCCGTTAACTTGAATTTGCTGAGTACAGTCCGTCTAATAAAATACGCTTTACCTCATTTGCGTCAATCTACTGCACCAGCGATTCTAACTATCACCTCAACCTCAACCAAACAACCAGTCCAAAATTTGGTATTGTCTAATTCGATTCGATTGGCGGTGATTGGTCTAACTAAAACTCTCAGCCAAGAATTGGGTAGCGATAAAATTCGCGTCAACAGTATTTTACCAGGTTGGACATATACAGAACGAGTCGAAGAATTAATCAACGCTCAAATTAGTAAAAGTGGCGAAACAAAAGAAGCAGAAATCGCCAAAATCAATGCCAAAGTTCCTTTAGGTCGTATGGGAACACCAGAAGAGTTTGCTAATGTTGCAGTATTTTTGAGTTCGCCAGCAGCCTCATTTGTGAATGGAGTTATGCTGCAAGTAGACGGCGGGACGATTCAAGGAACATTTTGAGGTGTTATCAAAACATTGAATCATTCCTTGGCGATCGCCATCATCGATGGCAATTTCTGTAAATTTCCCTGTTGTGTATTCTGCAATGACACTGCGCCAAAATTTTTGAGCGACTGTATTTGTGCTAATTTGATAAATCTCCCACTTACCACAAAATCGATTGAAGATTTGAGAAGCAGCCAGCTTACCAATTCCTTGTTGCCTGTATTTTCGTAAGATAAAGAACTCTGCAATCGAATATTCACTCTCTGCAATGTATGTGAATTGGTTCACTAAAACAAATCCAGCAAGCTTTTTGCCTACTCGCACAATGAACGGGTAGCGATCGCGTTCAATCCAGTAATAATCTAGATAAGGGTATCCAAAGTAACCATGTTCGTTGAGGTCTCGATCTTCAAACTCTGAAAAGTCATACTGATAAAGCTCCATCATCCTTTGGATGAGTGGTTTGTCATCGATTGAAGCAGATAACACCTTTACATACATAATCAATCGAGCAAAAACAATATTTCTTAATCTTATGCAAAACTAGCCACACAAGGGTCTACAAAGTTCTCTTGCTGTCAGTATACGATCTCAAACACTCTATCTGCGATAATAAGCGCAGTACCTTAATAATACTATTGGCTTCTTTGAGCAACTCTAATGTAAACTTCCACTTAACGATCGTTTCTTGTGCTTTGGCGTCCTTGGCAGTTAGTTTACAGCGTTTTTCATGTATTTGAACCACAATTTTCGGTAGGGGCGCACAGCTGTGCGCCCCTACAACGTGGTCTATTTACCTGAAAATTGCTGTAAATCAGTCAACAGTTATCAGTTATTCAGGTGAAAACAAAATTTTGTCTAAAATCTTGGCATCAATTGACACTTATATATAACTGTAAATTCATCTATATTTCAATTAATTGAAAACAGCAATATTACAATAAAGTCAAATATTCATAACAGTAATTGTTTTATTAAAATAAGGTCTTATTATAAATTTTTTCAGACAATATATTAACTCATATTGTATTTTTGTTCAAAACTGTGTATATTAAATTCCACTCAGAAACATCCGAGAAAGTCTCCATGCACAATCACCAATTATTTAATGCTAACATAGAGAGCGATCGCGTGCTCTTAACTCCCAATGAAATTAAATCGAGATTGCCATTAACTCAATTAGCGGAACAAACAGTTTTAAGGTATAGAGAAGAAATAGAAAATATTTTAGATTTTCGCGATCGCCGCAAATTCATAGTAGTCGGGCCGTGTTCGATTCACGATCCCGAAGCAGCAATGGAATATTCAAAAAGATTGAAAGTATTGGCTGAAAAAGTCCAAGATAAACTGCTGCTAATTATGCGAGTTTATTTTGAAAAACCAAGAACAACCGTAGGCTGGAAAGGATTAATTAACGACCCAGAAATGGATGATTCTTTTCATGTAGAAAATGGTTTATTAATTGCACGCCAGCTATTATTAAAAATTACAGAATTGGGACTACCTGCTGGTACAGAAGCACTAGATCCAATTATACCTCAATACATTAGCGAACTGATTACATGGTCAGCGATCGGGGCACGCACCACCGAATCGCAAACTCATCGAGAAATGGCAAGCGGACTTTCTATGCCTGTGGGTTTTAAAAACGGTACTGATGGCAATATTCAAGTCGCTTTAAATGCCCTACAATCAGCTAGAAACCCTCATAATTTCTTGGGCATTAATCAAAACGGACAAGTCAGCGTATTTCAAACAAAAGGTAATGCCTACGGTCACGTCATTTTAAGAGGTGGTAATCAGCCAAACTTTGATGCAGCAAGCGTTAGTCTAGTAGAAAAGAAATTAAAAGAAGCAGACTTATCGCCAAGGATTGTCATCGATTGTAGCCACGGCAATACAAATAAAGACTACAAATTACAACCTGCCGTCTTGGAAAATATTATTGAGCAAATATTGGACGGCAATACATCAATAGTTGGCATGATGCTGGAATCGAATATCTATGAAGGCAATCAACCAATTACTGGGAAAAAAGAAGAATTAAAATATGGTGTTTCTGTAACTGACAAATGTATTAACTGGGAAGAAACAGAGAAAATTATTTTGGCTGCTTACGAAAAATTGAAGTGACTTGTTTTGGAGACTAAAATACCAATTGGGTACTCCAAAATTGTCTTGTTGAGGGAAACAGAGATGTGGGAGAGAAAGAAGTATTTTCCTTCTCTCTCACATCCCTTTTAGACATTTCGTAATCCAATGGTTTGTAATTTTTTATGCTCAGATTAAAAAACTACGAAATTAGTGTTGGTTAATGATAAGCCAGTAGAGAGTTCTGCAAGTTGTACCTGAGTAAATGCACCCGCACTGCCGTCCTGGTCAAAGAACAATCCACCTGTAGTTGAGTTATAAATAAACCTTTGAGTGGTAGTGGTTGCAGATGTACCGATTCTCAATTGACTAGCAGATAGTACACCTGGCGATAAACCACCACCAAAACCAGCAGCCGATACTTGAATTACTTCATTAGTGGTGTTGAAATCATAAATGCGATCGATACCATCATTATACAAGTAACCATTGAAAACAAAGGTATCAATACCAGTTCCTCCATAGAGACTATCTTTACCATTGCCACCTATGAGGGTATCATTGCCATCATCCCCAAAGAGTTGGTTATTGTCTCCTGAACCAATAGCATCCAAGTAATCATCACCAGCACCACCTTTGAAGGTATTATTATTGGTCTCTGAAAATGAATTGTTACTCAAGGTATCATTACCTGCACCGCCAATAATCGTATCATTGCCACTACTGCCTGTGGAAAGCCTATCGTTGCCATTGTTCCCTACAATAAAGTCATCATCGTATGTACCTGTAATATTTAATCGTTCAATATTCTTGTAGCTAACCTGGTACGTGCCTGCCGTAATCGATCCAGTATTAGTAGTAGCATTGAATGTCGTTATGATTCCGCCCGAACCATAGAAGTAATCGACGGTCAATAAATCGTCACCCTTACCGCCATCTATCGTATCTTTGCCACCAATGCCTATGGAGAACGTATCATTCCCATTGTTTCCTACAATGTTGTCATTGTAATCTGTACCTATGATGTTTAATCGTTCAATGTTCTTGTAGTTAACCTGATACGTGCCCGCTTTAATTGATCCTTGGTTAGTAGTGGCATTGAATGTCGTTGTGATTCCTGTGGTAGGATCGCTGTAATTAACAGACAACAAATCATCACCTTTACCCCCATCTATGGTATCTTTACCACCACCGCCTGTGGAAAGGGTATCGTTGCCATTGCTTCCCACAATGTTGTCATTGTAGGCTGTACCGAAAATATTTAATCGTTCAATATTTTTGTAGCTAACTCGGTATTTGGCAGCCGTAATTGAGCCAATGTTAGTAGTGGCATTGAATGTCGTTGTGATACCTCCGCTAGCATTGCTATAATCCACGGACAGCAAATCATTACCCTGACCCCCATCTACTGTTTGAGTTATTAAAGAAGAGGTAGCAGTATCTGAGGTTCTTAGATACAAGGAATCATTGCCATCGCCACCAGAGAGGAAGTTATTGCCTGTTGAAATCTCAGCACGCAATGTATCGTCACCAGCGCCACCGTTGAGGGTGTTATTACCTGAGGAGGGATTATAAAAATCTCCACCAGAGAAAGGGATGACAACGCCAGAGGTGGAAAGATAATCATTACCATCGTCACCGGAGAGTAAGTTATTGCCTGTTGAAATCTCAGCAATCAAGGTGTCGTTACCAGCGCCACCATTGAGGGTGTTATTACCTGAGGAGCTAAAACTATAGTACGCTCTATATACGTCATAGCCAGAGGTGTCGAGATAATCATTGCCATCGCCTCCATTAAGTAAGTTATTGCCTATTGGAGATATAGCACGCAATGTATCGTTACCAGCACCACCGTTGAGGGTATTATTGCCTGTGGAGCCAATAAAGTCGTATCCAAAGTTAGTAACAAGGTAAGATGTGCTAAGAAGATCGTCGCCATCGTCCCCAGAGAGTAAGTTATTACCTTTTGAAGCCCGAACACTCAAGCGATCGCTGCCAATACCACCGTTGAGAGTGTTATCACCTGTTGAAGAATCAGCACTCAAAGTATCGTCACCAATACCACCAACAAAGGAATTATTGCCAGTATTATCAACGAGGATGTCATTGCCTGAACCACCGATGAGAGTATCATTTCCCACACCACCCCTCAAAAGATCGTTGCCACTTAAGCCATCGATTTTGTCATTACCCCCCTGACCATTAATCACATCATCTGAGTTGTCTAAACCCGTAATGTTGTTAGCAAGGTCATTGAAAAAAGTAACTGTGTTTTTGATGCCGATGGTTGTATCAGTAGAATTAGCATCTAGGACATTAAAACTATCAATGATGCTAGTTTGGCCCTCAAAGATAATATTGCCAATAGCTGGCGTACTACCAGAAGCTTTCAAGTTCTCCAAATCTTCTAGTTTGAAGTTTTGGAGGATAAGTTTAACCTCATCTGCTCCTTCAAAAGTAATTTCCAGATTGCTACCATTTTGCGTCAACAGCAAATTTCGCGCAGTCAACCCATCACCAATAAATTGAATCTTATCAACTTCGGCAATAACTCCTGGTGTTGGGTTTGTTCCTTTGCCTACACCACCAAAATCAGTAATCGTATCAGTGCCGTCACTAACGTCGATAAAGTATCTATTGTAAACAAATGTATCCTTGCCGCCGCCACCAGTCAGGGTATCGTTGCCTGCATTACCTGTAATAGTATCGTTGCCAAGTTTACCGTTAATCGTGTCCGCGCTGTCAAAGCCCAATAGGGTATCGTTACCGTTGGTTCCAATGATATTTGCCATAACTTTTTCCTACCTGAATCGATTTTTGGACTCAATTAAGTTCTCAGTCAATGCGTAAGTCTTACTAGCCTCAAAACAGAACAACAGAATGTTTATGCCCTTGTTATCGGTTATTAACTGTGGTTATCTAGCTGAAAAATAGTAAACAAATTCCAGGGAATAAAGAAAAAATTTTCAACCACAGTCAAACAAAGCATTCATCATTAATATACAAAATATTTACTGAATGAGTGATTTCTCAAAAAATATATTTACATATTTGATAAATTATTTAATGATGATTATCTGGCAAAATTATTTTTTATATACTCTTAATATTTTTCTAGCTAATTCTTTACATGAAGTACAATACAGATGCTTCCAGGAAAGAATCACAAAATAATATGTATTGTATTTCTTGATTGCAGGGATGCTTACGGCTTACTACATTTAATGAGCGATCGCAATAATGTAAATGGATGATGATGTATTTTCTCTAGAGAGATTTTATCATTGCATTGATAAGTTGAATGCGAGTTGCTATTTCAGGCATCTCGCATTCCCAAGATTTGCAATTTTCTCTACTTAGATTAATACAGTCTTGATCGCGATTAAACAACTACAAAATTATTGTTGCTTAATGCCAAGCCAGTAGATAGTTGTCCAAATTGTACTTGAGCAAACGCACCTGCGCTGCCATCTTTGTCAAAGAATAATGCACCTGTAGCCGAGTTGTAAATAAACCTTTGAGCGTTAGTATTTGCAGATGTACCGATTCTAAATTGATTAGCTTTGAGTACACCTGTTGATAAGCCACCACCAAAACCAACAGCTGATACCTGAATTACTTCATTAGTGGCGTTAAAATCAGAAATTTTGTCAACACCTTCATTAAAACTATTGAAAATAAAGGTATCAATACCGCTTCCTCCAATTAGGTTATCATTACCTTTACCACCTGTGAGGGTGTCATTGCCATTTCCACCTTTGAGGGTATTTTTACCAGTGGCATCTGAAGCTATGAGAACATCATTGCTATTGCCACCATCCAAGAGGTTATCACCTGTTGAACCGCCAGCACTCAAGGTATCGTTACCTGCGCCACCGCTGAGGGTGTTTTTGCCTGAGGAGCGAGAATCGTATGTGTTGGAAAGGTCGCGAGGCTCATACGGGTCGTCGTAGGGAGTGTACTTGTAGTAGCCAGAAATGGAGAGAGAATCATTGCCATCACCCCCAGAGAGCAAATTATCGCCATCTGAACCACTAGCACTTAAAATATCGTTACCTGCACCACCGTTGAGGGTGTTATTCCCTGAAGATCGAGAGTTGTATTCCTCGTAGTTATCTCCGTCGTAGTAGCCAGAGATGGAGAGAGTATCATTACCATCGTCTCCAGACAGCAGGTTATTACCTGTTGAACCACTAGCACTCAAGTTATCGTCACCAGCACCACCGTTGAGAGTGTTTTTTCCTAGTGAGCGAGAGTTGAAGATATCGTAGGCATATAGAAAGGTATAGTAACCAGAGATAGACACAGAATCATTGCCATTACCTCCAGAGAGCAGGTTATCGCCTGTTGAACCACTAGCATTCAAATTATCATCACCAGCACCACCGTAGAGGGTGTTTTTGCCAGACAAGCGATAGTCGTATTGCTCATCTTCATAGCCAGAGATGGAAAGAGTATCATTACCAGCACCACCATCAAGCAGGTTATTACCTGTACCACCCCGCAGCAAGTCGTCGCCACTTAAGCCCTCGATTTTGTCGTTACCCCCTTGACCATTGATTACATCATTTGAGTTATCTAAACCCTTAATGTTGTTGGCAAGGTCATTGAGGAAGGTCACCGTGTTTTTAATACCGATGGTCGTATCAGTAGAGTTGGCATCCAGAACATTAAAACTATCAATGATGCTACTTTGTCCATCAAAGATAATATTACCAATGGCTGGCGTACTACTAGAAGCTTTCAAGTTCTCTAAGTCTTCTAATTTGAAGTTTTTCAAGACGACTGTTGTATTAGCCACCCCTTCAAAGCTGATTTGCAAATCTGTGCCATTCTGTGTCAGTAACAAATTTCGCGCAGTCAACCCTTCCCCAATAAATTTAATCGTATCAACTTCGGCAATTACTCCTGCTGTTGGATTTGTGCCTTTACCTACTCCACCAAAATCGGTAATCGTATCAATGCCATCACCCAAGTTGTAAACAAATTTATCCTTGCCGCCGCCACCAGTTAAAATGTCGTCGCCAAGTTTACCGCTAATTGTGTCGGCGCTCTTAGTGCCCAGTAGGGTTTCGTAATAGTCGGTTCCAATGATATTTGCCATAACTTTCTCCTACCTGAATCGATTTTTGAAGTAAATTAAGTTCTCGGTTGTTAGCGCTGTTTTGACGCACAAAAATCTCTCGAAAGTTGGTGCTTTCGATATACTTGAATCTCACCCTTCAGGGTTAGCAATTTTTCGAGAAGTTCTATATATTTAATGGTTTGCAGATAGAACTTATCCAAATAGTTTGGACTATTTGATCCTTAGGTACTGTACAAATTTATGAGGCTGTGTATTGAGTAATAATGATGGCTTCAGGCTTTTTTTAATTAATTAAACCCCAGTATCTCTCAAAAAACATCAAAAATTTAAAGCTTCAATGTCTGATACACACTTCAGATTCGGTTTTTTGTCAATGCGTAACTATTCCTAATTTAAAAATAGTGAACTTTGACCTGGATACACAAAATAATTTGCATCCCCTTATCGTAGGCGATCGCCCTTAGCTGTATAACCGAAAAATAGGAAACATCTAAATAACATCTTACTAACTAAATATAGAATATTTACGTAGATTTATAAAATTTCTAGAAATATCTTTACATAGTCTTCACATTCTTTTATCTCAGCAATTTATTGTATTCCAAGGTATAAAAGCAGATGTGTAGTATAGCAGTTACCAGGTAGATGAGAACATAAACTAACGGTTAACCCTGTTTCCTGCTATACCTCGAACTTAAAGGATTTGTGATGTTTGTCTACTGTTTAGTTATGTGCGGCTAATTTACAATTAAACAAGGACAAAATTGGTGTTGGTTAACGACAAGCCGGTAGTAACTAAAGCAAATTGTACCTGAGTAAACCCACCTGCATTACCATCTTGGTCAAAGAACAACGCACCTGTAGTTGAGTTATAAATAAACCTTTGAGTACTGGTGCTTGCAGATGTACCGATTTTAAACTGACTAGCTGAAAGTATACCTGCTGATAAACCGCCACCAAAGCCAAGAGCCGATACTTGAATTACTTCATTCGTGGCGTTAAAGTCATAAATGCGATCGCTACCTTCATTGAAACTATTGAAAACAAAGGTATCAGTACCAGATCCTCCAATTAGGCTATCATTACCATTGCCACCTGTAAGAGTATCGTTGCCATTGCTACCCACAATCAAGTCATTGTAAGCTGTACCTCCGACATCTAATTGTTCGATATTTTTGTAACTAACCGATCTCGTGCCCACCGTAATCAATCCAGTATTAGTATTAGCATTGAAAGTCGAAGTGATTCCACTGCTAGCATTGTTGTTATAAACGTACAATAAATCCTCGCCTCTACCGCCATCTACTGTATCATTGCCACCAAAGCCTGTGCTGAGTGTATCATTGCCATTGCCACCCACAATCAAGTCATTGTAGTCTGTACCTATGACATTTAATCGTTCGATATTTTTGTAACTAACCGATCTCGTGCCTGTCGTAATCGATCCAGTATTACTAGTAACATTGAAAGTCGAAATGATTCCACTGCTAGCATTGTTGTTATAAACGTACAACAAATCCTCGCCTCTACCGCCATCTATTGTATCATTGCCATCAAAGCCTGTGCTGAGGGTATCATTGCCATTGCCACCCACAATCAAGTCATTGTATTGTGTACCGTTGATATAGAATTTTTCAATATTCTTGTAGGTAACCGATCTAGTAGTACCTGCGGTAATCGTTCCAATCTTGGTAGTGCCATTGAAAGTTGAAGTGATTCCTCCGGTGTTGTAGTCATCGAAGTACAGCAAATCATCACCTATGCCGCCATCTACCGTATCATTACCACCACCACGAGGATCGAGTATATCGTTGCCATTGCTCCCCACAATATAGTCACTGTAGAATGTACCTCGGAAATCTAATTGTTCGATATTTTTGTAGTTAACCTGATTCGTGCCTGCGGTAACTGAGCCAATGTTAGTAGTGGCATTAAAAGTTGAAGTGATTCCTTTGGTAGCATAGTTGTAATCGATGTACAACAAATTATTACCTGTACCGCCATCTATCGTACAGTTGCCAAGCTCGCCAGAACCTAAGGTCAGCGTATCGTTGCCAGTACCACCCTTGAGGGTGCTATTGCTGAAGTCAGAAAACGAGAGGGAGACACTATCATTGCCATCCCCCCCATCAAGTAGCTTATCGCCTGCTGAACTAAAAGCCTCCAATTTATCGTTACCAGCGCCACCATCGAGTGTATTATTGCCATTGCTATAGGAGGCAGTGAGAAAATCATTACCATCGCCTCCATTAAGTAAGTTATCGCCTGTTGAATACTCAATATTTAAGGTATCGTTACCAAGACCACCATTGAGGGTATTATAGCCTGATGTCCCACGATAGCCTTTGTAGTTCTCATATACATAGCCAGAGGCAGTGAGAAAATCATTACCATCGTCACCAGATATCAGGTTATCGTTTTCTGAGATGTCAACATTCAAGGTATCGTCACCAGCGCCACCGTTGAGAGTATTATTGCCAGTGATACCATAATATGTTCCTGTCTCGTCGAAGTCCTCTTGAAAACCAGTACCTGAGAGAAAATCATTACCATCGCCTCCAGATAGCAAATTATCGCCTTCTGAAAAGTCAACACTCAAGTAATCGTCACCAGCCCCACCTTTGAGGGTGTTATTACTAAATGCTACAAGGTAGTAGTCACCTAGAGCAGAGAGAGTATCATTACCATCGCCACCATCTAACAGATCGTTGCCAGTTGAAAAGTCTGCATTCAACCTATCGTTACCGCTGTTACCGTTGAGGGTATCATTTCCGGCATCGCCTTGCAGTAGGTCATTACCGATACCACCGTCTAAAAAGTCATTGCCTGCACCACCAACCAGAATATCATTGCCCGTACCACCCCGCAGCAAGTCATTACCACTTAAGCCGTCGATTTTGTCGTCGCCCCCCTGACCATTCACCATATCATTTGAATCGTCTAAAGCGGTAATGTTGTTAGCAAGATCGTTGAGAAAAGTAACTGTGTTCTTGATGCCGATAGTTGTTTCTGTGGAGTTGGCATCGAGAACATTAAAACTATCAGTAATGCTAGTTTCCCCATCAAACAAGATATTGCCAATAGCTGGCGTACTACCAGAAGCTTTCAAGTTTTCCAAATCTTCGAGTTTGAAGTTTTGCAGGATGATTTTTGTACCAGCCACCCCTTCAAAGGTGATTTCTAAATTTGTGCCATTCTGAGTAAGCAACAAATTTCGCGCAGTCAACTTAGCACCAATAAATTTAATTGTATCAACTTCGGCAATAACGCCTGCTGTTGGGTTTGTGCCTTTACCAATGCCACCAAAACCGATAATAGTATCAATGCCGTCACCCAAGTTGTAAACAAATCTATCCTTGCCACCACCACCAGTTAGAGTGTCATTGCCTTTATTACCTGTAATAGTATCGTTGCCAAGTTTACCGTTGATTGTGTCAGCGCTTGTGGTGCCCAGTAGGGTATCGTTACCATTGGTTCCAGTGATATTTGCCATTACTTTTTCCTACTTAAATCAATTTTTTACGGTTTTTCACTTTTCTCTTGTTAGTACTGTTTGAATCCACTAATAATTTGCCAACGCTTTATGTTTTCAGCTTTCTCAGGATGTGCAAATTTTCACATTAGCAGCCTTTGATAAATGCTCAAAAAGCATCAAAATACAACTACAAAATTGTTGTTAGTTAATGACAACCCAGCAGATAGTCGTGTTAATTGTGCCTGAGTGAATACACTTGCACTGCCATCCTCGTCAAAGAACAATGCACCTGTAGTCGAGTTATAAATAAACCTTTGAGTGCTAGTCGTTGCAGCTGCTCCAATAGTGAACTGATTAGCTAAAAGTACACCTTTTGATAAGCCGCTACCAAAACCAATAGATGATACCTGAATTACTTCATTAGTGGCGTTAAAGTCATAAATGCGACTGCTGGTTTCAAAGGAACCCTGGAAAGCAAAAGTATCAATACCGCTTCCTCCATAAAGGCTATCATTACCCCTGTCACCACTGAGGGTATCGTTGCCATTACTCCCTACAATCTTGTCATCGTAGGCTGTACCTCTGATATTTAATCGTTCTATATTTTTATAAGTAACCTGATTCGTGCCTTGAGTAATAGATCCAATCTTGGTGGTGGTATTGAATGTCGTTGTGATTCCTTCGTTAGCATTACTGTAATCGATGTTCAACAAATCATTACCCGTACCGCCATTTATCGTATTATTGCCAGTGACACCAAAGGCAGAAAAAATATCATTGCCATCGCCACAATCAATGAGATTATCCCCTGATGAAAAGTCAGCATTGAAGGTATCGTTACCAGCACCGCCCTTGAGAGTGTTATTTCCACTGGCGTTAAGTCCAGTTAAGTTAAATACACCAGAGATAGAGATATAGTCATTACCATTGCCACCATCAACTAAATTATCACCTAATGAAAGGCTGGCATCCAACCAATCATCACCATTGCCACCAATG
The DNA here is from genome assembly GCF_002368035.1 of Nostoc linckia NIES-25. Taxonomy (GTDB): domain Bacteria; phylum Cyanobacteriota; class Cyanobacteriia; order Cyanobacteriales; family Nostocaceae; genus Nostoc; species Nostoc linckia_B. Next base: position 5,254,552 of record NZ_AP018222.1, on the reverse strand, counting down.
AGTGTGTTATTTCCAGACGATACATTATCCAAGCCCAAGCCACCTGAGGCATCGAGATAGTCATTACCATCACCACCATCAAGGAGGTTATTGCCTAATGCAGCCCTAGTATTTAAGGCATCGTCACCAGCACCACCGTTGAGCGTGTTATTGCCTGAGCTGCCAGAGATCCTTCCGTCATCATCGAATACGTCAGAGCCAGAGAGACTATCGTTCCCATCACCTCCATTCAAGAGGTTATCACCTTCTGAAAGGATAATATTAAACCTATCATTACCAGCGCCACCATTGAGGGTATTATTACCTGAGCTACGAAAAGCGCTCAGAAAATCACTCCCATTGCCTCCACAGAGCAGGTTATGGCCTTCTGAACCATAAACACTATAAACATATAAATAATCGTCATTAGCGCCACCCTCAAGGGTATTATTTCCTACACTATCACTCAGAGTATCATTTCCGGCATCACCTTGCAGCAGGTCATTACCAATACCACCGCTTAAAAAGTCATTGCCTGTACCACCAACAAGACTATCATTCCCTGCATCACCAACAAGAGTATCATTTCTTGCACCACCAATGAGAGTATCATTGCCCGCACCTCCCCGCAGCAAGTCATTACCATCCAAGCCGTCGATTTTGTCATTACCTCCTTGACCATTTATCACATCATTTGAGTTGTCTAAGCCAGTAATATTGTTAGCGAGATCATTAAGGAAGGTGACTGTGTTTGCAATCCCAATAGTTGTTTCTGTGGAGTTGGCATCCAGAACATTAAAACTATCAGTGATGCTAGTTTCCCCATCAAACAAGATATTACCTATGGCAGGTCTTGTTGGAGTAGCTTTTAGGTTATCCAAGTCTTCTAGCTTGAAGTTTTTCAAAATGACTTTTGTATCAGCCTCTCTTTCAAAGGAGATTTCCAAATCTGTGCCATTTTGAGTCAGTAATAAATATCGCGCAGTCAATCCATAGCCATTGAATTTGATAGTATCAACTTCGGCAATAACGCCTGCTGTTGGGTTTGTGCCTTTACCCACTCCACCAAAATTAGTAATCGTATCAATGCCGTCACCCAAATTGTAAACAAATCTATCCTTACCACCGCCACCAGTCAGGGTATCGTTGCCTTGGTTTCCTGTAATCGTATCATTGCCAAGTTTACCGTTAATCGTGTCGGCGCTCGTAGTACCTAGTAGGGTATCGTTACCGTTGGTTCCAATGATATTTGCCATAACTTTTTCCTAATTGAACCAAATTTTTGAAGTTTGTTGTGTTTTTGGTGTTAGTGCTATCTGAACGCGCAAATAATTTACCAAAAGTTGACGCTTCTGGCATACTTTTATGTCATCCTTGAGGTCACTAATTTTGCGGAAGATTCTCCTTTTGCGGATTTGCAAGTATTACTTATCCAAACATTAAAACTATCTAAGTCTTAAGCACTTTACAAATTTTTAAGTATGTGAAAAATTAGTCGTATTCATGCTTTTATAAATGCTCAACAAGCATCACAAAATCCAGCTTGAATGCTCCATCTCCACAGTTGATGTTTGTTTTTATTTTTTTGTAAATGCATAAGCCTTACTAGATTGAAAATCAGGAAAAAAATACAGCAGAAGTCAAAATTTACGAGCAAAACTGGAGGCTGTTTCGTTGTTCTGAGTGGAATTCAGAATTAGAATAGCCTCTATGCCTAGCTACCAAACATAGATGGTGTAGTTCAAGCTTGTGCAAATTGTTTAGTGTATTTATGCCCTTGTTTTGAGCGATGCCTTCTCTACGAGACGCGTCGCGTAGCTTGCTTCCCCGTAGGGGTACGGCGGGCTTCGCCAACGCCTTAAATGTCTAGCTGAAAAATAGGGAATAGGTAAGGGGAATAAAGAGATTAATTTTTAGCAAGGTTGCAATAAGCCGTCAATAAACTAATATACAAAATATTTACTGAGCTATTGTTCTCTAAATAAATAACTTTACATAACCTTGAAACCTTTTACTGACAATGAATGCGAGGTGTGTAGAATCACACCTCGCATTCTCATAATTTCTGATGTTACTTGCCGTCGAGTAATGGAACGCTAATTAGCCTTAAACAACCACAAAGTTGTTGTTGGTTAACGGCAACCCAGTAGTAACTAAAGCAAATTGTACTTGAGCGAATGCACCTGCACTGCCATCTTGGTCAAATAACAACGCACCTGTAGTTGAGTTGTAAATAAATCGCTGACTACTTGTGGTTGCAGATGTACCGATTTTAAACTGACTAGCTTTTAGTACACCTGCTGATAAACCGCCACCAAAGCCAAGAGCCGATACTTGAATTACTTCATTCGTGGCGTTAAAGTCATAAATGCGATCGCTACTACCTTCATTAAAACCATTGAAAACAAAGGTATCAGTACCACTTCCTCCAATTAGGCTATCATTACCCTTGCCGCCTGCGAGGACATCATTGCCATTACCACCTTTGAGGGTGTTCTTACCAGTGGCAGCAGAGGCAGTGAGAGTATCATTGCCATCACCACCATTAAGTAAATTATCACCTAATGAGTAGCTAATATCCAAGCGATCGTCACCAGCACCACCGTTGAGAGTGTTATTACCAGAGGAATCATATCTATCGTTGCTGGTGTAGTCGAACTGGGCAGAGGCAAATAGAGAATCATTGCCATCACCTCCAGAGAGCAGGTTATTACCACTTGAAAAGTTAACATTCAAGATATCGTTACCAACACCACCGTTGAGGGTATTATTGCCAGAGATAGCATCCGCAGACACCAAATAGTCGCGGTAGTATACTAAGGAGCCATCAGCAAACAGAGAATCATTACCATCGTCTCCAGAGAGCAGGTTATTACCTGTTGAAGCGTCGAGATCTAAGTAATCATTACCTTTACCACCAATAATCGTATCATTGCCATTACTGCCACCGTAAAGTGTATCGTTACCATTAGTCCCGACAATATTGTCGTCTTCGTATGTACCTCTAATACCTAATCTTTCGATATTACTGTAGTTAATCTGATTTTTACCCACCGTAATTGAGCCAGTGTTAGTACTGGCATTGAAAGTAGATGCGATCGCCTCAGTAGAACTGCCATAGTAGAAATTGATGTACATAACATCGTCGTTACCTGTTCCTCCATCTACCGTTTGAGTTATTAAGGAGGAAACGACAGTAGAGAAATCGTCTAAAATGAAAATGTCATTGCCTTCGCCACCATCTAGTAGATTGCTACCTGTTAAATTTGTAACTTCAATGTCATCCTCACCAGCGCCACCTTTGAGGGTATTATTACCAGACACCCCATCAATATATGAGCTAGAAAGGACGAGTGCATCATTGCCATCCTCCCCAGAAAGTAGGTTATCACCTGTTGAATCTCTAGCGCTCAAGAAATCGTCACCAACGCCCCCAAAGAGTAGGTTATCGCCTGTCGAAATGTTAACATTCAAGTAATCTTTACCAGCGCCGCCTTTGAGAGTGTTGTTGCCTGAGGCAAAATAGAGATGCAAATATCCACCTTCGCCGAAGTCCTCCTGGCCTTGAGCGGAGAGATTATCATTACCATTTCCTCCATCCAGGAAGTTATCGCCTGTTGAAATGTCTGCATTCAATAAATCGTCACCAGCACCACCCTTGAGGGTATTATTGCCTGAGGCAATAGTGTTTAAGTACTGGTTTCCAGACGCAAAGAGAGAATCATTGTCATCGCCACCATCCAACAGGTTATTGCCTGTTAAAAAGTCAGCTCTCAAGTAATCGTCACCAGCATTACCCTTAAGGGTGTTATTGCCTGCACCACCAATGAGAGTATCATTGCCCACACCACCAATGAGAGTATCATTGCCGATACCACCCCTTAAAAGGTCGTTGCCACTCTTGCCATCGATTCGATCGTTGCCCCCTTGACCATTGACAACATCGTCTGAGTTATCTAAACCCGTAATATTATTATCGAGGTCATTAAGAAAAGTAACCGTGTTCTTGATACCCAGGTTAGTTTCAGTCGAGTTGGCATTGAGAACATTAAAACTGTCGGTGATATTAGTTTGGTTATAAAAGAGAATGTTGCCGATCGCTGGTCTTGTTCCAGAAGCTTTCAGGTTCTCCAAGTTTTCTAATTTGAAGTTTTGTAAGATGACTTTTGTATCATCTACTCCTTCAAAGGTGATTTCTAAATTGCTGCAATTCTGGGTCAGCAGCATATTTCTGGCACTAAAGTCTTCAAATTTGATAGTATCCACTTCAGCAATGACTGTTGCGGAAGGATTTGTGCCTTTACCCACTCCACCAAAATCTGTGATTATATCAGTGCCGTCACCAAACTTATAAACAAATATATCGTTACCACCACCACCAGTTAAGGTGTCATTGCCCTGCTTTGCTGTGATGAGATCGTTGCCAGCTTTACCGTTAATTGTATCTGCACTGTTAGTGCCTAGTAGGGTATCGTTACCAATGGTTCCAATAATATTCGCCATAAATTTTTCCTGCTAAATCAAATTCTTTTTAACTTGAGTTATCTATTATTGATACTGTTTTGTGGCATCAATAATTCACCGAAAATCAAATGTATCGGCATACTTCACTATCGGCTTTCAGGTTTAGGGATTGTACCAATACCTGCCTTGTTGACTCGCTTGCAAGTAGGTCTTATCCAAACTATTTAGAACTATCTAAGTTCAGCCCTTTCAATACGAGCAAATCTCTTTTTTCACTCTTTAACCACGAAGGTTTTCTTAGCCGTTGGTGTTGTCACAGCCATAGATGTCTAACCAAAGACATAATTATTCCAGCGGTCAGGAGTTTAAAAAGGAATTTCTTGACCAAACTTTTTAACTATTTTCCAAGGCTTAGCCCTACTAGTTTGAAAATAACAACCAGTTTTCAGGAAATAGGAAAAAAATTTTTCTGGTTTCCTTGTGGGCGATGCCTTCTCTAGGAGACGCTCTTGCTAGCTTGTTTCGACTTAGGAGTACGCCAACGCCCTAGAGTGTTTAACTTCGGAATAGGGAACATATAAATAAGATCATACTAATTAAATAGTGAATATTTACTTAGATGTCTATATTTAAACAAATATCTTTGCATATTCTTTACATTATTTTACATCCACAGAATTTATTCCGGGAATCAAAGTGATATTGAAAACACATCAATTCTCAGAATTTCTAGTTGCTTTCTGCTAGAACTCTCAATAATACTAGTTTGCGAGATCTAGCTTGAAAAAGGGAGCAGGGAGTAATAAGAGAAGTTTGTTGGCTGTGAGTTTTTTCCATGAGCGGCTGTTTTGAAAATGGAGATTGATGGCTGGCTAATTGTAACTCAGCAAAAAATATTTTCATGCCATAGTTATGCGAGCGATCGCACTAACGTCTAGCTTGAAAATAGCAGACAGTCTACAGATAAAAACGAATAAGCAAAGAAATTTTTTTTGCATTGCTTATAAAGTATTACCTGTGGGCGTTTAACTATCAGAATAGCAAACATTTAAGTAACACCATACTAACTAAATACTGAATATTTACTTAGATGTCTATGCCTAAAACCATATCTTTGCATACTCTTCATATTATTCCCTGAAAAAAGTATATGTTTAAGTACTGATTTTCCATGAAAGTTAGGTGTTGAAGCCCTGATATTTCGTCAATTTTGCTAAACAGATAATTCTGAGGAAGCCTCGAATTCCTTATGGGGCAAAGAGCGTTGTTAATTTAAATCAAGGTTTACTTATCTTTGTGTATTCTTCATACTCATCTCAAGAAACAGATAATCGAGGCAATGAGTAAAAATATATTCAGTAAAAATACATCTTAAGTTAGCGATCGCTCTTTTGAAAACATGTAGTCGGCGTCAATAATTATCGTTAAAATAAGGCAATAATAAATGGCAAATAACTAATAAGAATAAGGGTTTTAGCTGGGTGATTTTTTCTTCGTAGAGTTTGGTTTTATCGTGCCAACTTCCTTAGGTAATCGCGAGTGGGGAATAGTAGAGGAAAACTTTTGATTGATTTGTGGGATTTTTTGGCGATCGTAAAAAACTAGTATATAAGACTTCTTGCAGAAGCCGGGAAAAGGGGAAAGGTTTGGTATTTTCCCTTTCCCCTTTAACCTTTTCCCACCTCTTGCAAAAAGCACTTTTGCAAGATGTTTATAGCACATCTCGTACCCAAGCAAAAACCCCTAAAGGAGGATAAAATTACAAACGCAGATATGATTGAATTTAGTCAACAGCACTTGCAAAGTCTCCGCACCTATGCTCGAAACATCTAACCAGACAATTTTGTGATGCAATCTTGGTTTATCTGGCTGGTGAGGGTAATATCGTGTCCGGTTAAAGACTTATCATTAATACCACAGGGGAGCAGGGGCACAGCAGTGCTCATACGTGTCAACTTAAGCTCAAATTGCCCCACAATCGTTTTACCCCACCCCCAACCCCTCCCCTTGCCAAGGGGAGGGGAGGTTTTGCGTCAGCAAAGCCAGGGTGGGGTAACGCGGTTCTTGATGGTAAATGAGTAGAACTCGCTCATCACCTTTCTATCAGGGTTTCACGTTAAGTTGACACCAATGAGCAATGCTAAAGCCCCTACGACAGATGTGGTATTTTCTGTCAATGGGTAAGTCCTAGCATTTTCAAATTAAGCTTAAATAATCACGAAATTGTTGTTAGTTAGTAACAACCCGGCAGATAGTTGTGCAAATTGTAGCTGGCTAAACGTACTTCCACTGCCATCTTCATCGAAGAACAATGCACCTGTCGTAGAGTTGTAAATTAATCGTTGAGCATTTGTTGTTGCAGATGTTCCAATGGTGAACTGGGTAGATGAAAGTACACCTTTTGCGCCAAAATCGTAGCCAAAAGCTATGCTAATCACCTCATTAGTCGCATTAAAGTCATAAATAGTATCTAACCCTTCATTGAAACTTTTGAAACCAAAGGTATCAATACCGCTTCCTCCATAGAGGGTATCATTACCAAAACCACCATTTAGGGTATCATTACCATAGTCACCCTTAATGATGTTATTACCAGAGGCATTCAAGGCAGAGATATAATCATTGCCATCGCCTCCAGAGAGCAGATTATTGCCCGTTGAACCGCCAGCATTTAAGGTATCGTCACCAGCACCACCCTTGAGGGTATTATTACCAAGGGATCTAGAGTCGTTTTCGCTGGCTGAGTAGTAGTACGTTTGGTCGTATTCATCGTAGTATTCGTTGGAATAATAAGAATACGAGCCAGAGATGTTTAGATAATCATTGCCATTGCCACCAGAGAGCAGGTTATTGCCTTTTGAACCGCTAGCACTCAAGGTATCATTGCCATTACCACCGTTGAGGGTGTTATTGCCTAAGGAACGAGAGTCGAAATTAAAGGTAGGGAAACGTCCGTATGAGTCGAACTCGTACTGGTACTGACCAGAGACGGAGACATAATCATTGCCATCGCCCCCAGAAAGTAGATTATTACCTTTTGAACCACTAGCACTTAAGTTATCATTGTCAGCGCCACCACTGAGTAGATTATCACCTGATGAATAGTTAGCATTCAAGTTATCAAAACCAGCACCTCCTTTAAGGGTGTTATTGCCTAAAGCGCTATAGTCGCTATGTAGCACATACTCGTCGTAACCAGAGATGTCTAGAGAATCATTGCCATCGCCGCCATCAAGCAAGTTATTGCCTGTTGAACGACTAGCAATCAAAGTATCATTGCCAGCACCACCGTTGAGGGTATTATTGCCATCTGAACGAGGGTTGTTTTTATAGGGAGGGTAGTCATAGATGTCGTAGTAGCTATAGATAGAGAGTAAATCATCGTCAATGTCACCATTGAGCAAGTTATTCCCCGCGCCACCAACGAGAGTATCATTCCCCGCACCACCAATGAGAGTATCGTTGCCTGTTCCACCCCTCAAAAGGTCGTTGCCACTTAACCCCCGGATTTTGTCATTACCTCCCTGACCATTGATGACATCATCTGAGTTATCAAAGCCTTTAACATTATTGTTCAGGTCGTTAAAGAAAGTAACTGTATTCTTGTTGAAAATAGTGCTTTGGTTGGAGTTGGCATCGAAAACATCAAAGCTGTCCGTGGTGCTAGTTTGTTCATAAAACACAATATTGCCCAAGTCTACAGTGGCTGTGGTGGATTTGCTAAGGTTATCCAGGTTTTCTAGGGCAAAGTTTTGCAAGATGACTTTGGCATCATCCACCCTTTCAAAGGTGATTTCCAAATTTGTGCCATTCTGGGTAAGTAACAAATTTCTTGCTGTTAAGCCATAGCTTTGGAATATTAGCGTATCAACTTCGGCAATAACCGCTGCTGTTGGGTTTGTTCCTTTACCAATGCCACCAAAATCGCTGATGAAATCAGTGCCATCGCCCAATTTGTAAATAAATGTATCTTTGCCGCTTCCACCACTTAAGGTGTCGTTTCCCTCTTTAGCTGTAATGGTATCGTTGCCTAATAGACCGTTAATGGTATCCGGTAAGTTGCTGCCATTGAGAGTATCATCATTTTTAGTCCCATTGATATTCGCCATAACTTTTACCTTCCTAAAAGGATTTTTAGAGTAATATCAAGTTCAGAAAATCACCTATAATTCAAAGTTCTCCGCATCTGTCCGTCCTCGGAAGTTCTGTTCGCATTTGGCGTTCCCAAACGAACGGTAGCCGTCGCACCTGCGGTATCTTGCTACAGACTTTTGTGTGCGTCAGCCCTGGTTATTAAGCATTCAACCGAACCTCGTATAATTTGAGTTGTCAATAATCGGGTTAATAATATTTGAAAACCCAAACAGTTTGTTAAAAGCTAACGCTTTCGGCAGATTTTATTTTGGACAAGATTGGCTGTAAGCAACTTGTAAGTAGTATTTATCAAAGTATCTCGAACTATCTAAAGCGGACTGGGAAACAAATATTTTCATGCCCTGGTTGTGCAATCGATCGCCCGAACATCTAGCCTGAAAATAGAAAACATTTAAATAACCCGATAATTAAGTAAATACCGAAATATTTACTGGGATGTCTATTTTTTAATAAAAATGTAATATTTTCATTAGGTTGTGAAATATTGTATCGAAACAACAATCGCTAGAGATTGCAAAATTAAAAACGCAGACATGATCGAATTTAACCCAGAACACTTAGAAACAATTCGCACCCATGCCGAAAATATGTACCCAGAGGAATGCTGTGGTATAATTTTCGGTTATCTGGGTAGTGAAGGCAAAACGACAGTAGAAGTAATGCCAACAGAAAATGCCTGGAATACAGAAGCAGGTGCTGAATTTTCAGGCGATCGCACAGTAGAAAGTAAAAAGCGGCAATATGCGATCGCACCTGAAGTTATGTTACAAGCACAAAAACAAGCACGCGATCGCTCGTTGAGTATTATCGGCATTTTTCACTCGCACCCGGATAACCCCGCCATACCTTCAGAATGCGATCGCGTGTACGCTTGGCAAGGATACTCGTATATAATAGTTTCCGTCCAAAACGGTAAAGCCGCAGATCTGCGAAGCTGGAGCCTTGATGATACTCATCAGTTCCAAGCAGAGGCCATTGAAAATATAACTTAACGGCTTAATTTCAAGACAGATATCATTTTTCGATAGGATTAATATTCCCGCTCTTGCACAAGACAACTGCTATGTTAAATCCGAATCTGGATGAAATCCAGTTGACCAAAGATGATTACGAACGCTACTCCCGACACTTGATTTTGCCGGAAGTAGGGTTAGAAGGACAAAAGCGCCTGAAAGCTGCTAGCGTACTTTGTATCGGTACGGGTGGACTAGGTTCGCCACTACTTTTATACCTAGCCGCCGCAGGTATTGGACGCATTGGGATCGTGGATTTCGATATTATTGATACTTCCAATTTGCAACGTCAAGTCATCCACGGTACATCGTGGGTGGGTAAACCCAAGATTGAATCCGCAAAAAACCGCATTCACGAGATTAACCCCTATTGTCAGGTGGATCTCTACGAAACTCGCCTGAGTTCCGAAAATGCGCTCGAAATTTTTCAACCTTACGATATTGTGGTGGATGGCACCGATAACTTCCCCACGAGATATTTAGTTAACGACGCTTGCGTATTGTTAAACAAACCCAACGTCTACGGTTCCATTTTCCGCTTTGAAGGACAAGCCACTGTCTTTAATTACGAAGGCGGGCCGAATTATCGCGACCTTTACCCAGAACCACCACCACCAGGAATGGTTCCCTCTTGTGCAGAAGGTGGGGTGTTGGGAATTTTGCCAGGAATTATTGGTGTTATCCAAGCAACGGAAACTGTCAAAATTATTATCGGACAAGGTAATACCTTGAGCGGACGCTTACTGCTATACAACGCCTTAGACATGAAATTCCGGGAGTTAAAACTGCGTCCTAACCCCATTCGCCCAGTTATTGAAAAACTGATAGACTACGAACAATTCTGCGGAATTCCACAAGCCAAGGCAGAGGAGGCAAAACAGCAGATGGAAACTCAAGAAATGACCGTTACAGATTTGAAGGAATTGCTAGATAGTGGTGCGAAGGATTTTGTACTACTGGATGTCCGCAACCCCAATGAATACGAGATTGCGAAGATTCCTGGTTCAGTTTTGGTGCCCTTACCAGAAATTGAAAACGGTGATGGCGTTGCCAAGGTGAAGGAAATATTAAACGGTCACCATTTGATTGCTCATTGTAAGATGGGCGGGCGATCGGCAAAAGCTCTCGCTATCCTCAAAGAAGCCGGGATCGTTGGGACGAATGTCAAAGGCGGAATTACCGCTTGGAGTCGGGAAATCGATCCCTCGGTTCCGGAGTATTAAAGGAGATGGGGAGATAAGGGGATGGGGAGATAAGGGGATGGGGAAAAGGTTAAAGGTTAAAGGGAAAAGGAATAAATTTAATCTTTCCCTTTTTCCCCTTACCCCTTTCCCCTTTCCCCATGCCCCATGCCCCATTCCCCATTCCCCATACCTGTGCTTATGACTACCTCAAAATCTTCTTTCAATATCTTATGGGTGCAAGTTTTGGTATTGGCAGCGGTGCAGGGGGCAATTACCCTGACTTGGTTAATTTATAATATATACTTGCCCCAACTTTTGACCCAGTTTGGTTTTCCTGCCTCATTCGCTGTTGGTTTATTATTGGTGGAAAATGCCTTGGCTGCGGTATTGGAACCTTTGATGGGGGGACTTTCAGACCAAACTAGGCGCTGGGTAGGAACTCGGTTTCCCTTCATTTCTGTAGGTGTAATTCTGGCATCAGCTTTATTTATTGCCATACCGTGTGTCGTCAGCTCGATCCCGCCTACTATGATATTGCGATCGCTCTTGCCCATAACTCTGCTAGCCTGGGCATTAGCAATGACAGTATTTCGCTCTCCAGCTATATGCCTGTTGGGAATGTATTCTACACCAGCCGAATTACCATTGGCTGCCAGTGTTGTAACTTTGGTAGGAGGATTTATTGGCGCTTTTAGACCGATCGCCAACAAGTATATTCTCAGTTTAGGGCCAGTTTTGACCTTTGCAATTGGTTCTTTTGTGTTGTTGGGTGCGGGGACCGTGTTGCGGTTAGTTAATCTGCCAGAAACACCAGTAGATAGACACAATGCACAAATAGTAAAGTTCCCTTTACAAAAATTAGCTTTGATTTTAGGAACTGGTTTTAGTGTAGCGTGGGGTATCCGATTTTTGATGGATGTTTTGGGCAAAGTCCTCAAAGCCCAACTTAATACTGATAATATCGATATGCAAATGGTGTGGATTGGAATTGCGATCGCTTTGGCGAACATACCAGCTGGGATATTCGCTGTCAAAATTGGCAATCGTCAAGCAATGCTTTGTGGTATTTGTGCAATTATTCCGGCGTTACTCATGATGGCATTTATCGGCGTACAAATTCCCATCATTGCGCTAATCATTGCTGGCTTTAGTTTAATTGTCAATGGCGCAGTTCCCTTTGCTTTAGGACTAGTACCCCAAAGATGGGCGGGATTAGGAATTGGTACTTATTTTGGTGGGTTTGCTGCGGCCATGAGTTTATTTGGCGTCATATTTCCCCAACCGCAAACCATAACACCTTTTATAGGCGCAGCTGCGGGCGCATTCGCATTCTTCCTCGCTGGTGTTTGCATTGGGGTGAGTGGCATTTATCAAACGCCAAGTAACGCAGAGATTTAACGCAAAGGTACGCAAAGCTATTCTCTGCGTACCTTTGCGCTTTCCTTAGCGTTACTCTGCGTTTAAAAAGCAGTTACAGGTTTTACTTGACTCAAGAGATTATGCAGTTTTTCTCCCTCAATAACTTCTGTTTCCAAAAGTTGAGTTGCGATCGCTTCTAGCAAATCTCGATTATCCTTAAGAATCTGTAGCGCTTGTTCGTGGGCAGTTTCCACGATTTCCTTGACCTCGCTATCAATGGCTTTGGCTGTATCTTCACTCACCGCCCGTCGGGGATTAGGAGCACCATTGCCCAAGAACATTGCTTGTTGTCCTTGTTGGTAAGCGAGCGGCCCTAAGACTTTACTCATACCATAGGTAGTCACCATTCGTTCTGCCAAGTCTGTTGCTCGTTGCAAATCGTTGGATGCACCTGTTGTAATACTGCCAAACACAACCTCTTCGGCAGAACGCCCTCCTAACAGGGTTGCAATTTGACCGCGCAATTCTCCTTCATTCATCAAAAAGCGGTCTTCGGTGGGTAATTGCAAGGTGTAGCCTAAAGCAGCCATCCCACGGGGAATAATGGAAATCTTTTCTACACGACCGTTTCCTGTGGTTAGCGCCCCGACCATTGCGTGACCGACTTCATGGTAGGCAACAATCTTTTTCTCGGTATCGCTCAATACACGACTCTTCTTTTCTAAACCGGCGACTACCCGCTCGATTGCTTCCGCAAAGTCTTCTTGAGCAACCGTTTGGCGTTGATTGCGGGCTGCTAATAATGCAGCTTCATTTACCAAGTTTGCCAAATCTGCACCAGCAAAACCAGGAGTACGAGTGGCGATCGCTCTAAGATCTACATCATCTCCTAATTTCACCTTTTGAGCGTGAATTTTCAGAATTGCTTCACGACCAGATAAATCAGGACGGTCTACCAAAACTTGACGGTCAAAGCGACCCGGACGCAGCAATGCAGGGTCTAAGCTTTCGGGACGGTTGGTAGCTGCAAGCACAATTACAGTTGCATCCCCAGCCGCAAACCCATCCATCTCAGTCAGTAATTGATTGAGGGTTTGTTCGCGTTCATCGTTCCCACCGTAGAAACCGTTACTGCTACGAGACTTACCAATGGCATCCAATTCATCAATAAATACAATACAAGGAGCTTGTTTCTTCGCCTGTTCAAATAAATCTCGCACCCTGGAAGAACCCACACCCACAAACAGTTCCACAAACTCGGAACCAGAGATACTGAAGAATGGAACTCCTGCTTCCCCGGCGACAGCTTTGGCTAAAAGTGTCTTACCAGTACCCGGAGGGCCAACCAACAGTACACCTTTGGGAATCCTCGCACCAATTTGCGTAAAACGTGCCGGAGTCTTGAGAAAATCTACAATTTCCACTAACTCAGTTTTCGCTTCTTCTACCCCAGCCACATCTTGGAAGGTAATTTTAGCAGATTCACCTTCAACGTAAACCTTAGCTTTACTCTTACCGATAGAGAGAACACCTTGAGAACCACCAGCACCACGGGAAACAAAGAATTGCCAGATGCCAATAAAAATCAGTGGTGGTACGACCCAACTCAAAAGGGTTGTAAACCAAGTATTTTTCGGTGGAGGTGCAGCCGCGAACTCAACTCCTTTTTGTTCTAGGAGTTTGGGCAATTCCAAATCAAAGATTGGTGTAGTTGCAAACACTTGCCCTGGTTCGCCATTCTCTGTTTTTAATTCGTAAAGAATCTGGTTTTGACCAACCGAAGCGCGGCTGACTTCCCCTTCCTGTACTTGATGAATAAATAAGCTATAGGGAACGCCAGCAGGGCGAGAACCAAACAAACCAGGCAAAAACAAATTTAAAAGCAGGAATAACCCTGATACTCCTAACAATACATTGGCAATAATTCTAGAACGGGGTGGCTTAGGCTGTTCTTTTTTAATTGACATAAGTGTTATCAATCCTTTTAGTCATTGGTCATTGGTCATTAGTCATTAGTCATTGGTCATTGGTCATTGGAAAGAGGAGGCAGAAGTTCTTTAATTTTGAATTTTGAATTGATTTGTCTCTCCACCCTCCTCTAACCAATCAAAAATTTGGGCTAACTGGTCTAGGGTTATCAGTCCATATTGCCAGAGGGTCATTGCTAGGAAATTGGGAGTCTGTTCGCAATGTCGCAAGGCGAGGGAAATTGCTTTCCCAGAAATAGCCAACTCTTTTTCTAAAAAATTCACTAATTGATTTGTGGCTGTCATCGCAATGTTAAGCAATATTAAATAAATTTATTTTTGATGGAATTTGAGAAACTTCACAAAAGGCTAGTTAAAAATACCTACACGCAAAGCAGTTTGCCAAAACCATCACATTTTTGACGGCTGTTATCTGACCTAAATCCAGCGTGCAATGGGGTATGCGCTCAAAGGCGATATCTAAGATAAACTAGGCTTACGCCAAGTCCTTCATGTTGTCTTCATCCTCAAAAGTAATCAATTCTCCCTTCAGCAAGCTTGGCTGCGATTTTTAATTTATGTAATTAAACTTAACAATTAAATTAATCTTTGGGAACTAAGAGCAAATACGGTTTACCGTACTCAGAGTCAGCAAAGAGTGGAGAACACTCTAACGCAGACAAATTATCGACTCACAGCGTCAGAGTGTCATTTTTGATATCTGCGATCGCATCGCTATAAATACTCACTTTATCTTACAGATGTTCAGAATCAAAAATGTTAGTCAGGGAAATTTATCTTACTAACATAATTATGCTCTGAATCAAAATTTTTCTATTCTCTGGCAATAACTATATCATTAGATTTAATAACTGCATAAGCTTCTTTTCCTACAGCTAGTTCTAACTCTTCAGCAGAAGCTCTAGTAATAATCGAGGTTAATTCTACTTTATGGATAATTTCGATAGTTACTTCACTATTAACTGCTCCATAAACTACTCGTTTAACGACACCTTTAAGAATATTGCGAGAGCTAACTTTTAATGGTTTTCTAGGAATGTTACTTTCTAACTCAGGCTTTGGAGTGTAAATATATTCTTCTTCTTCCAGCTTGCTTGGTACTGATATTGGTGGTGAAGAGTGCTGATTCAGACTACGCACTAGTTCGCGCAAAATTTCAGTCTTAGTACGTTGGGACTGTTCGCAGAATTCTTCTAAAATCTTCCGCTCCTCTTCAGAGGTTTGAAATGTGACCCATCCTTGTTCTTTTCTTGGCATAATATTATCAATTTTGGTTACCTTGTTACGATTCTACCAAGTATCAATTCGATGTATCGTTTGAGTAATAACATTTTTTTCTAACTAATTTCTCCATTTTGCAGGAAAATTCATCAAATAATCTCATACATTTAACTATATAGATATTTATTTTTTGTAGATCCAAAATAATTTGTTACTTGATAATCGATAACCATAATTACACACATACCAACAAAAATGGTAAAAGATGATGCTTATTAACTGGTCTGCGTGTTAGCCAATGTCAACGTCCGACGCTGTTAACTGTTAACTGTTAACCGTCAACTATCAACGTGAAATCCCACCCCGATTTTAGGGCTTGATACCTTGTCTTTTCTTAGCTTTTTGGCGGTTGCAGGATTAATGTAGCAGAAAATTCGGCGAGTGATGTCTACGACGGGCTACGCCTACGCGCGAGTACCATAGGATTATTTCATGTGAGTTCACAAAAAGGTGATGAAACACCTCAAATCGCGTTCTCAAGACCTGCGGAGTTTGTTTGAAAACAATATCACCATCGAATACGTCGCAGAACCCCTCAAAGCCATGCCAGCTGATGCAGAGGTGACACAAGTGCTGCATTGGATGGAGGGACAAAATTTTGATGTCATCGGTGTTGAAACCGGGGATACTATTAGCGGTTATGTAGAACGCTCTAGTTTGATTCAAGGTAATGGCAAATGTAGCGACTATCAACGGGTATTTCATCCCAAAGAATTAATTGCCATTTCCACCCCACTGATGAAGTTACTACCCATTTTGCAACAAACTCCCCGATTGTTTGTTCTCGACTGCAATCAAGTGACTGGAATCGTTACCTGTGGGGACTTGCAGAAAGCACCCGCGCGAATGCTATTGTTTGGCTTGGTAACGCTGCTAGAAATGAATCTTCTGCGGTTGGTGCGGCTTTACTATCCTCAAGATTCTTGGCAACAAGTCCTGAAAAAAGAGCGGTTAGAAGTTGCTCGACGGCTATGGCGAGAAAGCCAGGAAAGAAACGAAGCTACGGATTTGTTAGATTACCTGCAATTCTGCGATAAGCGAGAGTTAGTTTTAAATCAACCAGAACTTCTCGAACAGCTGGGACTCAAATCCAAGCGGTTTGGCGAACGTTTTCTCAAGTCTGCCGAACAGTTGCGAAACCGATTAGCTCATGCCCAAAATTTAGTCACTGGTTCGTCTTGGACAGAGTTGATTTCTCTAGCAGAAGCGATGGAAATGCTGTTAATTCGCTGTGAAGAAGTCGAGTAAAATTGATTGATGGTTTTGCAACCAGGCCACTAATTCGTAATTCCTAAATTACAGCAATTTGCAGTTGAATAGACCACAGTAGGGGCACAACAATGTTCATTGGTGTCAACTTAACGTGAAACCCTGGTGAAAACGTGATGAGCGAGTTCTACTCACTTACCATGAAGATCCGCGTTACCCCACCCCGGCTTTGCTGACGCAAAACCTCCCCTCCCCTTGCTAAGGGGAGGGGTTGGGGGTGGGGTAAAATGCCTGTGGGGCAACAGTTTGAGCTTAAGTTGACACGTATGAACAATGTTGTGCCCTTACGATAATTTAGTATTCAAGCATGTATTCCATCCAAATGAAAAGCGCTGTAATCGATAGAGCAACTTCATTTATCAATGGAGAAACTAGAAATATAATCAATATTTTATAACAAGCGGATTTCTCGTAACATCAAGGGTTTAAGACCCCAACCATTACATATAGTATCAGTTGAGTTGAGGTTTAAATCCCCAACTCCAACTGTCTTGAATTTTGTTAGCGCAGCGTTAGCGAGTCTGCGAGCGTCATTTTGAATTTTGAATTTTGAATTGTTAATCGTGGGGTATTAATTAGGAATTACGTAGCTTGCTTCTCGTCGGAAGCGAGTATTAGGAATTAGTAATTATTTGAGTACCTGTATACTTAGGAACCCATCCTTCTGCATTTGCAAAATAGCGTACTGCTTTGAAATTCAATGATGCATTTGGGCTGCACCAATGCTCAACCGCTGCGGGAATGTAGAGATAATCTTGTGCCTGAATTAAAAGCTGTACTTGGCTACCATTAGGTCGCACGAAGCCATAAATCATTTCTCCTGCCAATACATAGAGGGGTTCAGCAGCATTGTGAGTGTGGTAACTACCGTATGTTGCTATCAACTGGTGAAGATTGGGAGAACCTGCATGGAGATTCAGCAAGTCAGACCAGAGAGCCTCATTTTCTTGCTGGATAAATTCAAAGACGCTGTTATGGAGTTCTATAATATAAAGTTTTTCAGACTCTGTTAAAACCTCTTGGTCTACCAGATTTGGGAAAAGGAGCGATGTTCCTGGATCGTAGTGTCTGAGTTGAATACCAAGAGGGGCAAGTTCACGAACTATTTCGCCTAAATCGCTCTCAATTGTGCCGTCATCAAGTAGGAGGTTAGCCATGATAAGAAGACTAATTAACTATTAACAAAAGTATACTCAATTTTTTATTCAAAAACCACTATTGCCGATTGACAAACCGGGGAATGGGGGGGTGGGAGATGGGGAGATGGGGAGATGGGGAGGTGGGGAGATGGGGAGGTGGGGAGGTGAGGAGATGAGGGAGAAAGTAATTCTTCTTTCCCCCCATCTCCCCATCCCCTTATCCCCCCATCTTCTTCCCCATGCCCAATGCCCCATGCCCAATGACCAATGACTAATGACCAATGACTAAATAAATTTATCAATAGAATGATGTTGTTTGGTGTCATTAACATCTAAGCTAGTACGGGTGAACTATCTTGAGTGTGGAATGTCTGACTTAATTCTGTTTTGGCATCGTCGTGATTTACGTATTTCTGATAATACGGGATTGGCTGCGGCACGGCGGCAGAGTCCGAAAGTGGTGGGTGTGTTTTGTCTCGATCCGCTGATTTTGGAACGAGATGATGTTGCCCCGGTGAGGGTAACTTATATGATTGGTTGTTTGGAGAAATTACAACAGCGATATGCCGAAGTTGGCAGCGAGTTGTTAATACTTCATACCGATCCCGTGGAAGGGATACCAGCTTTAGCTGAGGCGTTATCAGCGAAAGCTGTTTTTTGGAATTGGGATGTAGAACCTTATTCCCAAGAACGCGATCGCACCATTATAAATGCCCTCAAAGAAAAAAGTATTGAGTTTCTTACCCAAAACTGGGATCAAATTCTCCATTCCCCAGAAGAAATACGGTCGGGCAGTAATCAACCTTATACGGTTTATACTCCCTTTTGGAAAAATTGGATTAGCAAACCTAAGAGTCAACCAGTAGAAACTCTGCAAAATGTTGAGGGGTTAACGGAAGCTGAACGGGAAATTGCAAAACAAGCAGGAGCGATACCATTACCTTCTGCAAAAGATTTAGGATTTATTTGGGATGGAGGATTGATTCTTTCACCAGGAGAGGCGGAGGCGCAAGAACGGCTAGAGGAATTTAGCACTAAAGCCATTACTGAATACCAAGAACAGCGCAATTTTCCCGCAGTTGATGGAACATCGCAACTGAGTGCAGCTTTGAAATTTGGCGTTATTGGCATTCGCACTGTTTGGCAAGCCACAACCCAAGCGCAAGAAAATAGTCGCAGCGAAGAAGCAACAGTCGCTATCCGCACATGGCAACAGGAACTAGCTTGGCGCGAGTTTTATCAACACGCAATGTATAACTTTCCCGAATTGGCTGATGGTGCTTTCCGCGAGGCCTTCAAAAATTTTCCTTGGGAAACTAACGAAGAACATTTCCAAGCTTGGTGTGAGGGTAGAACTGGCTACCCTATTGTGGATGCAGCAATGCGGCAGTTGAATGAAAGTGGCTGGATGCACAACCGTTGTCGGATGATTGTCGCTAGTTTTCTCACCAAAGACTTACTAATTAATCCCCAACTGGGAGAAAAATACTTCATGCAGAAATTGATTGATGGTGATTTATCTGCTAATAATGGCGGTTGGCAATGGAGTGCTTCTAGTGGGATGGACCCGAAACCCGTGCGAATTTTTAACCCAGCCAGCCAAGCACAAAAATTCGATCCAGATGGAGAGTACATTCGCCAATGGGTGAGAGAATTGCGGTCTGTGGATACAGAATATTTAGTTACTGGTAAAATTCCACCTTTAGAACGCCATGCTGCTGGCTATCCAGAACCAATCGTAGATCATAAAAGACAACAACAGCAGTTTAAACAGCGTTATCAAGAACAAAAAATCGCGAGTAGCCCTCAGTAACTAAAGTTGCGAACGCCAAAGCCTTGAGGCGTTCTCGTACAGTAGCCGCACAAGTACCGATTATGGGCAATTCAGCGGACATCATATTATCCTATAATTCACTGATAACCTGATTTTAGCAAGATAGCAGTTTTCTATTTTGGATGCTTGACCGCAAATGCCCTGATACTTTAATGTGGCTTGTTAATAAATTCCGCAAAAACACCGTTACTTAATTTGTGTTTCCGATCAAAACTGAGAGCATCCAGTTGATTAGGGTTTATTTATGACCAGCCCTGTAACGACGGTTATCCAGGTCAATCTAAAGATGGCTCTGGAGGTAGCTCAAGAATTGGAGCAAGCTCCTTATACCAAACTCGGTGCTTATTGTTTAGAAATTTTGCGAGAAATAGGATGTCCTGGTACTGAACTCCCAGATAACTTACGAACTCGCGATCAGCAGCTTAATTTCATCACTGGCTTTGCGTCTTATGCTTTTGGGGAGGTACAAAGTGTCCAAAGCATTAATTGAAGATATCTTTAATGATTCGGAAGAGGCACAAGAAATTACTTTTCCTGCCACAGATCGAGATTTATTAATTTTAACAGAAAAATTTTTAGGGTTTGAAATTCCCTCAAAGGTTTTCTTGCAAGCTATAGCGATCGCTGCTTACGATAGTGCATCTGCTTTTCGCTACGTTGATAATTATTTGGCTATCCTCAAGAATAAGAATAAGCGTAAGCATAAAAAATTACTTGCGTTCAAGGCTGCGGCTAATTGTGAAAATAATTGAGTCGTTTTATCACAAAGTAATACCATTTTTGATTTGAGATTTTTGATTTTGTTCGGGCGTGCATCTTCTAAAAAATGAGTTACTCAGTCAGCGGATTTTTAGTAACTCCATCTATTGAATCCTGATTTAAATCGGTATAGCTAAAACCCAATAAGGTTTAAGGTTTAGATAAGATAATTTGCATCACCAATGTTTTATATAGAGACGTTGTATTACAACGTCTCTATATACATTTGTTTTAATAATTCACGATTAAAAACAATTAGGAACTACCCCAATACTTATCGGTTAAGGGGAAAAGGGAAAGAAAAAACCTTTAACCTTTACCCTTTTCCCCAAATCCAATTTCGAGTTAAAAATCCACAAAGCGAGCAGTATTAGGAACTACCCAAGACAAATTTGTTCGTACCTTTTGCCAGCAATATCCCAAGTGAATTCTGTTTCTACTAGTTGTCTGGCATTTTGTGACAGTTGCGATCGCAATTGTGGATTCTCGAATAATTTACTAATTGCGCTGATGTACTCGGCAGGTTGATTGGCTCGTAATGCACGTAGTGGTTTGCTAGCACCGTCTACAGCTAATCCTTCTAAACCGCGATCGCTTCCTACTACTGGTACACCAGCTGCCATTGCTTCTAGGGTCTTATTTTTAATGCCAAATCCAGTCCGCATGGCTACAACGCAGATAGTTGCTTTATGTAAATATTCTACCATTGAAGGTACGCGTCTAGTAACATTAATTCCTGGTTTTTTAGCAAGTGCTAAAACTTCTGGTGCTGGGTAAGAACCGACAATATCAAAAGTAGTATCAGGATATTTTTTTTGGATTTCTGGCAATACTTCATTGCTGAAAAAGCAGACAGCATCAATATTCGCTAAATTATCCATTGCACCAATAAAAATTAAACGATGTCCTCCCGGATCGCTGGTACGATTCGGGAAAGAAACTAAATCTACACCATTGGGAATAACTGTAATTTTAGTATTTGGATTAAATTGTTTTATTTGCAGTTGATCTTCTTCTGTTGTGACAACAATTTCCGAGAATTTAGCACAGTAATTTTGTTCGTAACGACGCAAAAGCGGCAGATTAATTTTGTCTCTGATTTTATTTTCAGAAATGCCTGTTGCTAGTTGGTTACGACAAGTAGCGTAAACAGAACTATGAATATTAACTATGGTTTTTAGCTGTTTCTGAAAATGTGGCTGCACATAAATTTCATTGACGCTATGTTCGCAGGCGATCGCATCACATTTTCCGGCTTCTACCCAGTTGTTAACCCAGGTTTGCATCTCAAGCGAATAGCGGTTGAGTACGCTTGGCGGCGTACCATATAACAAAAATTTACCAAGTCTATGTATCTTTTTTAACATTTTGGCTGTGGTTGTAGGTTCTTGTGGGCGCTCGAAAACTACCAAACGATCCACACAATCACGTAATGCTACTAATTCCGCATCGGTAACACTGAGTTCGCGTTGAGTAACTAGAGTAACGTTATGATAGCGAGCTAAGTACTTAAGTAAATAAAATGTTCTGACTTGGGTTCCCCCCCTTGTGGGTGGGTAGGGAAAGGTGGAAGATACCATTAAGATGTTCATACAAGTAATGCATCAAATGTGATACATACACCATGACTGATTCATGCTTGTATGTCATCATAAGTATCCCTTAATATATGATTTGTAAAATTTTCATAAATTAAAGCAAACAAAAAGCTAGTTACTCATTAACAGCCAGTAATGGTAAATTTACTGTATAGTTCCATCTCATCTGTTGTTTTTACAGTCAAGTATAAGTCAGTATATAAATGTCACTAACAAAGTGCTGAGCGAACAAACTAGTCTAGAAGTTAAGTAGGATTTAGCAAAATGAAATCATTTGGTATTTATACGCTTGCCAATGATACTGTATACGACCAATTAGTTGCTTTGCTAAACAGCATTGAGGTAAATGTTGGAGAAAATATTCCTGTTTGCGTGATTCCCTATAACCAGCAATTAGACCTGGTTAAACAGGAAATCAAATCTAGAAAAAATGTCACCCTTTTTGAAGATTGGGAAGCAATTCACCGCTGGGATAATTTTATCAATGAGCTTTGGGATGCTCATCCAAGAGCAAATGATTCCAAATTCAATCGTCCAGGATGGTACAAAGGCTCTGTACACCGAAAGTTTGCTTCTTTTAATGGCGAGTTTGAGAAATTTGTGTTTTATGATGCTGATAGTTTAGCCATGAAACCAATAGATGATATTGTTGAAAAACTCGATAATTATGATTTAATATTCAACGATTGGGAACATGCTAAACCCAGAGAAAAAACCCAATTAAATCTGGAGGTACTTGAAAGAGCAACCCAACTAAAAGAAACCGAATTGCGTGCAAAAATTCATTGTGATAGCTTTTTTGGTTCTAAGCGGTTACTTTTCGGTGGCGAAGATTTGGATATAATTAAACAAAGATGGATTGAAAAAAGTGAATTTGAATGGATTCGTCCGGGTTCTTGGTGGTCTAGTTCTGGTATATTCGGTTATATAACTTTATACGGCGATCCCCGAATATTTAACTTTACCCTCAGTCACAATTCTCAAGATAGAACAGGTAACTGCGCTAATGCAGACCGCTTCGTGAATATTAATAATGTTCTTTACAATCAAGATGGTTTAAAACCAATTCATCGCATTCACTACATGAGCTATTCTTCTATTGACTTTACCCGTTTATGTCAAGGAGAAGATGTGAATATCGATTATAGAGATGAGTTTTTATATTATCGATTTCTCAAAGAACCAGAACGAAAACCAAAAGAGTTGAAAGTTCCTAGCGTGATGTCGCAAATGAATCGTTTTCTGAAAAAATCGCGGAAGAAACTTCAGAGAATGATTTCTTAAATAAGAATTCAGAATCCAGAATTCAGAATTCAGAAGCATAGCAGGGTGGGTTGAGTATAAGCATCAGCTAACAAGAGCTTGATAACGATCCAAGGTTGAATGATGTTGTAATGGCGTAGGCGTAGCCCGTCGCAGACATCGCTATACTTTAAAGTGTAAATCAGCTTAACCTAAAACAACGCGATCGCGTCCTTGTCTTTTAGCATGAGAAAGTGCTTTTTCCGCAGCATTAACTAAATTAACAGGCTCAGTTTCAACTGCGGGAATAATACTAGCTACGCCTAAACTAACAGTCAAAACAGGAGCGGGTAAACCACCAATGCTAGGATACTCACACTGAATTGCCAAAGCTTTTATTTCCTCTCGAATATATTCGGCGATGTACATTGCAGCAGCAACATCTATTTTCGCGAGAATCACAAATTCTTCACCACCATAACGAGCCACTAACACCTCGCTATTTTCATCTCTAAAATCTCCTTTTGGCAAACTTGCAGAAAAATTAGTAGGAGGATTAGCCATTTTCGCACAAAACGATAAACTATTATTACCTAGTAAGCATTCTAGGCAGTTACGGATAGTATTAGCGATTTCTTGTAAACACCGATCTCCTGCGGCAACACCGTAAGTTTTATTATAAATTTTGAAATAGTCAATATCGCATAAAATTAGTGATATTGGGGTGCGTTGACTAACAGAGTTCTGCCATTCAATTTGTAGGGAAGTTTGGAAATAGCGGCGATTTACTAATTGAGTTAGTTCATCCAAGCTACATAACACAACTAATTGTTGATTTTTTACTTTCAAATATTCAATATAACTATTGTTAAAATTCTCATTTATTTTTAAATGTTCGCGAAAATATAACCGATATAATTCACATGTGGGAGTACAGCGATCGCCTTCTAAATTTATTAATCCCATACCCTGTAATTTATATGCCAATGCCGGTTCTAATTTCACATAATTTTTAGCGTTAATTACTCGATCGAAAGCAACTGCTAAATCTGGTTGATTTCGTAGTGCTAATGTATAATGCCTTAAATATTCATGATAAATTCCTGACTCTGTAGGTGCTTGTTGCAATAGCTGTTTTAAATTGCCTTGTAATCCTCCTTTACCTACAAGATGATATAAAGCCAACCGTACCAAGTAAGGATGTCCCGCCAGCATTGCCATTAAGCTATCAGCGTCTTCACCATCTGTCCAATCCAAACCGTGACATTGTGCTAAATCTTGCACTTGTTCTTTTGTAAACAAAGCCAATTTAATCGGCAAACCAATATTAAATGGCGATTGAGTCAGTTTTATGGGAAAAAGAATTTCCGTGGAGTAAACCAGAACCAAGCGGAGCTTTTGCCAAATTTCAACTGCTTTAGCTTGTTCGTGCCACGAACGCACTAATGATAACAATTCTTGAGCAATTTCCTGATAATCAAATACCCAATCGGCTTCATTCAAGACCAAAACCAAAGGAGTTTCTAACATAGATAACAAATAATTTTGAAAATAGATAGAGCAGCTGACTTTGCTACCCATCTCTTCATCCCAATAATCATTGAGTTTTGGTTCTAGCTGTAATTCTCGACTTACATTGGCACAAAACCAGCGCAAAAATTTATCTAAATTGGCAAATACTGTTTTGTCTGCTTGCTGAAAATCTAAACTCACCGTGCAGAAGTTTTGCTTTTTAGCGCGTGCAAGCAACCGCAAAACTAAAGAGCTTTTCCCCATTTTCTTAGGTGCTTTGATGCAGATGACACTCCCCGGTTGAGCTATTTCTGCGTAAGCAAGTTCCTCAATTGGCGCACGAGAAATGTAGAATCTGGAATTTAGAGATACGGGGCCACTAGGAAATTCCAAAGATATGGCTGTGGCTGCTTGGTTAAATTCCCTAAGTAATTGCTGATGTGCTTTGCCAAGGCGATGATTTTCTACAGTCTGGCGGAAATTGGATTGATTTATCGATTCTTTGTAAAAATCACTCAGAATTTGCCATAAATCAGCAGCAACTTTCCTGACCCGATCCTCAGGATAATTCCCTTCAACTGCTATTTTGATGTAGGTTTTTCCTTCCCAGGCAGAACGTAATACAATTTCTTGGAGTGTTGTTAAACCGGTAGCTTGACTGGCTTTTAATAAGAGTACTACTTCATCTATAGTCATTACTGATTGACTCTAATTAAGCATAAAATTGTCTCATCAGGATTATTCTTGACAAGTGTTATGTCGCTTGTTGTGCGTGGGTAAGAGCTAGCCCTTTCCAAAAAGCTACAAATAAGTCTGGATAATTTTTGGTATCCTCAGATTTTTGATGCGATTTTATCATAGACTTTTTTTTCAAAATTTTTTATTTTTTAAATTTTATGTTATTTTATCTACTTTTTGGAGACATATTTGAGAAGAATGCCGCAGGCTAGTTTCCAAATTTCTTTGTCGAAAAAATCTAAAATCAAAAATTTTTTATTCATTTTAATGATTGAGATTTACCGATTCCCTTTTAAGCACTACTAATCAACTACCAAAACAGCTGAACCTGCAATTTTCCCAGTACGAAGAGCATCTAAAGCCTCATTCGCTTGAGCCAAGGGAAAAGCATTTACTTCAGTGCGGATAGGAACTTTGGGCGCTAAGGTAAGAAATTCTTTACCATCTTGGCGAGTTAAATTAGCAACAGAACGCAACACTCTTTCTTCCCAAAGAACGTCATAAGGAAAAGAAGGAATATCACTCATGTGAATTCCAGCACAAACTACGACGCCGCCTTTGGTAACTGCACGTAAAGCAGATGGTACGAGTTGACCTACGGAAGCAAAAATAATCGCTGCGTCTAAAGGTTCTGGGGGTAATACATCTGAGCCACCCGCCCAAGTTGCACCCAATTGACGGGCAAACTCTTGTCCTTCAACATCGTTGGAACGGGTAAAAGCAAACACTTGACGTTCTTGATAACGAGCCAGTTGTATCAAAATGTGAGCAGCCGAACCAAAGCCATAAAAACCTAATTTTTGTGCATTACCTGTCATTCTGTAAGCGCGATAGCCAATTAGGCCGGCGCACAAAAGGGGCGCAGCTTGCAAATCGGGAAAGCTAAGGTCTAGGGGAAAGCAAAAGCGGTAATCGGCCACAGTGTATTCTGCATAGCCACCGTCAATATTATAACCAGTAAACTCGGCATAATCGCAAAGATTTTCACGACCGGAGGCACAGTAAGGGCAACGATCGCCACAAGTATAACCCAGCCACGGAACACCAACTCGTTGACCAACACTAAATTTATCAACACCATCACCCACCGCCTTTACAGTACCGACAATTTGATGCCCAAGTACTAAAGGTAGTTTGGGATGCGTCAATTCTCCATCAACTATATGCAAATCGGTGCGACATACACCGCAAGCACGAACGCGAATCAGTACTTGTTGTGAGTTAGGTTTTGGTATCGGTAACTCTCCTAACCGTAAGGGTTGATGCGGTGCATCTAAAATCATTGCACGCATAAGCAACTCCAAGTTTTTTAATTATTTAGTGGCAAGTAGTTTATGGTTTTGTGCAAAATACAAAGTTTATGAGTGAAAAATTAATCTCGCTTTAAACCACAACCCAAGCAACGCATACAAACAGAAAAAGCTGCTAAAACTGAAATAATCTCAAATGGCAATTGAAATGACAAGGGAGCTAAAGAAAATCCCCAAATCAGAGAAATTGTCCCAGTTACCATAGTTGCAATGCGATGAATTTCGTCTTGAGATTTCCAGGCTAAAAACAAAATTCCTAAACCTATTAATAATAATATTAAACTACCCATAAGCTTATTCACTACTTAAAAGCTAAAAATCAATGATCCAAACCTGCAATACTAACAGAAATTGTATATACCAATTTTTTGACACTCCCTTCTCTATATTATATGTAGGCACAACCTATGTAAAACTATTATCATTGTGATTGTAATGGTAAGTGCTGGTTTGCTGTCGTTTGTGCAATCTCTTGGTGTGGTTTTAGGTTCCTTGGATTGTCCATACATTAGAACAGTTAATGCCTGATTGACAAAACCAAAATTGGCAGCTTGAAACGTTAAAGAAGTAAGCTGTGGAACTCGTCCACAATTTACATTTTTTAAAATTTCATTAAAGCCAAATTTATTACTATTAGTAAAAAATTAGAAAGCAAGTACTTATAACCATTTTTATAGCTATTTAGTTTTTCTATGAAGATGGAAACAAACTATTTTAATTAGCACTAAAGTAGTGTCAATATATGGCAGTAACACATAAAGGAAAGTAATCTTACATTGATCGATGAACTCTCCGCAAGCTATAGAAAGCGAGTTTAAGATTGCAATTCTAATTATAAGTAGGTGACGCTGACCTTACACCGATCGCCGCCTAATCATTAAATTACCAAAAATTTAGTAGTAAGCTATTACGCTTTTAAATTGCATAGCTACTCACGAGTTTCCTTAACCGCTGATGTTAACTGTCAACCTTCAAAAGCCAAAAATGTGCTGCTTTCGATGCGTGACAGCTTAAACCATTTTCTAACTCACAATGAACTAACATTTATGCAGATGAATCAGAAACTTTATCTATACTCTTCTCTAGGTCAATTCCGATTACTCAAAAAAAGTTACACTGCCAAAATTATGGTAGTGGCGTTTTTGGGAACTCACGTACCACTTTTGGTTTTAATTTTCAATATCGTAACTTCCAACTCCTATCCTTGGGAAATAGCAATCCGAGTGCTGCTGAATGCTCTTTTGGCTACACTAGGTGGAACAGCGGCTACCCTTTTTGCATTACACTATCTACTCGCCCCCGTAATTTTAACATCTGCGGCATTGCGAGACTACTTGCAAACCAAAAAATTACCAGAACTGCCTACAGAATTTGGCGATGAGGCAGGCACACTGATGGCAGATACTTCACAAACTCTTCACAAATTAGATGAGTTAATCCACCAGATTACTAATTATGACAATTTGACCGGGTTACCGAATCGGGATTTATTTAGCGATCGCCTTTACCAAAACGTGTCACAATCTCAGAATCCCCAGCAATTAATTGCTGTTCTTTCCCTGAGCATTGATGATTTCATCGGTATCAGTCATGGGTTGGAGCATGAAACATCTAATCATTTATTAAGAGCAGTTGCCCAACGTTTGACAAGCTGTATGGGTAAAACAGATATCTTGGCGCGTTTAACTCAAGATGAATTTGCGATCGCTCAGATGGATATCTTATCCTTTGAAAAAGTGGTTATTTTCACAAAAACCCTACAGAATATACTGTCTAAACCCTTCTTCATAGATAACCAGCAAATTCATATTACAGTCAGCATAGGTATTACAATTAGTGACTTAGGCGATCGTAATAGTGTGGATCTCCTGTTACAACAAGCTCACATAGCACTGTACCAAGCAAAACAGCAAGGGTCTAGCCAGTACCAGTTTTATTCACCAGAAATTAACGCTCAGTTGCAAGAACGACTAGCACTGGAAAACGAATTACGTGGAGCGCTGGAACGAGGCGAAATTGTAGTTTATTACCAACCGCTGATTGATTTACACACTCAAGAAGTCACAGCAGTAGAAGCACTAATACGCTGGCAGCATCCTACAAGAGGTTTGGTTTCTCCAGCAAAGTTTATTCCCATTGCCGAACATAACGGTTTAATCGTACCTATTGGTGAATGGGTGTTGCGAACCGCCTGCACCCAAAATCGAAACTGGCAACTTGCAGGACTACCCCCAATTCGCATCTCAGTTAACCTCTCGGCTCGACAATTTGAACAAGCAAATTTAGTCGGAGTTGTCAAACAAATCCTAGAGGAGACGAAACTGCAACCATCTTATTTGGAACTGGAAGTCACAGAAAGCTCCTTAATAGTTGATATTCAGCACTCCGTGAAAACCCTCAAACAATTACGAGAACTAGGAATATGGCTAGCTTTGGATGATTTCGGCACTGGTTATTCTTCTCTCAATTATTTGAAGCGCTTTCCTGTGAACATGCTCAAAATCGATCGCTCATTTGTGCAAGACGTGACATCAAATTCTGATAGTGCCGCAGTCACTGATGCCATCATTGCATTAGCCAAAAGCCTCCAGTTGAAAATTACGGCAGAAGGGGTAGAAACTCAAGAACAGCTTGACTATTTAAAAAAACGTGGGTGTCAAGAAGGCCAGGGATATTACTTTGCTATCCCTACTCCCGCCGAAAGAATCACCGACATACTCAAGCAGAATTCTCAGCAAAAACAGGAGATAGCTGCATAATAAATAGTAGACTGTTGACTGTTGATTGTTGACTGTCAACAGCTGCCACTAATATATCTAGAGGCAGGAGGCAGCACTTCGACTTCGCTCAGTGACCAGGCAGGAGGTAAAACTATTACCATTCCTAGCATTTAGGCTTGTCATTATGTCCTAATCTATGTGGCTATGGCTATATTTTACAAAATTAAAATAGGATTGCTAAAAGACTTTTGAAACATTCTCTCAAGATTTTTTGCCTTATTCCCAATATGTCTTCCAATCATCTTTGAAAGCTTGCTGTAATTTATTCATATAACTATAAGTTTTAATTTTTACCATCCATACATTATTACTATCGCTGTCGGCTCCTTTACAAATAACACCTTCAGCTACACCATATTTTTCTTCTCGAACATCTTCAATAAATTTACCTGTTAATTTGCCACGATAAACAACTCGTGCAATGTTTAAGTGACTAAAATCTTGAATAAATTGTTCGGGAGCAATAATACAATTGTTAGTTTGTACATCAAAGAGAATTAGTTGTTTTGGGTCATCCTTTCGATGCATTCCGGCAAAGGAGTTAGTTCCCAAAAATTCTGTAAACACAGTAATTTCTGGGTATTGATAATTTAAATTTTCTTGAAATATTGTTTTTAAAGGATTGGCAAGATCTCTGTTAAAAATCTGCGGGGCTTCTTCTAAACCTGGATGTGCTTTGTTAAATTGTGCAATTCCCATATCATCCAAGTCAAAGCGATCGCGACGCGTACCAAAAGCATACCAACCAAGCTCCAAATCCCAAACCCAATGGAGATTTGTACCGTCATATTTCTCAAAAGCTATACAACGCCCCCAAGGACAATTTTTGCTATCTGGGATTTTAGGATAAACAAGTTCCACTCGTACCATTGCGATAAAAACAAGCTTGTAAATTAATAAGAGAATCTTGAATTCTAAATTCTTAATTCTGAATTCTTGTTACCAAGGATTACCTACCATTGTGAATCCAGCCCAATAATAAGGATGCATAAATGATTCATCAGCTTCCTCAATACTTTCAGCAGGCAAAGGCAAATTTCCTACCGCTCCCAAACCTTGAATTTGGCCATCCTTTAAGTAAATCTGCCCTTTAACCATAGCTACTTGAGCTTGTCTCAAAGCCTCCGCTTTAATTGGATAATTTTTTAAATTCTCATAAAATTTTGTCATCAATGCTGCTGTACCAGAATCGTTAACTGACCAAAGACTGGCAACACTAGTTTTTACACCTGCCAGCACTGCTAAACCCGCAAACCCAAGTTCTGACTCTTTATCGCCTAAGGCTGTTCTACAAGCACTCAGCACTATCATTTCTACTTGAGGTTCGTTTAACCGCAACTGGCGTAATTGGTCTAGACGTAACTTGTCGTCCCACAGTTGAATATAGGACTTGCTTAAGCCGCCAGCCACAAAATCGGCATGGGTGGCCATGTGAATAATGCCAAAAGGTTGTTGACGCCGGACACTTTTGAGATTTTGTAAAGTAGCTTGCTTGTCCAATAACAATTTGCCTTGCCAGAGTTTAGATACCAATGTTGAGATCTCCACGGGAACTGCTGGTAAAGGATTTTGCCCTTGAGTACTTTCAGAAACCCCCAGGGCTAAGATTTGAGATTTTCTAATGTCTGTATACAGTGTGTTAGTTAAGCTCAGACTCGGCATCAAGCCAATACTGTATTTTTCTACCAAAAATTGTTTACCATCGTGAAGTGCTGCCATTGGAGTTGAACGTAAACCAATGTCTGGTAGAAAGACTAAATTGTTAATTTCTCTAGCTTGTAAATCTGCCTCCAGTGGCGCAATTATCCAACGATAAAGTTGTTGAGATGAACGCAAATAAGCAGTGCGGCGGCGGTTTTGTGGGCTTACAATTTGGTCGCGAAATTCTTTAGCTACTTGTAAAACTTTGGCTCTAGTAGTTTCTGGAATGCGCTTACGAATGGGGTTACCTTTTCCAGTGACTACCACTATTTCTAGTTCGTCGCTATCGTTTTCTAGTAGGGTATTCAGCTGTTTAGTTCTCTCTGGGATAATCTCTACAGGCACAAAACTAATGTAGATAAATGCAGGTTTTACACCAGTAGCTTTCTCAATGTTGCTAGCAATTTCTTTGGCCTCATCCAGTGTTTTAATTTTGGGATTGGGTATACCTAAATAATCACCAAAATCATCTGTGAAGTTATCTTCGGGAGTAGGATTGGTATTAATTACAGGGTCACCAATCTTAGGGATGTTAGGAGGGGGGTTACCTGGATTAGTAGTTGGATTGCATTGGAATGAGCAGGGGGTAGGATCGGGATTTTCAGGCGGAATCTCAGGCGGAATTTCAGGCGGAATTTCAGGCGGAATTTCAGGCGGAATCTCAGGGACATTGACGTTGATTGCTACCTGTACGGGTTCTGAGGATGAAACTACATCGCTAGCTCTAACGCTGAATGCACTTATTAGCCCTGTGGTATCTGTTGGTGGCGTGTAATTTAATGTTTCGCCTATAGTTAATGTGTCTCCCGCAGCTAAAACCGTATCACCTCGTCTCAGGGTTCCTGCTTGGATGGCATCAATGACAACGGTGGTATTATCTAGATTGACATCGCTAGTGCTGGCAGTAAATGTGAAGCTTAAGGTTTGATTGACTTGGGCATTAGATGATAGGAGCGTGTTTGTTGTCAGCGTCGGCGGGGTGTTTACGGATGTAATGGTGATGCCGGCTGGGGTACCAGCAGCATCTCCACCATTGGGCAAAACTGGAAAGTTATTTAAAGGAGCGATCGCAGTTGCTCCTGTAGTAATTGTCCCTGCTAGACCGTTGACGCTGGCATTACCTACAACAAAATCTACATTGTCTGGGCCACCATCATGTCGAATGCTAACAGTACCTCCTGCTAAAGGTTGAACGTTAACACCTCCTTCACCAACAAAAAATCCACCAGTTGCAATGGTTTCACCCGTCCCCGATCCTTGGATGAGACCGTTAGTTAGCACTTGCACATTGCCACCTTGAACGGTGTTACCATCAACAAAGTCATCGGCTATGGCTTGAGTGTTGATGCTGGTAAAACTAATATTGCTGCCAGCAGTATTAGTAGTTTGTAAAGTGACATTGCCAGCTGTAACATTTCCAGTCCCATCCACTCCAGTGGCACTTGCTGAAGCATTAATAGCGTCATTAACGGTAATATTATCTGTGGCAGTTAAGGTGACTGCGCCAGCCGTGCCGATAAAATCGCCACCTAATTCCTTAAATACAGAAGAGTTAATTGCCCCAGTGGTAATACTGCCGTTGGTTGTTGTTGCTACTACACTGCCACCAGTACCTGAACCACCCGCATCATTGGAAGAGGAGTCAATCCTTTGTGTAATAATATCGCCATCCGCAGACAAGTCTACATTGCCCCCAGAGTAGCCCGTGCCGATGGTAATAATGTTACCTACTGTAATGCCGCCAGTTGTAGACAAATTGACGCTACCACTATTTCCACCACCAGTACTTGTATCTAAATTTCCCAGTGATAAACTGGCTCCAGAAATATTTATCGCTCCTCCGGTTGTGGCAATTGTGTTACTAGGATCGATAAAGTTTACAGAACCGGTTTGTGAGGAGAGGTTGAAGGTACCGCCAGTACCCAAGTTTAATGTCGCAACACCAGCAGCGGTAGTGACTCCAGGTGTCGCTCCAGTGATATCATTGATGGTAATATTGCCTATGGCTTGTAAGTTGATATTTGCACCGGAAGCAGCGATCGCACCCCATGAAACTGTATTCGCCCCAATGTCTGCATCGCCAAAAGCAATGTTGCCAGCTGTGCCATCAAAAGTCCCTACTCCACCATCGATAATAGTCAAGGTGGTGGGGTCTAGCAATAATGTCCCAAAGCTACCATTGGCGGCTGAAGTATCTACCGCACCGTTGAAGGTCAAGAAGTTTTTGCCCGATACTTCTACAAAACCACCATTGCCAGAATTTGCTCCTCCACGAGCTGAAATGTTACCAAAATATTGGGTTGCGTTGTCACCCCAAACAATTACCCGTCCGCCATTTCCATTTAAAGTACTATCGGCATTAATTACGGAGTTGGAGTTAACATAAGTCTGCTGTGCATTGGGCAAAGTCCCCTTACCCTGGTAATCGCCACCAATTAACACACTACCGCCACCGTTGGTTCCAGAGGCGTTAATATTGGCATCAATTACTCCCACTTTTGTACCCAAAGCAGTTAATGTTCCGCCTGTTTGGCTGGATACATCCACTGTGCCAGAAACAATGTTTGTACCTGGAGTTGTAGGAATTTTGACGTTAGAGCCTGTTAATTGTACGGTACCATCAGGATTAGCAGTTAACCCAGTGTTAGTATTACCAACGGTGAGCAATTCTGGTAAAGATGCAATGGGAATTGTCCAGTTATTGGGCTGGTTGCTACTAGAAGCCAAGGGTTGAATTTCTAGACTCAAAACATTTCCTGGCTGACTGAGACGCACCCAATTTTGACCTGGTACGGATGTGACGGTAATCTGTCCTCCTGGTGCTGAAATTTGCCCAGTGTTTACCACCGTACCACCTAATAAATTCAAGTTCTGCCCCGTACCGACTGCCAAATTCCCAGCATTGACGATCGCTCCTGGTTGGCTAGTACTAAAGGCGAATCCATTGGGGTTTCCCACTAAAGCAGTGTAATCGTTAACACCGATGGCATTAAACCAACTGCTGCCAAAACCGATGCCGTTGGCTGTTGTCACCGTGAAAGCACCAGGTACATTTAAGCTGGCGTTTGCTCCAAAAATAAATCCGGTTGGATTCATCAAGAACAAGTTAGGGCTACCACCAGTTACCTGAATTAAGCCATTGACGATGGAAGGATTACCGCCAGTGATTCTACCAAGAATATTTTGTAGGGCTGGGCTGGCTTGAAAGTTGGCGATTTGTTCTGGTGAAATTCCAAATTGTTGAAAGCTGTGGAAGAGATTAGCGCCATCACCAGAAGTTGTACCGCCGGTGATATCGAGTTGATTGCCGTTGGGAGTCACAATTGTGTTTGTACCATCAGCAGCAGGAACAATTTGCTGTGCTTGGGCTAATTTGGGACTGATGGCACTCAAAAGTGGGGCAAAAACTAGTATTGAAGCGGCAATATTAGACAGTAAAGATTTTTTTACACAAAGCAGAGATTCTATCCAGACGTTCGGAGAAAAAAGATTTTCGTTACTAACTGTGCATGGCACCTCCTCTAAGGTTTGCCAGCGGCCTTCTTTCACCTCTGCCCCCCTGCTCCTCTGCCCCCCTGCTTCTCTTTTGCGCCGTAAGATGAAGCGACCTGTGGAAAATTCTACATCGATTTGTAATTTATTTGCTAATCCGCGCCGCCAAATTGCTTGGGCGATCGCCTTTTTTGACCAGAGTATTTGTTCGGTTTTTCTAGTAACAGAGATGCTTTGAGAATGAACTCGGTACAAGTACAAGGGCTGTTTAACTCGGCGTACTTGGGTAACTTCAGAAAGTCTTAAACACAAATCGTAATCATAGGAAGTACTAGCAAAGGACGCATTGACACCCCCCACTCGGTCGTAAACGCTACGACGCATGAGGCGGAAGTGGAAGGTCATAAAGTTGACTAACAAACCTTCTTTTGAGTAAGGGATATCACAGCGATGGCCGTAACCGAGAACTTTGCCATCTGCATCTATATTTAAATAGTCAGTATAAACAAATCCTGTTTCTGGGTAGCGATTGAGGACTGCGGCGGTTTCGGCTAGGGCGGTAGGGGCGAGGATATCATCACTGTCAACTATACCGATGTAACTGCCAGTAGTTTGATTAATCGCTGCTTTACAAGCCGCAGCAACTCCTTGATGGTGTCCTTGGATTACCCGTACTCGCCCATCTTTTTGAGCATATCTTTTAGCGATCGCCACTGACCCATCTGTAGATCCATCATCGCAAATTAATAGCTCAAAGTCTTGCCATGTCTGGGCTAAGACGCTGGCGATCGCTTGTTGAAGGTAAGCCTCCCGATTGTAATTAACGATGACAATGGAAATCAGTGGTGACATCGAAGTAATCCAAGTTTTCTACCTATTACCAGGATATAATGCTCAGGGCTTTCACTTAGGTAATCATTGCTGTTTATTATTTTTTAGTTACAAATTTTCTTAAATTTGAATATCAAAAATATGATATTCAAATATTCATGCACATATATATGGGCATGGGGCATTGGGCATAGGGAAAGGGAAAAGGGTAAGGGGGAAAGGGAAAGGGGAAAGGGGAAAAGGGGAAAGATTAAATTTATTCCTTTTCCCTTTAACCTTTAACCCCTTCGGGGTGACGCTCCTGCGTCGCTATCGCTTCGCTAACGCCAGTCGCTCATGGGGGAAACCCCCAAGACCGCGCTGGCTCACCTTTTCCCCACCTCCTCATCTCCCCATACTTCGGCTCCGCTCAGTACAAGTCTCCCCATCTCGCCTTCCCTTGTCGCCAGTCTCCTAAAAAGCGAAAAGCAATGAAAAAAGGAACAGAAACTAGTGTTAAACCTAAAGCAATGACTAAGCCAAGAATTTTGTCTGTTTCTCATCAATTAGAGGCTTGGCAAAGTCTGGCAAATACTAAATGGAATCAGCACAGTTTCAGTTTCAAATATGGCTTGTTAATTCTACCTGCGGTCTGGATTTTAACCGCAAGTGGACTGAGAGCTACAGCTAATAACTTTACACCAAAGTCCGATGGAGATAGTAGTTACTCTGAGTTACAAATCGTACAGGAAACAGAATCTTCCCCGGTAACTGAAC
This sequence comes from Nostoc linckia NIES-25, assembly GCF_002368035.1. GTDB lineage: Bacteria > Cyanobacteriota > Cyanobacteriia > Cyanobacteriales > Nostocaceae > Nostoc > Nostoc linckia_B. Next base: position 5,218,168 of record NZ_AP018222.1, on the reverse strand, counting down.
CTAATCAACCGACACCAAACCCCGAATCATCGCCAGCACAACCGGAAACGCCGCAACGCATTCGAGTCCGCAAAATTCAGGTTATAGATAGCACGGTTTTTAGTGAAAATGATTTGAATGCAGCTATCAAGCCGTTTGAAGAACGAGAGTTGACTTTAGAAGAAATCAGACAAGCAGCAGACGCCGTTACTCAACTTTATCTAAATAAAGGCTATCTCAATTCCAGGGCGGTTCCAGAGACTCAGCAACCTAGTACCGCCGATGGAATTGTGGTCATTCGCGTGATTGAAGGGAGTTTAGCTGAGATAGACATCCAAGGAACGCGGCGACTAAACCCGTCTTATATTCGTAGTCGCATCGAATTAGGTGCTGGTGTCCCTCTGAATATTGGTAAGCTGGAAGACCAACTAAAGCTATTGCGACTCGATCCTTTGTTTACAAATGTCGAAGCACGCCTGCGTCCTACGGGTAAAGTCGGTCAAAGTGTTTTGCTTGTCAGAGTTGAAGAGGCAAACCCTTTAACTGGTAGCTTGGGTGTAGATAACTATTCGCCTCCGAGTATTGGTGCAGAAAGATTGGGTGTTGAACTGCGCCATCGTAATTTAACTGGGATGGGAGATGAGTTAGGAGGCTATTATTTTCACTCGTTCACAGGTGGTTCCGATATTTATGATTTTAGGTATCAGGTTCCTGTGAATGCTATGGATGGGAAGGTACAAATTAGAGCTGCATTTAATCGTAACAGAATTACTCAAGCGCCCTTCGATGCCTTTGGAATTCGGGCAAACCAGGATCTTTATGAAATCAATTATCGCCAACCATTGATGCGATCGCCAAGAGAAGAATTTGCCTTATCTTTAGGATTTACCTATCAAGATGGTCAAACTTTTCTCTTCGATAACCTCGCAACCCCCTTTGGTATCGGCCCCGATGTTAATGGAGTCAGCCGTACCAGCGTCATTAAGTTTGGTCAAGACTATATCAAACGCGAACCCCAAGGTGCTTGGTTTTTGCGATCGCAATTTAATTTTGGCGTTGATATATTAGATGCCACAATCAACAATGACCCCATACCCGATGGTCGCTTTTTTAGTTGGCTATTTCAAGTACAGCGCGTCCAGCGACTCACCAACGACCAATTATTGCTGGTTCAAGCAGAGTTACAGCTAACACCAGATAGTCTGTTACCTTCCCAGCAATTCGTGATTGGTGGCGGACAATCAGTCAGAGGATATCGTCAAAATGTGCGCTCAGGGGATAATGGATTTCGGGTAGCGATCGAAGATAGAATCACAGTGCAACGTAATGAGTCTGGATTATCGACGATTCAACTAGCACCATTTGTTGATATGGGAGCCGTTTGGAATAAGTCTAATAATCCCAATCAGCTACCAGACCAAACTTTTCTAATTGGTGCAGGTTTAGGATTATTGTGGAATGAAGCCTTTGGCATTGATAATTTAAATTTACGACTCGATTATGGATTTCCATTTATCGATTTAAGCGATCGCGGTAATAACGTTCAAGATGATGGCTTTTATTTTAGCGTCCGGTATCAGCCGTAATTGGGCTGGGGAGATGGGGAGATGGGGAGATGGGGAGATGGGGAGATGGGGAGGTGAGGGAGAAAGTAATTCTTCTTTCCTCCCATACTTCGGCTCCGCTCAGTACAAGTCTCCCCATCCCCTTATCCCCCCATCTTCTTCCCCATGCCCTTTTTCATTTTTTATATAAAGCTCGATATTCCCAAGGATTGACAAATTTAGTATCGCTCCAAACGCCAAGCTTTTGGTTTTTGGCTTGTGCTTCGGCTTGTTGAATTAAGTCTTTACTAGGACATTTATTTAAATAAGGACGATATGCTTTTGCTAAGCCTTCTTGCAATAATACTTGTTGGATGAAAGTGCCATTTTTTAAACGAACTTCTGCAACTTTACGCCCATAACGATCGCTATCTGTTATATTCAAGGTGACGCGTTCGCCTCCTTGTTGTACGAGTTGTTGCACGCGTTCTTGAGCTTTGACACCCCAACTAAATTGATTGCGATCGCTACTAACTTTACTTTGCTTTTCTTTATTGGTATGAGCTATTTCTGGTGCATCTACACAAGCAAAACGCACAGTAACATTTTTACCATTAGCATCTTTGACTACTATAGTATCGCCATCACTCACTCGCTCAACCACATCTCCAGAATTACCAATCAGGCGATCGCAGCCCATCAAACCCAAAATTATGATAGTTGTACAAAGCCAAAATACCGCTACTTTAATTAATTTTTCCATCCAAACGTACCAAATTAGAGGTCATTTATAAAGTAAAAATAAAATCATTCCCCTATTGCCTATTCTCTACTATAACTTTTGATATGCTCTCCGAGAGATTGCAAACATATCTGAATTTTTGTATCTATTAATTGATTACCAAAAGGCAATCGTTCGCCAGTCACCCAAGCTTCTTGAGGTTGACACTGATATATTCTGCGGGGTGAATCATTTAAATAATCATCAGCCGTGCGATTGTGTTTTCTCTTGGCACGATTTAAAAGTAACTGCAAAATCTTTTCTGTTTGCTCTGGCTTTAATTCTGATGCCGTTCCATAAAAATACAAACCATCTGCTGTACCTTCAGAAACACTCGAATTAAAAATAGCGATCGCTACCTTCCCATCATTACTATATAAATTCTGCGAATGCTTCGACTCAATAGCCGAACTCCAATAAATATTGCAGTTATCATCATAGGCAAAAAATACAGGCGATACCCAAGGATAACCATCAAAAGAACAAGTAGACAAACTGCAATAAATATTATTTTCCATCATCCTAAATCCTTTTGCGATCGCTTCTGGATTTTGGAAATCAATTGTATTCACCCATCTATTTGTAACACTCGCAGATTCCAACATAATTTATTCTCAACTCTTCCTCTCTGCGCCCACCGAAGTTCAGATCGGCGGAAGCCGCCGCTCCGACTTCTCTCTGCGCCTCTGCGTGATTAAACTAAAGTTGATTTCGCGCCTTCAATTGCAGATATCGTTCAACCAAATCATCAGCAATTTGATTTGCTGGTGCATCTAATACTAATACACCTTTTTGTTTGAGTTGAGCAAATGCCACTTGCCGCTGTGCCAATAAATCTAATGACACTGCACGTACATAAGCAGCTGTAACATTTTCACTAAAAGTATGTGCCAAACGATCGACTTGCGGATCTCGCAAAGTCACGCAAAATGGCAGATACCGTGGTGCTAACTTGGAAAGTGCAGCCAACAATTCCATAGAAGCGGTGACATCAACTAAATCAGTAATCACCACCACTAGCGCCCTACGAGTTTGTCGCTGCACAACATTTGTCACCGCACCCAAATAATCAGATTCAAATAACACTGGTTGAATTGGAGTCAGTTTATCAATTAGCTGATTCAAATGAAGTTGACCGCGTTCTGGGGGAATCCACGTATGCATCTGGCGGTCAAATACACCAACCCCAACGCGATCGCCTCGATGCAATCCCGCCAAAGCTAGCGATAAAGTTGCATTCAAACCCCAGTCAAACCGCTGTAAACCCTGGACTTTTGCCGTCATTAACCTACCGCGATCGAGTAAAATCAGCAAAGTTTGTTCCTGTTCTGGTTCCAGAACCCTCACCAATGGCGGTGAGTTACCATAAGCACCAACCCGACGGGCGGTAGCTTTCCAATCAATAAACCGCAAATCGTCACCAGTGCGGTAATTCCGCAGTTCGGCAAACTCTGTACCGATACCCGTTTGCCTAGCTTGGCGCATCGATCCCGATGATTGTAGTGTCAGGCGAATTGTGAGCGATCGCAACCCGATTAAATCGGGATAAACTTTCACTGGCAGACTTTGTAAAATCTGCCAATCGTCCCAAGCTAACCCCCAAAGTCCCAATTGTCTGACTTGAATATTTCCCCAAGGAAATTCTCCCCGTTGTGTCGGGTTAACGGTATAAGTTAATTCCTCGGTGCTGTTACTGGGAATAATCGCCTGTAGTCCAGGTGCAGATACGCCAAAACCTGTTGGGTAATAATCGCGGATTTGAATTTGCGCGTCAGCTTTTTGCGAGGTTACTTTTAATACAACTGGATTATCCCGCCCAATGGATAGCCGTGGCGGTAATTCGCGGGTAATTTGCACGCGATAACGCCGCACCTGCAAACCATCTGCAACCATTAATAGGAGAACTGCGACATCAAATAACAAAGTGATGGCGATGGTTGCTTTAATGGGGAGAAAAAAGGATAGGATAAAGGCGATCGCAATTCCTAAAAGTAATAATAAATAAACTCGTTTAGAAGGAACCATTTTTTTCAGTCAGGCAATTTTAGATTTGAGATTTTGGATTTTCTATCGATTCCAAGGATAAATCCGCTTGCTCTCTACCATAAAGGAATCATTGGTCAAAGATAGAAAATTTTCAAAAGAAATTTAAATTTTAGGTTAGCACGCTATCAACGCTTGTAGGGGCGCACAGCTGTGCGCCCCTACAATAGACCTCTTGCAATCAATTGCTTTTTGCACTTTTGTGGGGAAAGGGACTCATCTTTATTGGGGAAAAAATACCAAACCTTTCCCCCTTTCCCTTTTCCCGACTTCTGCAAGAAGTCTAATGATTGCTGTATATGTTGTGTTAGCAAAAAACGCGCCCTTGGTTTGGGCGCTCACATCAGTAATACTTAGAAATTGTAACCAACGCCTAATAGCAAGCCGACATCAGTTTCATCCATGAAAGCGGCATTTACAGCACCTGTAAGGGTGAACCGAGTACCTAGAGGAACGTCTACACCACCAGTGAGCAATAATCCAAAATCAGTATCGAGATTAGCTTCAATGGCTACGCCTGCGCCCAGGTAAGGAGCTATACTAAGAGTCCGTTGACCCACGGAACCTGCTGCACGTGGAGTGAAATCATAAGTTAAGGGAACCAAAAATACTGTATCGTCGCCAAACAGTACTGATGGTCTTACTGATATGGAGTTTGTCAAACCAAGTTTGCTAATGACTGTAAAGTTACCTTCGCTCAAAGCTGTATCGCCGCCGCTCAAACCAATGTTACCAGCAACCCCGATATAACTTCTACCGCCACGAGTAGCTCTACCTACATCAACATTAGTTCCACCATCAGCATTGCCTCCATTTTGGGGCTGATTTAACTGACTGAGATTAATATCAGGTGGGATGAGGACTTGGTTAATTGCATGGATAACACCGTTGCTAGCTGGAACATCCGCTTGGATGACTCTAGCATTATTGACCGCGACTTGATTATTAGCGCGATCGATTTGAATATTTACAGGTCTTTCTTCAAAGGTTTTCAGTTCGCCATTTGTGAGTTGGCTAGCAGTTACCGCACCGGGAACTACGTGATAGCTCAAAATCTTAACCAATGCTTCTTTGTTTTCTGGTCGTTGCAATTGTTCTAGGGTAGAAGCAGGTAAAGCCGCAAATGCATCGTTAGTGGGAGCAAAAACTGTATAAGGGCCGGGCTGTTGAAGAGTTTCTGCTAAACCGGCTGTTTTTAATAAAGAAGTTAGTGTTGAAAAAGAGTTACTCGATGCAGCCAGAGAAACAATGTCGTTACCTGTTTGATTGCCTGTACCAACTCCACCAACAACATACTGAGCCGCTGGCAGATTGCTAGCAATGGGTTGCAACCGTCCCTGTTTAACTAAAGCTTGATATAAAAGTGCTGCTGCTTCACCACGAGTCAGGGCTTGTTGGGGATTGAGTTGTTTGACATCTGGGTAGTTGACAACAAGATTAGCCTGTGTAGCTGCTGCTACGCTACTAACCGCATAATTTGGGATAGCTGAAGCATCGCTGTATGAAGTATTAAGAATATTTGTATCGCTAGCAGACAAACCCAAGCCATTGCTGATGGAAACGATCGCTTCTACCTTGGGTATTTGTTGATTTGGTCTAAATACATTTCCTGGATAACCCGACAAAAACCCGATTTCGTAAGCGTTTTGAATTGCCGCAGCCGCCCAGTAGCCAGCAGGAACATCACTAAATCCACCCGCACTCAATTGGCGAACTCGGTTTTGATTGCCGAAAGCCTTTTGAATTAGGGCGGCAAATTCCGCACGAGTCACAGATTGATTTGGCCTAAAGGTGCCATCAGGAAAGCCACTAATTACATTGTTGTCAGCTAGAGTTTGGATAAATGGACGTGCCCAGTAATCTGAAGTGACATCCGACAAATTAACTGTTGAAGTTGGTGACGGTGAAGTTGGTGCTGGTGTAGCAGATGGAGTAGTAGATGGAGTGGTACTGGGAACAGTATTTTGAGATGAAGCTGGTGTAGAAATTACGATGGGAGCTACTGTAGCAGTTGTCATTCCAAAAACTAGCAAAGCTACTCTTAGTGATGACCAGCGAAACAGACTAGACATTACAACATCCTCCAGGAAAAAAAGTTGCTGAACGGGGCAAAAGACAAAATGCAAAAGGCAAAAGGCAGAATTCAACAAAATTGTGATTGAACGCTAGTTTTACTTTTTGCTTTTTATGGGATTTTTCTAGAACCGCAGATAACACTAAGAATAAAAAGAGATACTGTGGTCATCTGATATATTGCAACAATAAAGACAGTTACTACACTCTAGCGATTTCATCACGTCTATAATCGCACTCAATCAACTGAATTAATTGGCTTTTAATAGCCGTGCTTTTATGATTGCCGAGAGAGGTGAATAGGGTCAAGCTTAATGCATCATGAGATTTATTAATATTTAATAAAGGAAAATCTGTATTGACGGTATAAGTAGTATTTTTGAGCTATTGTCTAATTTACGCAACTAACTAATGGCTGTAATTTGGAGTAATTTTTTCACTCTTTAGATAGTTGTCGCTTATACAAAATTTAATAATGCTAAAGTTTAAATCAGCGATCGCAATCCAAATTTTCGACCTTCGATCGCTGATTTTTGACTAGCGATTAAATAGAAACTAGGTTTTCAAGCCAGCAATAGTAATTCGATTTTATTTTTGAACTTATAGTAATTTGCGGTCGATTATATTACAGTAGACGCATACAGTTGTACACCCCTATAATAAATAAATTTTCAAAATGTATTCAATTGAATTGAATACCGCTATATTTGCGTAGGTAGAGATGCAATTACTTGCGTCTCTACAGAAGTAGAGAATCACCCTTTTTCAATTTAAAGCAAGTTTTTTTACACAATCAAATAGAAGTTCTAATATAGGACTCATATTTGATTTTTGAAATATACGTAGTAGCGTGGTAAGACTAAATTGATGCAAGAAATTTTATTGTGGGATGGGTTTCCTCACCCGTCCGGGCGGGCTTTCCGGCCTACCCCACAAAAGTAGGGTGTGTTATGGCGTAGCCTAACGCACCTAAATCGTTAACTGGCCCCGTACTCTCAGGCTAACGCAACGCCAGTCCGCTCAAGTCGGGAAACCCGCCCATGCGGCTGGCTCCCCTACGCGTATTTCTCCAAATCAAATATTATTCCTATAGTTAAAATCTTTTCGTACTGAGAAATCGAGATTAGCCATCGCTCCACTTTTGGGTTCATTTAACAAAATCGCATTGCTTCCCAAGGAATATTACCTTGATAGTAGGTAGGATTTGCCTTTGATGGTGTGCCACCTCTGGTTTATTGAGAATGAACTGTATAGAGGTAGTAGACTCTTCTGTGGAGATCGGTTTCATTCGCAATCAGCAGACATATTATTAGGGAGGCTTAAAGGCTATGAAGCTTATACAGCAAGCACTTAAGCTCGCTTGTCGCCTCTTGAAGTGACTACCTTAGTATTGGTGTATCAAACAATTGTCGATAGCTGTTTTGCAAAATAGGCTTGGTAGAGTCCGTAACGCGGTAAGATGCGATCGCCCTCAAAGCGAATTAATCCCAAACTTTCAAGCTTGTAAGCCTCAATAGGATTAAGGCAAATACCTTGCTTTGCTTCCAGCACTTTAGCATAGGTCTTTGCCAGACTAGGATTTTGTTGCAGTTTGACAAAATGTCTCCACAAATGATCGCGGTAGATGCCACCATTAGCCATCGCATCCTCTATTATTTCTTGCAGGGTCATTTCTTGAAAGCAAAGATAGTACAAACTAATCTGAATTAGTGCTGGATGTCCTCCTACTAGTGACATCAGTTTGGCAAAATCTTTAGCTTTAAGTGAGTTTAAACCATATCGCCTAGCTAAATCTTCTACTTGTAGTTGAGTAAAATCGTTCAGACGAATAGGTAGACCAATATTAAAAGGAGAGACGTTAATATCCATAGAGATGTACTGTTCGGTCGAGTAAACCATTACTAACCTCAGCTTTTCCCACTTAGGATTGTGTCGTGCTTCCTCACACCATGACCTCAATAAAGCAAAAAACTCTTGACAAATGTGAGGATATTCAAAAAAACGGTCAACTTCATTCAACACTAAAACCACTGGGCTTTGACATCGCTCTAGCAAATAGTTTTCTAAATAGAAGCCGCTACTCAAGTTGTAGCTAATTTCTTCATTCCAATTTTCCTTGAGGTTGGGGTCAATACCTAATTGAGTTGCAATTTTCCAAAAAAGATAATGTAACAGTTTATTTAAATCGGTTAGACACTCACCATTAAGTTGGTAGCAATTCAGATTCACAGTCTGATACCCAAGTTTGTGTGCAAAGGCACAAAGCCGCAACACGAGAGAACTTTTACCCATCTGTTTGGGAGACCTAATCCGAATCACGCAGCCACTAGTAGTTATTTCTCGATAAACTTTTCTCTCTACTGGAGGGCGTTGAATATAAAACTGAGAATCTAGGGGTATGGGGCCATCCGGGTATGACCAAAGATTTTCTATCTGTTGAGTTTGTGTGTGATGTTCTTTGCCAAATGAAGTTAATTCGTAACTTTGAGATAAATTTTCTTCTATATTTGCAATAGACGATAACTCAGATGTTTCTGAATCATTTGCTTTGTTGACTATGGTGTAGTCTTCGCTGTGTAATTCTAGATTAAAAGCGCTAAAACAGAGTTTTATAGTTTTTTGATCTACACATTCACTTAAAGACCATAATTTACTCAAGGTTCTAGTAGAAACATTAATGCGCGAGCTGATTTCTTCTAAACTCAAGTGTTCGCCTTTATTTTCTAGTATCTCCGCAGAAAGAATTGCTGATTGTAAGCGTTTAATTCCTGTAGGAGTTAGTAAAACTCCCCTTTTGCGTTTATTTTTATACATTGCTGCTCCAGATATTTATTAGAAATCAGTGTCACAAGCAATAATTTTTTTTATTTATCTACTGGAACTAGAATGTTACGTAGCAATTTTGATACGGTGGCATTTAATTTTTTCCTAAAATTTATTGGAATTATAATAAGCGCAAGTTACATTATACTAGCTTGACAGTAAACACTGATATCAATCATCTATTTTTGCTACTTTTCTTACTTTTCTTACTTTTCTTACTTTTCCACTCGCTGGATAGTTGTCTTGCAAAAACTCTCTGAAGAAATGAAGTTTTTGTATTTACCTGAATTTGTACAAATGTAATTCAGTAAGATAATATTTTTGATTTGTATAACTTATGGCTTTTATTTGTGTGTTGCAAAAATATTATCGCTTTAGTAAAACTATAAATACTGAGTATTAATAGTTACGTAAATATTTTCATCGAGACTTGGTTGAAAACTTGGCAGATAATTATGCACAAGAAAAGTCAAAGATATACGACTAGGGCGTGTTTTCAAACTATTTGTTTAGCCTCCTAACTTTTTAGATCCCCCTAAATCCCCCGATAAATTGGGGGACTTTAAGAGACTCTTTGTCCCCCAATTTATCGGGGGGTTGGGGAGATCTAAGACTTTGAAAACACGCCCTAGATGGTGTATAGTAAGCCTGCCTTGAAAATAGGGACTGGGGACTGGTAACTAGGAAAGAAATATTTTCAAGATAGGTTTAATTTATACTATTTCAAAAAATCTTTGCAATAGATCAAAAATCTGTAGGGGCGCAAAGCTTTTCGCCTCCACCCAATCTATCTGTCACATTCTTTTTTCAAATTGGTATTAGTGATATAGGAATCATATTTGATTTCTGAAAAATCTAAGTATTTGTAGGGTGTGTTAGGCGTAAGCCGTAACGCACCAAAGTCTTAATAATCGTGCGTTACCCTGTCGCTAACGCACCCTACGTATCTTTTCAAAAATCAAATATTAGTCCTATAATTTATGCTTTTTTGCCAGATAAGCTATGCAAAACTTATCTAACAGATGTATTCTGATTATTAACTCCTATCAATAAGAGAGAAGATTTTTTAACTGTCTTGATACCCATTGAGGAGTAAAAACACTCCAGTAAATCTGATTTTTAACTCTCAGATAACCGTTATAATTTTCCACTAAACCAGATAGCAACAGTTCTGTCTGTTCTTCACTATTATCGGCTGGTATCAAGTTCTCAACTGGGTTTATATTCCTTAGTTCCTCTCCTTGTAACACCTGTTGATAAATTTTTAATAACTTTCCTGCTTTGTGTTCGTCAAAAAGCAAGCGATTTCTTATGGTACGCAGATGTTCGGGTTCATCTTGGAATTCCCAATGTTGAATAATGCGCGATCGCACTAATTGTTCTATCCAATATCCTTCAGTACCGTTCGGTATAGTAATCATTCCTTTATAACTTTCTAAGGCAACTTGCACAACTAACTGACAAAGCTTTTGCGTGAGAAATGGCTGTCCTCTTGTCCAATGAATAATATGCGACAATATTGCCTGTGGCTGGGTGACTACTTCTTCTAAACCTTCAAGTAAGGGCATAGCTTCATGTAATTGAAAGTCACATAATTTAATTCCTCGATCGCTCTTAAAGGGATTTCGATATTGGTCGGCAATTAGGTTAGATGGACTGGCTACACCAAACAAAGCAAAACCCAAACGTTGAAAACTTCGATTGTGTGCTTGCTGCTCATAACAGTAACGAATCCAGATAAAAAAATCGTTAACCGGAAAATTCAAACTTAGCAGGCTATTAATATCATCAATAAAGATAAAAATGTGATTATTTTGATTTTCTCTCAGCAACACTTGTTCAACAAATTTATATAACTTTTGTACAGGCTCTAGCTCTGATTGTTGCTTCCACCAAATTTCAAAGTCGATCTGCTCTGTCAGATTTAACTTGTGAAACAAGCTGAGAATAATGCCCTTATACCATTGTCTAGGTGTAGTTTCATTAGTACCTAATAGCGATGAATTCAAATAAACACATATGTAATTTTCTTTTTCTAAGCATTTAATAGTGCGGTGTAGTAAAGATGATTTACCTGTTTGGTGGCAATCTAAGACGTAACAAAAGTTTCCTGTTTTTAATCCAGTATAAAGTTGTTTGTCTGCTTGACGAACAATATATGTAGAATCATCATACTTCAGGCTACCACCGACTTGATATCTCATAATCAAGTCAATCATTATAAATGAGGATATTTCTAATTTTGTAAATGATAGTGTTAACTATACACGCTTTGCCAGACTAAATATGTTAAATTAGCAAGAAAAATAGCAAAACTAGAGAGCGATCGCCTAAGTGATAGTGCTAAAAACATTCACTGTATCATCTGCAAGCTTATCTTCTCTTAGCTAAAAGTAAAAATCAAGGAAAGTTAAGACAGTTAATAAAAAACTAAGTAGCTTGTATATTAAACTAAAAATAATAAAAATTATAACCTCTTTTAACAAGCACATTTTGAAATCGTTATACATCAACTGAGTTTTTCAGGATCTCCCTGATTGAACCTCAAAGATGACAGGCTCATCACTACCACCAGGTAAACTATCAAAGGCTTCTTGCAGAAGTCGGGAAAAGGGGAAAGGGGGAAAGGTTTGGTATTTTCCCTTTCCCCAATAAAGATGAGTCCCTTTGACCACAAGAGTGCAAAAAGCAATTGATTGCAAGAGATCTCAAGTGTGCTGGTGAGTTTAGTGGGCGGTGTCGGCTTAACTTTCTTAACTTTCTTAATTAAATGTTTTGACTATCTTCTTAACTGTCTTAACTGTTGTTGCGTTTTATTTAAAAAACTGGCATTATCTATCGAATATAGGACTTACGCACTGTACATAAGTTAATAGCAAAAACAATTGGTAAAAATAGGGGTCAGTTTAAAATATTATTTATTACTAACAATTGTCTCGGCAAACCCACCCCTAATTGTTTAATAATCAAATAAAATTGTTATATAGTAATACGGTTTAGATAAGACTAAAACCTTTATCGTGCTAACAATGTAGAGACGTTAAAATTGCTAGTCTCTACAGGTCTATGGTTCTCCAAAAAATCTTTAACTGAATCGTATTGTGTTATCTAAGACTAGTATTTTATTTTTGAAATAGACGTAGGGTGTGTTAGCGATAGCGCAACGCACCATAAGTTTGTAATGCTGCGTTACTGAGATTTTTTCACCAAATCAAACATAATTTTTATAGGTTGAGATTTATTAATTAATATTAATAATTATGAAATAATTTCTCTTGAGTATCCGCTTAAATTTCTTAATTTTCTTAACTTTCTCAATTACATTAATTCTTAACTGTCTTAACTGACCTTGAAGATATATTTAATTAATGATATATCTTTAGTTGCAGAAATAATTTCCATTAATGAAAACTCTATGTCTACAAACACAGCCAAAACAGTGGATGTCGTAGCAGTACCATTTTTTGCGCGTTTCTTGGAAGAGCAAACTACTGAAGGAACAGATGTTCCTTGGACTTACAAGTATCCTTCAGATTTAGAAGACAAATAATTTAGTCTTCTGCATCTGAAAGTACCTTTCCTCTCTTGAAGATACCTTGTAATTGGGTTCATCAGTATTTCCGAGAGTAACAGTTATCAAATAACTAAAAACTACTCTTGTAAACGCGATGGCGCAGAGCGCCCGCCGTAGGCGATCGCTTTCATATTATCTTATCCATAACATGGAGGCGATCGCTTTTCCCTTCTTCCTAGCTTCTTCAACAATTCACGGTTTTTAAAAGCAACTATCTAGTATTTCTTAATACCCACTTTCTGAAATTCTAAAAGAAAATATCTTATGCACCTGTCTCGTGATGTTGTTTTATTAATCACCCACAGTGGTGATTTCTTCACAATAGATAGAGTGGCAGAAGCCTTGTCAAAAAAAGGGGTGCAACCATTTCGTCTAGATACTGATAAGTTTCCTTTAGAAGTGCAATTAACAGCACATTTTGACAAGTCTAAAAGCTACCACACTATAGAATATAACGACCATATCAGCACAGAGCAGGTGCAAGCTGTCTGGATGCGCCGCATTTGGGAACCAAAACTAAGTCAAGAATTAGCGCCAAAGTTCCGAGAAGCTTGCATTAGAGAATCAAAAGCAACTTTAGATGGTTTTTGGGACAGTCTCAAGGGAGCTACTTGGGTAGATAATTTAGAGCGGATAGATTATGCAAGTAACAAGCTGCGTCAACTAAGGATTGCATCTGAGGTAGGTTTTGTTATTCCCAAAACTCTTGTCACCAATAAGGCAAAAGCAGCACGAGAGTTTTTCGGACAAGTCAGCGGCAAAATGGTGAGCAAGCTTTTAACTCCTCTTTCCCGCAGTATGGAAGCTAACTCCTCATTTTTTATGTATACCAGCATCGTCAAAGAAGAAGACTTACAAGATGCCGAGTCACTGCGTTATTGCCCAATGGTTTTTCAAGAGCAAATTCCAAAGCAACAGGAATTACGGGTAGTGTATGTGAATGGTAATGTATTTGTGGGAGCGCTAAATGCAGAAGTGTATGCAGCAGCCAAAGTTGATTGGCGTAAACCAGGTGTTGAAGTTGGCGCATGGCAACACCACCAGCTTCCTGATGAAGTAGTTCGTCGTCTCAAAGCTTTTATGGGAAGGTTTGGACTTTTGTTTGGTTCTTTAGATTTTATCCTCACACCATCAGGCGAGTATGTGTTTTTGGAAGTCAACCCCGTAGGAGAGTGGGGAATGCTGGAGAAAGATTTAGACTTGCCCATTGCAAATGCGATCGCAGATGCCCTACTTCAAACAAAGAATCAAGAATTTAATAGTTGATACTAGTCTGTGGCAACCCACCCAAACAGTATCTACATACATCACACTTCATACTTTTTATGAGCGTATTAATAGTTACGTTTAGCCAAGACAACGAAAGCATTCCTCTAGTTATCAAAGAAATTGAAGCTAGAGGAGAAAAAGCATTTCGGTTTGATACAGACAGATATCCCACTGAGGTGAAGTTAGACATTTACTCCGCCGATACTGAACGGGTAATTATTACTGATGGCGAACAGAAGCTAGATTTGAGTGAGGTTTCCTCAGTTTGGTATCGGCGGATGCGCTACGGACAAAAAATCCCTGACTCAATGGATAAGCAATACAGAGATGCGTCAATTAATGAATGTCGCGCCACTGTCAGGGGTATGATTGCCAGCCTTCAAGGATTCCACTTTGATAAAATGTTCAATGTAGATCGGGCTAATAATAAACAACTACAATTGCAAATTGCGCGAGAAGTTGGGCTTTTGACTCCGCGTACCCTGACTTCAAACAATCCAGAAGCAGTTAAGCAATTTGCTCAAGAGTGTAAGCAAGGTATAGTTACCAAGATGCTTTCTTCCTTTGCTATTTATGATGAGCAAGGGCGAGAAAACGTTGTGTTTACCACTCCAGTTACAGATGAGGATCTGGAGAATTTGGAAGGGTTGCGTTTTTGTCCGATGACCTTTCAAGAAAATGTGCCGAAGGCGCTGGAGTTGCGGACAACTATTGTCGGACACCGCGTATTTACTGCCGCAGTAGATTCCCAAAGCTTGAAAGGATCTACTTACGACTGGCGCAAAGAGGGCAGAGCCTTAGTTAAAAATTGGCAACCATATAACTTGCCAGAAGATATTGAGAAAAAGTTGCTCAAACTCATGGCTGGGTTTGGCTTAAAGTATGGAGCAATTGATATTATTGTCACCCCTGATGGTCGTTATGTATTCCTCGAAGTTAACCCAGTCGGGGAATTTTTTTGGCTGGAAATATACTCACCATACTATCCGATTTCGCAGGCGATCGCAGAAGTATTGCTGACTAATAAAAATTAGGTACTCAATTAAAAAATCTTTTTGTAACAGCGTTTTGTAGAGAAAAATAAATGCGATCGTACCTATATTGCCTACCGCTTTGAAAGTTTACAGTCAGATTTTTCTATTAATTTTATTGAGATTAAATTCTTTATTTAAAATTACTAATTATTTATATTTGGAGATTAGAACGTTGTGACAAACCTACTAAATACACAAACAGTTTTGACATTTGATGGGGTACATGATTATATAGATTTTGGCAGAAAAGATATTGATGGTGTTTTTGCCCAAGGGAGTGCAGCCTTTACTGTTTCAGGATGGATAAAACCTTACCAACTAACAAATAAATCCACTAGTTACGGCACACGCAATGTATTCTTTGCCCGTTCGTCAGAGCGATACAGCGATAATTTTGAGTTCGGCATCAGTGAAACAGGAAGCTTAGATGTTTTTATTGATGAAACTGTTAGTAAAGGTATCAAAACTTTTGGTCAAGGAGAATTAACTATAGGACAATGGCACTTTTTTGCTATTATTTTTAATAATGGTCAAGTAACTGTATATCTTGATGATAATAAATATAATGATTCTCTCAGAGGCACATCTTTAAATAAAGCAACAAGTTCTGTAACTCTGGGGGCAACTTTACACAAACAAGTTTATTTCAATGGGCAATTAGCAAACATTAGCATTTGGAATTATCCTTGTACTCATGAACAAATTCAGCTTCATCGTTGTGGACTAATAGTTGGTGATGAAGAAGGTTTAGTAGCCTATTGGAAATTAGATGACGGCGAAGGAACAACTGTCACCAACAAAGCAGGAAAGTCTTATCAAGGTAATTTTCGTGGGAATCCTAGTTGGGATTTAGCAGAAATTCCATTTGCAACACAATCATCAAATCCAGTTCCATTTGCCGCAGAACCATCCAATCAAGAAGATATTCAAATTGAGACAGCAGTTATTCCCGAAGAAAATATCTCAACAATAACCACAAATTTATTAGCAGCAACAATACCATTAGCTAGCAACGATGAAGACGAGCCAAAAGAAAAACCAACAGAAACAAACAGCGAACAATCCGAGATTATCCCAACCCTGATAACTGTTCAGTCATATCAAGAGGAAACCACAACAGACCAAGCCGAAGATCCCGAAAATATCGAACAAGCACAAACATTAACTCAGGAGGAATCGCCAGAAACCATGAATACAAAAGCCGGTCCCAAATATAAAATACTTGCCATTGATGGAGGCGGTATTCGGGGCATTATTCCTGCATTTCTTTTAGCAGAAATTGAAAGGCGGACACAAAAGCCTATATTTAGTTTATTTGATTTAATTGCTGGCACTTCCAGCGGTGGAATTTTAGCACTGGGACTAACTAAACCGCGATTAAGTTCAGACGTATCTGAGAACTTGTCGCTAGCTGAATACACAGCTGAGGATCTCGTACAACTATTTCTTGAGTATGGGGTGGAAATCTTTTACGAGCCATTTTTTGAAAGAATACTTGGGCCGATAGAGGATATATTTCTCCAACCAAAATATCCTTCTGAAAGTAAAAAAGAAATTTTAAGCCAATATTTTGGCAACACTCTTTTAGAAAGTAGTCTTAAAGAAGTTTTTGTAACTAGTTACGATATCGAGCAACGAATTCCAATATTTTTTACAAACAAACTAGAAAAAGAAGAGGTAACATCTAAAAGCGTTCGCAAGTTATCTAAAGGATTTTCGCTCTTAGATGCAGCATTGGCAACTAGCGCCACTCCTACTTATTTTGCTCCTCATCGAATTATAGATCCTTACAATAGTGGCATTGCCTATAGTTTAATCGATGGTGGAGTGTTTGCTAATAATCCAGCCCATTTAGCTATTTTGGAAGCACAAACTAGTAGTAAAAGAAAAGAAAAACAAGTCCTCAATACAGAGGATATTTTAGTAGTTTCTTTAGGTACGGGTTCGTTGACGAGCGCCTATCCTTACAAAGAAGTCAAAAATTGGGGACTCTTGCAATGGGGAAGACCGCTTTTAAATATTGTGTTTGACGGTGGTAGCGAAGTGGTGTCTGGACAATTAGAACAGTTGTTTGAATCTAGCGATGGAGAAGCTAAAAGTTTTTATTATCGTTTTCAAACATTTTTAGATGAGGAACTAGAAGAGATAGACAATACGAAACTACAAAATACTCGCCAGCTACAAGCTGTAGCCCACCGCTTAATTTCTGAAAAAAGCCAACAAATTGATGAACTCTGTAGTCTTTTGTTGGGATAAATCAGATTGCTTGGACGTTACACCAGCCAACTGGCATACATTTTGGAATCGCCAAGCTTAGGTGCAAGTAAGATTTTTAATTTCTGCAAAAAAGAAATTAGTAATTAATTTCTGAGTCATGTTTTCACCTTATGAAGATTGTAGGTAAATACAATGGATGAACTCGTCAAAAAAATTGCTGGTTTGGGCCTTCCTGGCATACTTTTCGTGATTGCCACATCTGCATCAGGAGGTAGTGTCGCCGCCGTTGTTGCTATGCTTTCATCACTGGGCGGGCCGTTAGGCCTCTTAGGAGGTTTAGGGCTGCTTGGTCTAGTAGGCATTTTAGGGGAATATATAACATCATTTGGGGTTGAAAGCATTCTCAAGCTGATTTATACAGAACGTAGCAAAACCGAATCCGTGAGATTTCTTCTCAAAGAAATTAAAGAATTACCCATTACAGATGACCTAAAACTCAAACTAAAACATCATATTAGCCCAGTAGTGGTTACTGAGCCTGAGGAAGCCGGTTTTCCGAGAACAGTCGAAATTGTTGATGAGGATTAACCCAGTACATTCGATTTGATCTCCCCTAGCCCCCTTTTGTAAAGAGGATTTAGGAGGAGCTAAAAATTTTCAATTTCTAAAATTAAAAATGG
Source organism: Nostoc linckia NIES-25 (assembly GCF_002368035.1). Lineage (GTDB taxonomy): Bacteria > Cyanobacteriota > Cyanobacteriia > Cyanobacteriales > Nostocaceae > Nostoc > Nostoc linckia_B. The sequence continues at coordinate 5,200,151 of NZ_AP018222.1, read as the reverse complement.
CCTCTGAGTTCAGTCTAACTAATCCTCAAAGGCCATTTCAAAATCAATAGTCTAATTCATAACGGCTACATCTTTAGAACATGCAAACTCCATCTGTACGCGAGCAAAACACAATAAATCCTTTTTCAGCATTAACTCAATTTTGGGAGGATATGAAAGTAGTTGCTCAACCTTATTGGTATCCAACAACAGCAGAAGGACGAGCATTTCCAGATGTGATTCGTTCATGGGGAATGCTCATTTTTCTAGTATTATTAATAGTTGTAATTGTCGGTGTAAATGCTGCAAATAGCTACTGGAATCGGTATGTAATTGATATCGTTATTGAAGAAAGAAATATTGAAAAATATAATAGTACTTTATGGCTGTCCAGTCTGATTATTGTAGGGATGGTTTTGTTAGTAACTCTTTTGAGATATGTCAGGAAAAAAATAATTCTTGAGTGGTATAAGTGGCTAAATATTCATGTTTTAAAAAAATATTTAAGCAATCAAGCTTATTATAAGATCAATTTTAAATCTGATATAGATAATCCAGATCAACGCTTATCACAAGAAATAGAACCCATTACTAGTATTGCTGTGAGATTCTCATCTTCTCTACTAGAAAAATCTTTAGAGATGGGAAGTGCTTTGATAATTCTCTGGACAGTTTCTTCACAAATTGCAATTTATTTAATTATTTATACAATTATTGGTAATTTAATAGCTGTTTACTTGAATCAAGTAATAAATAAAGTTAACCAAGAAGAACTTGCATTTAAAGCAGACTTTGCTTATTGCTTAACTCATGTTCGGAATCACGCTGAATCAATCGCTTTCTTTCAGGGAGAAGATGAAGAATTAAATATAATTAAGCGTCGATTTGATAATGTTTTAAAAACTGCTGAACGCAGGCTGAATTTAGAGAGAGGACAAGACGCTTTTGGCAGAGCTTATCAGTCTGCTATTAGTGTATTTTCGATGTTCATACTTACACCTTTATTTCTTCAGGATCGAATTGATTATGGAGAAATTAATCAAGCTAGTTTTGCTTGCTTTATGTTTTCTAACGCTCTAGGAGAACTAATAGCCGAGTTTGCGATTTCAGGGCGATTTTCTGGCTATGTAAAGCGTTTAGCAGAGTTTTCAGATGCGCTACAGGCTGTTAGTAAACAACCAGAGAAGGTGAGTAGCATTCAAATTCTAGAAGAAGAACGTTTAGCTTTTGAGAATGTCACTTTGCAAACCCCAAATTATGAACAGGTAATTGTTAAAGACTTGTCAATTGCTGTTGGCTCAGGTGAAGGGTTATTGATTGTTGGCCCTAGTGGTAGGGGTAAAAGTTCTTTGTTGAGAGCGATCGCAGGTTTGTGGAATGCTGGAACTGGTCGTCTGGTGCGTCCTCCACTAAAAGAAATTTTATTCTTACCCCAAAGGCCTTATATCATTTTAGGGACTTTGCGCGAACAGTTACTTTATCCGCATACAGACCGGAAAATGAGCGACAAAGAACTCGAAGAAATTTTGCAACAAGTTAAGCTGGAACACTTACTTACGCGCGTAAATGGCTTTGATACAGAAGTTCCTTGGGAAAATATATTGTCGTTAGGAGAACAACAACGTCTGGCTTTTGCACGGCTATTAATTACACATCCTAGTTTCACTATTTTAGATGAAGCTACTAGTGCTTTAGATTTAAATAACGAAAGCAATTTATATCAACAATTACAATCAACGAAAACAACTTTTATCAGTGTTGGGCATCGAGAAAGCTTATTTAATTATCACCAATGGGTATTAGAGCTTTCACAAGAATGTAATTGGCAACTTGTTTCTGTACAAGATTATCAATTACAAAAAGGAATTGCCGTTAACCCATCACAAAAGGAGCAAACTACGATAGATATTTACCCTAAAATTAAACCAGAATCACCAGCGAATACCACAATTGTAGGACTTTCTCATAAAGAGCTTCAGACATTAACAGACTATTCTCTGACTACTATCAGAACTAAGGCTAATCATGGAAAGCTTGTGACTACTAAAGATGGTATAGTCTACCGCTATAACAAAAACCCGGAGGTATTAAAATGGGTAACAGATTAAGGCTATTTAAACTTTCAGGACTTACGCAATATGTGACTGAAAACCTTATTCAAGCGTTGCGGTAATTCATGAATTACCGCTACTTTCGTTATCTTTTGCGTAAGTCCTGACTTTTTAAAATTTAATTATTGAAATAATGTTAAAATTAGAATACAGCTTGTAGAATCACGAGAAAAAATGCTGTATGGAGATTCTGTAAAACAGCTATGGTAAACTAATTTTATCTGCTTGGAAAAGAATAGCTTGACCGAATGTAATCACAAAAATCTTCAGGGGTTGAATTGAGTAACAGTTTAGTAACTATTTGTATGTTTTATAATCAGTGATGTTAGCTAGAAAGCAAAAACAATTAGTTACTTATAAATCTATTACGATTTATCAAAAACATTATAAATTTCCTACTTTAAAAAATCCAAAACTAAAAAAAGTTCAAATAAAAATTAGAAAATGCCAAAACTTAATTAAAGAAGGTACTAAATATCATTCTTATTTTTGGGGAATAATCAAACAAAAAAAAGAAATTAGCCAAAAAGAAATTTTAGCAGAAGTTAAATTATTAATTAGGGATTATACTCAACTTCTTGATTTTCTAGAAAACTATAAAGATAGTTATCAAGATTTTTTATTAAAATTTATAGATGACTGGAAAAATCTGTTTAACCAAAAGTATTGTGAAATTAGAAAAGTCAATGAAGAAAGAAATAAACTAGAGATAAAAAATTATAAAAATCTTCAAATAATTGACCAATTAAAATGGGAAAAAAAAGAAGATACAAAATCTATTGTGCTATTAAGCAATACCAACTTTTTAATATTAGAAAAAGTTAAACTACTTAGTGAAGGAATTAAAAATTTAGCAGAAGATACTAAAAATCAAAAGCAAGCTATTCGGCAAATACTTAAAGATATAGAGGTGTATCAAGAAATTTATGAATACAAAGTCAGAGCTATAAAAATTCGTCAAGAAATAGCAAAAATAGCTGAAACAGCAATTAATTTTGAAAACTCATTACAAGATTACTTTAGCCCGTTTCAGTCTTTAATAGATGAGGTAGTCAAAGTAGATGCTGATTTTTATGCAACTGTAGGAGAGATTCAAAATTTAGCAAGTAGTACTCTAAATTCTGAAGTTAATTTATTAACGATACAAGATACTAATACTATTTCTCATAACATCCTCAATTTATTAGTGGCAAGTTATGAGAAGAAAGATAGACTGCAAGATGCTTTTTTTCAGTCAGAATTATTAAATTTGCAAGTTCATGACTTTGATTTAACTAAAGAGGAGATAACTTTAAATCAAGCGATTGACCTAATATCTAATTATATGTCTACTCAACTGGTTGCTCAAAAAAAAGTGCTGGGGATAGTAGAAACAGATATTGTTTTTGATTCTCAGCTTTCTATTGAAAAGACAGAATTGGCGGAACAATCTAATAATAATATTGAGTTTGCCACAGAATTTCAAAGTATTTGGAAGATCGATTACAGTAAATTGCAAAATCTCCTTACACAGTACAAGTGGCAAGAAGCTGATATTGAAACTGCTATATTAATGCTACAAGTCATGGGTAAGAGTGATTGGAATGAAGTTTATAAAGAAGATATACTGAATTTTTCATGTCAAGCTTTTCACAAAATCGATCGACTTTGGCGACAATATAGTAATGGTTACTTTGGCTTTAGTGTTCAGGAAAGTATTTGGAACGAAATAGGCGGTCAAATAGATTATGAAACAGAAAAAAGACTAGGCGATCGCCTGGGTTGGCGAAGAGAGGGAAACTGGTTAGACTATGAGCAACTAACTTTTAAATTATCTCCGGCAACACCGATTGGACACTTACCAGCCAAATGGTTACACTACGACCCAGATAGCTCTGACTTATCTCCATCATCTACAGAACACCTTTCCATGGGAGCTTGGCGAGTAAAATCTTGGTTAGTCTGGCAGATGCACTTATTCTTTTCTCGTGTAAAAAGTTGTAATGAAACTTTTATAGTGCGTTAATCGCACGTCTTTTAATAATCAGAAAAATTATAACTAAAGCTAATTTGAGGATAGATATGACTAGTAAGCATTCTGATATAGAAATAGAAATTTTACTTTTGGGGAAATGGCGTTTTAATACTGATTCAGAAAGAATTACTATTGAATTTAAAGATGATATGACTTACGAACAAACTAAGATTCAAACATTGCTTTTTTCTAAACCTAAAGAACTTATGACAGGTAATAAATTTACTGGAGTATGGTACGTAAATCGAAAAATATTGTATTTACATGTTAAAAATCTGCCAAAATCATTTTTGAATTTAAGGATACCACTAGCTTTTAAAATTTCGCTTGCAGATATAATAGCTACTTTAGGTTCAGTGTTTATGACAGAAAATTACGAAGTGTTGAAAATTAATAGTTCTAAATTTCTTATAAAGGATAAGGAGCAATTAATTGTTGGGACAAAAATTAATACTAGGAAGTACTAGACCTGACGGGGCGACATAAAAGCTAGGATGCATTTCAATACTTGTCGGTTAAGCGGGAAAGGGGAAGGGGAAAGAAAAAACCTTTAACCTTTTCCCCAAATCCAATTCCGAGTTAAAAATCCACAAAGCGTGCAACACAGTTGTTGTACTGTGCCGCAGCGATGGTTGATTTAACCCCGAACCGGGAGTGAGATGGAAAACTCAGAGCCTTGTCCCAATTGGGACTGAACTTCCAGCCGACCATCATGTTTTTCGACGACAATCTGATGGGCGATCGCTAAACCTAACCCCGTTCCTTTGCCAACTTCTTTAGTGGTAAACAAACGCTCGAAAATCTTAGATTTAACTGACTCATTCATGCCTTTACCGTTGTCAGAAATACGAATTTCAACCGCATTTTGTTCGGATAATAATGTAGTGTGAATCGCGATTTGTTGGGGATGATTTTCTAACTCTTCAAAACTTGTTTGCTGTGCTATTTCATCGAACATATCAATCGCATTAGCCAGAATATTCATAAACACCTGGTTAAGTTGACCGGGGAAGCAATCAATTTCGGGGATATTACCGTAGTTGCGGATAACTTTAATGGCAGGCCGATTTTCATTGGCTTTGAGCCGATACTTGAGAATCAACAGCGTACTATCTAACCCTTCGTGCAAGTTGACTTTAACTTTGTGTTCTGTATCGGCACGAGAGAAGGTACGCAGGCTGGTACTGATGCCTTTGATGCGATCGGTTGCACCTTTCATTGAGTCAATTAACTTGGGTAAATCCTCCAACATAAACTCCAGGTCAAGTTCTTGGGCTAATTCGGCCGCCGCACCCGTAGGTGGCTGGTGCTGCTGATAGATGTGTAAATACTCACACAAGTCTCGTACATAATCTTTGGCATTATTAATACTGCCGTTGAGGAAGCCGACGGGGTTATTAATTTCGTGAGCCACCCCTGCCACCAAGTTACCCAAAGTCGCCATTTTTTCGCTTTGCACAATCTGAAGCTGAGATTCTTGGATCTGTTGAGTATATGCTTGGGCTTGCTGATAGAGACGAGCATTCTCCAGTGAAATCGCAGCTTGGGCGCAAAGCAGATTCAGCACCTCAACGCGATCGCGGGTAAAGGCTCCAGTTGCCAAGTTATTTTCTAGATAGACTATGCCCAGCAGCTTGCCCTGTTGCAGAATCGGGCTGCACAGCAGACTCTTGGGCTGTTGGTTTTGGATATACGCATCGCCAAGTAATAGCGGCTCTTGGGCGGCATTGCTAATCACAGCAGGCTGCAAGCTGCGTTTTACTTTTGTTACCAGAGCGATCGGCACTATACCACTATCGACAAGCGACTGGGTTGGATGTAAAATTTGCGTTTCGATTTGGTGCGATGCCGTAAGTTCTGCCCTCGCCTGAACTGTGAGATTTTGCCCCTCGCTCAACATCAAAGCGCACTGTGTCGCACCAGAGGTTTGCATTACCGTCAGCAAGAGAGTAGCAATTAACGGCTCAAGCTCGATTTCACCCGAAAGAGTTTGCGAGGCTTTGAGGATGGCAACCAGATCCAGAGAATTAGAAAGACTCGTGGAAGAAGTACTAGTCGAGGTGACAGTTGCAGTGGAAAATAAGGTTTCATCAATAGAAAGTGGTGTCTGCGCCCCTTGGAAGATGGGAGCTAGCAGTTGGGGATAACGAGTTTCCAAGTCAGCGAGTTTGGCTTTCGCCCCCCAGCGAGCATACCCATAGTAAGCGTCAATCAAGTAAGTTTGGGCGATTCGCTCTTTGTTCCAATCCAGATAAAATTTTGCCGCCAGTTCATTGCTAAGGGCTGCTTCCTGAGAATAGCCATTGGCTTTGGCACCCGCGATCGCCAGATCGTAAAATTCTATAGCTTCGGTTTTGCGATCAAGAACGCGATATTTTTCCGCTTCTACTAAATGATATTTGTGCAAGTAATTCATCGGGCCATAATCTGCCCAATCTTTTAACTTAGCTTGATTTTCTTCCACTCGCTGCCATTGCCGTTCTGACGGGGAAATTGATTCAACAGGATGAGCCAGCAAGGTCAGAGAATCATAGAAATAGAAGATTGGTTCAACGATACTTCCCATCCCGCCAGCTAAATAATGTCGCGTTTGAGCGGCATCGTGTTGGGCTTTGGCAAAGTCTTGCAGCCAGTAATTTAAGGTGAAGCGATAAAGGTAAAAGAAAGATAGTCGGTAAAAATCGACTTTTGCCTCATCCAGAACTTTCTGTTCGTAGGCATCCTGGCGTAAGGGAATTTCTGGTTCTGACTGACCCAAGAGAATTTGCGCCGCTTGCCAGTAAGCCAATACACAGTTTGCTGCCGTGACTTGGTGGAGGTCGGACAACTGCTGGTAATAGGCACGAATTTGGGGTTCGAGTTCAGCCAGCGGTTGACCGTACCAATACGCATTGAAGCAGTACAACTGGGCATCGTAGCCCATAAATTCTAGATTGCCAGTTTCTAACCCAGCTTGATATCCGTCCAGTAGAATGGGCAGCGTGTCTTGCAGATGGATTGTCCAAGAACCCACGTAAGCCCCCATTAACATGGCAGTTGCGGCTCGGATGTTTTTGGCATCGGGTTCTAAGGCGAGTTGGTATCCTAATTGCCCAAACTGAGGCACTTTTGACATATCGTTCCACAGCATCCTCAGTTGGAAGGCGTAACCTACGTAGCAAAACGCCGAAACCGGACTGTTGCCAAATTGAATCGATAATTTGACCTGGAGTGCCACGACTAGGAAATAAAGCTTTGTGCCGGACATATAACAAACTGGTGTCAGCCGCGCCGCATTTTGCATAATTGCTAATTGCTGCGGATCGGTCATTTTCGGCAGATGAATGAATGACTCAATAAAGCGACCCTCAATTAAAGCATCAATTTCTTGCTTCAGGAGGCGAATATCATCTAGGGTTGGTTCGTCTGGCAAGTTTACGCCCAACATCTGGAAGACTGATTGACCGATCGCGATCGCCTCGACAAATTGATTGTGGGCGACCAATGCCTGAATTCGGACTTGATAGACTGGCATTCGTTCTAGAGGCGTTTTTGCACGATCGATTACCGCTTCAATCCACTCCTCCATCTGTTCAAAAGCACCAGCCAAAAAAGCAACCTCGGCAGCTAAGTCATGCAGGGATAGAGTTATGTCGTACTCCCGTTGCCAAGCGTCCCCTCCCAGCAGTTGCAGCCCAACTGTGGCATATTCACGGGCGGCATGATAGGCGGTTGCGCCTCTGGCTTTGCGGCAAGCCGTGAGGTTGAGTTGGGCGAGTTCGTCCCGTTGCTGTTGTTTTCCAATCAGCGTGGTGCCATAGTTCAACTGATTGACGATTTCAAAAATGCGTTCTTCTCTAGCGGCTGGGGAAACTTGTTGCAGCAGAAGTTGTCCGATTTGGTAATGAGTCGTCTGTTTTTGCTCGTCAGGGATGAGGGAATAGGCGGCTTGCTGGACGCGATCGTGGAGAAAGCGATAGGAACAGTTAAAGGTTAATGGCTGCTGGACTTCTGCCACGTGAAGTTCTGATAGTTGGTAGAACTTATAGACATCGCTAATAGGCAGAATTACGCCTTCTTGCAACGCTTTCCAGAGGTCGAGCGCGATATCTTCAGGCGATCGCTCATTAACAATCGCCAGGGTAGACAAATCGAACTGAGCGCCAATGCAAGCTGCCAATTTCAAAGCAGTCTGGGTGGCAGTCGGCAATTTTTGCAACTGAAGTGCCATGAACTCGACGACATCATCCGTGAGCGCGAGTAACTTCACCGTTGCCAAGTCACACTGCCAATGTCCTGTCTGGAAGTCAAACCAAATATAGCCATCCTCATGCAGTGCTTTCAGAAATTGGGTGAGGAAGAAGGGATTCCCCTTGGTTTTTTGATAGACCAACTCTGAAAGCGGTTGAGCCAGTTCAGTTGAGCAACTGAGCGTATCTGCTGTTAACTGATTCACATAGGCTTGGCTCAGGGGTTGTAGGGTGAGGGTATGGATAAAGGTTTGGGCTTTTTTAACCTCATCGAGCATCAGCATCAACGGATGAGTCGGGAACACTTCGTTATCCCGATAAGCTCCGATGACGAATAGATAACCGCGCTCGCGTTCTGTCAGCAGTAGCTTCAGCAAGTTTAGCGAAGCCGAATCAGCCCATTGCAAGTCATCTAAGAAAATGACCAGTGGATGCTCTGGCGTAGTGAACACCGTGATGAACTTTTGGAACAGCAGATTGAAACGATTCTGAGCCGCACTACCGGAGAGTTCTGGTACTGGGGGTTGTTGTCCGATGACATGTTCGAGTTCCGGAATCACCTCGATGAGTACCTGGCCATTGTCACCCACTGCCGCCAGAATTTTCGCTTTCCAATCAGCTAACTGCGCGTCATCACTGCTTAGAAGTTGACCCATCAGGTCGCGGAAGGCTTGGATAAAAGCACTAAACGGCAGATTGCGGTTGAACTGATCGTATTTACCTTTGATGAAATAGCCATGCCAACGTACAATCGGCTTATGCACTTCATTGACGACGGCAGTTTTACCAATACCGGAAAAACCTGCCACCAGCATCAGTTCGGAGGCTCCGTTGGCAACTCGCCCAAAAGCATCGAGCAAGGTTTGAACTTCTTGTTCTCGTCCGTAGAGTTTTTCGGGAATCAAAAAGCGATCGCTAATATCCCGTTGCCCTAAATCAAACCAGGCAAGTTTGCCCGCAACATGATATTCTTCCTGGCATCGCAACAGATCGTGCTTGAGGCCGAGGGCGCTTTGATAGCGGTCTTCGGCATTCTTGCCCATCAGCTTGCGAATGATTTCACCGAGTATGATGGGCAAATCGGGATTGCGATCGCAGATAGAGGGTGGTTGTTTAGCTATATGGGCGTGAACCATTTCCATTGGCTCATCTACTGGAAATGGTAACTGTCCCGCGAGCAGTTCAAAAAAGGTAACTCCCAAGGAATAGAAATCGCTGCGATAGTCAATCCCCCGGTTCATCCGCCCGGTTTGTTCCGGTGAGATATAGGCGAGTGTGCCTTCTAGAATGTTAGGGTTTTGAATCTCTTGGGTTTCGCGGGGTAACAGGGAAGCAATACTAAAGTCAATCAGCTTAATCTCCCCCGTTTCTGGTTGAATCAGAATATTAGCTGGTTTAATGTCTTTGTGGATAATCCGTTGCTGATATAGCTGGTGAAGGATATCTACAATTTGCAGGGCAATTGGCCAGAATTGTTCGACACTCAAAGGGGCAGCCTGGATGTAATCGCGTAGGGAGATGCCGCCGATGTCTTTCATTACCAAAGCATAGCCATTTTGGTATGGTTCTAGACTGAGCGGTTGGACAATGCCTGGGATGTCGAGATTTTTCGCGATCGCATACTGATTGCGAAACTGCACCAATTCGCTGAAGCTGGGATAGTCGTGCCGCAGTAGTTTAATAATGACTGGTTTTCGATCTAATTCCCTAAGAGCGCGATGTACTAGGGTATTGGAACTTGAATAAATTAGCTCGTTTATGCGATAACCAGCGATTGTCAACATAAATCTTATTTTTATTTACAAATCTTTTTTTATCTATATAGAGAATTCCCGTTTGAAGATCATCTTTAACTTTTAGAGACAAAAGTTAATAATTACGGTCAAATTTGCGATCGTTTGCTCTACAATTACTGGCTCAAAATGTCATTAATTAACTATAAAAAACTAAAACAAATTATACCAATTCTCTAAAATCGGGCAACAAATATTCGCCCCGAAACCTAATGCATATATGACGCATTTTAATTGCGAAAAGCCGGAATTAAAATTTCAAAATATTTTTTTGTTCGCATACCGCATACTCTGTTGTTCGGGGCGATAATGATGTCGCCAAATCCTACCAGTATTGCAAGTCCCTAAAGCCTGAAACTCAGTTAACCTAAAATACTTTGTAATAGCAACCAAACATTTAGTCCAACGATGATAATGGCAACTCCCCAAGCTAAAGATTTAAGCCATAAGGGATTGACAAACTCACCCATTAAGCGACGGTTACTCGTAAACATCACCAATGGAATCACAGCAAAGGGCAACTGCAAACTGAGGATAACTTGACTTAGAACTATGAGACGGCTTGTGCTATGTTCCCCAAAGATAATAATTGTAATCAACGCTGGAATGATAGCAAGCAGACGGGTAACTAGACGGCGTAACCAAGAAGGAAAACGAAATTGTAAAAAGCCTTCCATCACAATCTGCCCAGCTAAGGTTGCAGTCAGTGTTGAACTTTGACCAGACGCAAGTAAGGCGATACCAAATATGGCGCTAGCAGCACTGACTCCTAATAATGGTGAAAGCAATTTGTAAGCCGATTGTATTTCTGCCACATTATGATTTCCAGAAAAATGAAACGTGGCGGCAGACACAATTAAAATGGCTGAGTTGATAAATAGTGCTAATGACAGAGCAAAAGTTGAATCAATTGTGCCAAACTTAATCGCTTCCCATCTTTTTTCAGTACTAGGTTGCCAATCACGGGTTTGCACAATAGATGAGTGTAAATATAAGTTGTGAGGCATCACTGTTGCACCTAAAATGCCGATGGCAATGTAGAGCATTTCTGGGTTTTGTAAAATTTCTTTCTTGGGCAGATATCCTAATAAGATCCCCCCAATATCAGGTTGAGAGAACACAATTTCCGCTGTGAAACAGAAGCCTACGGTTGCTACCAGCATTATTACTAAGGCTTCTGTATAGCGAAAGCCTTTATGTTGCAAGAATAGCAATACCAAGACATCCAGCGCAGTGATGCACACACCCCATACTAAGGGAATACCGAATAAAAGTTGCAGAGCGATCGCACTTCCTAGTAGTTCTGCCAAGTCACAGGCTGCAATGGCAATCTCACACAGTACCCACAAACAAAAGCTTACCCTTTGACTGAAATATTCCCGGCAAGCCTGTGCCAAATCTTGCCCTGTAGCAACACCTAAACGTACACATAGCGATTGCAGTAATATCGCCATCAAGTTCGACAGCAGAATGACTGTTAACAAGGTGTAGCCAAACTTAGCTCCCCCAGCAATGTCTGTAGCCCAATTTCCAGGGTCTATGTATCCCACTGAAACCAAATATCCTGGCCCAGCATAAGCCAGCATTTTGCGCCAAAAGTTATTGCTGTCGGGGATTTTGATGCTGCGGTGAACTTCGCTTAAGCTGGGTTTCTTTTCTGGGATAGTCATCGATTATGCCGGAGAATTTTTCATATTTATCTCATAATGTCAAAAAATCTGGCAGAAATATCCAGGACTTACGCAAAATAACGAAAAACGTAGACGCGGAGCGGCTTGCCGCAGGCTACCGCAAAGGACGCAAAGTACACAAAGAAATAAGAGTTTCAGAGAGTTTTTGCGTAAGTCCTAATATCAATCTACATATAGATATTTATGTATGTACACAGGCATAAGCTGTTAAGCTTTTACTGGGGTTGCCGTAGGCAAAAGTTCCAACGGTTCGACGCGAACGCCGTCTAAAACCCGGTAGCGTTAATTCTAGTTGTGATTAGGATTGGCGAATGAATCCCCAACTATACATAAATGTGTAGTTGGCTGTGCGTTCAATTACTATACTTACTAAATGAACGTGCTTGCTAATCAAACAGCTCGCTTCTACGCTTTCTTGTCGATTGCAGCGGCGATCGCTACAATTGTCCTCAAGTTTGGGGCTTACTTGCTAACTGGTTCAATAGGGCTGCTTTCAGATGCCATTGAGTCATGTGTAAATCTTGTGGCAGCATTGGTGGCACTGTGGGCATTAACTTATGCTGCCAAACCAGCCGATGCAGAACACGCCTTTGGGCATTCCAAAGCAGAATACTTTTCCAGTGGCGCAGAAGGTATGTTGATTGTATTGGCAGCAATCATCATTGCTATCGAAGCTTGGGGACGCTTGTTACATCCAGAACCTTTAACACAGCTAGGGTTAGGATTAGCACTCTCACTGTTGGCAACAGCAGTCAACGGCGTTGTTGCCTTTGTCTTACTGCGTGCAGGACGGCGATTACGTTCCATTACGCTAAGGGCTGATGCTCACCACTTGTTTACCGATGTATGGACTTCAGGCGGTGTAGTACTCGGTATTCTTTTGGTTAAGGTAACAGGCATTCTAGTGCTTGACCCGATTATTGCACTCTTGGTCGCAGTAAATATTATTTGGACAGGATTTCGTTTGTTGCGAGAAACTGGTTCAGGGCTACTAGATGCTGCCTTGCCTTTTGAAGAAATTAACGTAATTACCACAATCCTAAATCAATACAAAGGCCAAAGTATCGAGTTCCATGCACTACGAACTCGGATTGCTGGAACCCGTCGCTTTGTTTCTTTCCATGTATTAGTACCTGGAGCTTGGACAGTTCAGCAAGGACATGATTTATGCGAGGAGATTGAGCTTGCCATCATTAAGGCATTGCCTTCAACCAGCGTGACAACACACTTGGAACCGTTAGAAGACCCCACCTCTTGGCAGGATTTAGAGTTAGAGCGGATGAGTAACTAATTGCAAAAACGATTGGATAACTACTATTAAAGTAGAATTACAACACATTATTGGTATTGATCTAGCGATCGATTTATATTATTAATATTAGGACTTACGCACTGTACAAATTAATCATGATGTGCGTTTATGTGCATAGATCGTTTCAGGCTTTTATTAATCATTCTTTGATGGTAAATAGACCCTGCGTGTAGGGGCACAGCAGTGATGTACCCTTGCGACAGATGTGGTTTTTCAAACTTCCATATTTGGTATTTTCTGTCAATGCGTTCCTAAATATAATCAAAAATTAATTTAATTAATTTTCGTGAGTTATCTTATTTTAATTTAGATTAGGAGCTAATTCTTTATATTATATCCCTATCACAAAAAATAATTATTATATGAATTAATTATAGCGGTTCCCAAGCAAATGAGGTACAGAAATTTGTAGGGGCGCAAAGCTTTGCGCCCCTACCTTTTACTTCAATATAACGAGAAATGCCATAATTCTTGAGATAGATTATATATTCACTTTTATGCTCTGTATATAGTAAATTTTATTGACTAGTTAATAGACTGATTTAAGTAAAGATAAAACCTGGAAAATTTATTACAATCTCATTCTTTAGAGTTGTTTTTACTTTAAAACTACAGACAGATAGCGAGCCATAATAAAGTTAAGTAGCATAAAGCATGTAAACAGATTATTAAAGGAAATTAACAATGGGACTTTATCCTAGTGATGCAACTGAAACTGCATACAATGGCAAAGACCGTAATGCGGGAGATATTGGTATTACTCCTCAAGCCGAACTTTGGAACGGTCGTTTAGCTATGATCGGTTTTATTGCTTATTTAATTTGGGATCTTAAAGGTTATAGTGTCTTGCGAGATGTGCTTAACCTTGTTTCCAACAATTAATTATCGAGGAAAGGCAGAGGGCAGAAGGCTTTTATGGATTTATCCCTTATCCGAATGTCCGAACAAGGAAGCGCGACTGGAAGGAGCAAGGGTTTAAGACAAGAACACCAAATTTCCAATTTGGTGGCTCTGATTCAGATGGGGTCAGAATTCCCATCTGAATAAAACCTTCTACCTTCTTCAACGCTCAAATCGATTTTAGTTAAGTAAAAATAACTATCGCCCTAGAAGGGCGACTGTTAATTTTTAGTTGATTATTTCAAAATTTCAAGAATAGTTGAACAAACATAGTTGAAAAAAATCAAGGATTATCTATTAAATAGTTAAAGATATTAGAGCAGCCTTTTAATTTTTTCGTCTGACTTGAAATTAATAGTTGTAATTTAGCAATTTCAGTCATGTTAAAGCCTGTTTGCGAGTGACGATCGCAAACAGGCTTAACTTATTTTCTGGTTTTGAATTAAGCTTGCTCCCAGAGTTCGCGCACGCGATCGGGTAGCCAACTAGCAATTTCCTCAATCCGTTCTTGGGAAAGTTCGTCTTTGGTGGCAGAAAATACGGCTTTCACTGCCTGTTCTCGGTCAACTGTTGCTGGCTTACCGCCTTCATTAGCAACTCGGAACAAAAAGCGATCTGAATCTATTTTGAAGATGCCAGGGCCTTGCCAAGGTGGACGAATCCGGCTCAAAAATCCTACTATCGGATTGGTGTCTTTCCAGAGATCGGCTACATCGATCTGGAGTGCTTTCTCATCAGTAAGTACAGCCTCCGTATGCAATTCTGCCTCTACGCGATCGCTAGCTTCGGTCGCCATTAAGTCGCGCATCACGCGGAACACCACTTCGGTAAAGTCTCTTGCATCATACAAATCTGCAAATCCGGCTTTTACCATAACTTTTTCCAAGAACGAGCGATGATCGTCGGCGATCGCAGTTCGAGAATCTTCAATCTCCGTTGGGTCAACTTCAGGAATATTTGTTCTAAATGTTCGATCGGGCATCGTTTTTCCCTATACTCTTTAACATTGAGTTTTTATGCTTACCTA
The DNA here is from genome assembly GCF_002368035.1 of Nostoc linckia NIES-25. Lineage (GTDB taxonomy): Bacteria > Cyanobacteriota > Cyanobacteriia > Cyanobacteriales > Nostocaceae > Nostoc > Nostoc linckia_B. Next base: position 5,185,095 of record NZ_AP018222.1, on the reverse strand, counting down.
TGTAAGGTCGCACAATTCAAAAATGCTTGGGATCTTCCAAAAGTCCGAGATGCCATCTATTCAAAAGTGATAGATTTAGCAAATTATATTAGACCTCTTGCAATCAATTGCTTTTTGCACTTTTGTGGGGAAACGAACTCATCTTTATTGGGGAAAGGGAAAATACCAAACCTTTCCCCTTCCCCTTTTCCCGACTTCTGCAAGAAGTCTATTGAAATGTAGTTCAGTCCAACATCAAGCCTAATGGTTTAAACCGTTGGTTCTCGCTTTTTAACTCGTTATCTATAGCAATCCTATTTGATTTGTGAAAATCGATTTAGATTAAAACTAGATTAATTTCACTACAATTCCAGGAAAAAATTAGATTTTGGGGGTGGTAGATGCCAGGATAAATGCAAAATTAAAAATTCAAAAATTCCAAATTAGAGAACTCCAAAAAATCAATTATCCAAATTTCTGGACTCAATACAACTGTTCCTCCCCTCTGCTCCCTTGCGCCAATGCGATGGGATATTTTTTTATTTGCAAGTCCTTTATCTTGGGGGATAATACTGCGGATTCATAACTGGAGCTTGATAACTATTTGTTGGTAAAGTATTTCCCATACCATTGGGTACAGGACTGATAATCGGAGCTTGATAACCAGTCATGGGTACGGTGGTTGTAGTAGTGTTGGGTAAAATAGGATTGGCAATCTGCGGTTGATAACCGTTGGGAGGTACAGTGCTTGTGGTACTGCTTGGCGTAACTGGATTTTGGCTAAACTCTTGGTAAGCAGCGCGAGAAATCGAGCTAATGAGTTTTTCGGCGCGGGGGTCGTTGTTGGGGCGTTGTACCATCACAGCAGCCACGTAGCGCTTACCAGTGGGAACAATAATTAAACCTGCGTCTGCCAACATTGTGCCGATATCACCTGTTTTGTGATACACTCTAGCCCCTGTTCCCAAACCGGATGGCAACAATGAGTCTCGCTGGGTGCGGCGCAAAATATCCAGCATTAAATCGCGTGATGGCATACTGACTAAATTTCCCTGGCTGACAATTGCCATCAGATTCCCTAGTTCTTTGGGGCTAGTGGTGTTTGTCCCTTGCAAATCTGGCAGTTGATTGCGAATGGCTGTGGTTGTTAATCCCCAACTGCGGAAACGCTGGTTTAAAGCATCGATGCCTCCGAGTCGGGTAATTAGCATATTTGTGGCTGTGTTGTCGCTGATGGTAATCATTTTAGTGGCGACTTCCAAAGCAGCGTACTGGGTTCCAGGTGCTTTGTATTGCAGATTTCCCGAACCGCCTGCGATCGCCTCCTGCTGCATGGTCAGCATTTCATCAAGGCGAATTTTCCCGGCATCTACATCTTGAAAGAAGGCAATTAAAATCGGTACTTTGATTGTGCTAGCCGCAGGAAAACTCGTAGAGGCATTAATATCTACATAATTACCAGTATCCAAATCTACTAAGAAAACTCCGGGTGTGAGATTTGGGTTGCTGGTGGCTAAATTTTGTACCGTATTTTTTAAAGAGATAATTTCCTGAGATAAAAGTAGGGTTGAAGATGTCACTGGGGGAGTAGGGGTTGGTTGCGCCTGCGATCGCGTCACATTACTATTAGTAGTTTGGGGCGCTGAACTTGTAGTGATGCGATTAGCGGGGTCTAATACTGACAAGGCTGTGCCCACGATTGCGCCCATCCCAACACCGACAATCAACAAGCGCAGTACATACAATATGGTTTTGGCCATTGGCTTTAACCGCGTCTTCCGCGATGAACGCCTCCCAATTTTTGGCTTTTCCATCCGCACCGTTTTAACCGTTGCAACACCCGATTGCGAGGGAGGAATTCTTACTTTCGCAGTCGGTATAGGTTTAACTGCTGCTGGCATGACTAACTCCGATTTTACCCGGCGTGTAGTCGTCGCTGGGGTTTGCCCAGAAACCATCCGATTTTTTGGGCGTGCTAGCGCCGCTTTACCAGCAACAACTTGCTGCTGGCTGTTAGCTTTGACTTTCTTTGGTGCCACTTTTTGAATTTTTTGTGGACGCTGGCGGCGGTTTAAGGGTTGACGCCGCGAGAAAGCTGTTAGTTCGTCACTTGACTCTGACACTGCTACTCCTTGTGACCCACTGGACTGTTTTCTTGCAGACTCCTGACCCAAAACTTAACCTTCAAGCAATTTTATGCTCAAATTCCACTTTGCCACTAAGTAGCATTTTCGTGTTTAGTTTAATATTAAATATTTTGGGGGGGGTGATTGCGTATATATTAAACGAATTATTACAAGTTTTCACCATCCCTCTCGTTTTTAAGTGCCCATTCTACCTGCCGCAAAATTCCCAGCAGCATGGCTACTTCACCAGTTTGTAGCCCTGCGCGATTATACAGTTGGCGAAATTTTTCCATGCGACTAGTTGCGGTATGTGGATACAGATAACCAATTTTCAGTAGTAATGATTCTAATTGCTGGTAGTATGTTTCCACAACATCTAAAGGCGCTAGTTCGCTTTGGGGTAAAATTTGAGTTTCTGGTTGCTGCGTACATTGTGACAATTCATAACAACAGATTGCCACAGCAGTAGCTAAATTCAAGGATAAATAATTCTGATTTGTGGGAATAAAAACAAAGCGCTGGGCGTAATTTAATTCTTCATTGCTTAATCCCCGGTCTTCCCTGCCAAAAATTAGGGCTGCGGGTTTTTCTGGTTCCTCAAGTAGCCAGGGTAGGGCAGTGCGGGGGTTTTCTAAAGGTATTTCCCAACTGCGAAGGCGACCTGTGGTGGCGATCGCTCTGACACATCCATGCAATGCTTCTGGTAAGGTTGCCACTACTACCGCAGATTCTAAAATTTCTTTGGCATGAACAGCCATTTTTAAAGCTTCCGCCGACAAAGGATCGCATTGGGGATTTACTAATACTAGATTATGTAGTCCGAAATTTTTCATTACCCTGGCGATCGCGCCGACATTCAAAGGCCCAGCTGGCTCTACCAACACAATTCTTAATCCAGCTAAGCTCATTTTTTGTCTCCAGCGATCGTACTCGAAAATACTTTTAACCTAGTTCAAAGTATTCTTCAGATTATTCTACCTGTCTAGTAAATCCTTACGTCAGGTTTGAACAGTTATTCGCGCTTCTTTCCTAAGTCTAATCTGCGACGTTCGGGTAGTCTTTCGTCATTATTCATTTATTTAAGATAAGTTACCTGCTTTAATCATTACCACCAAATGTTCAATACGTTCATACTCATCTAGTTCTTGCAACTCAGTGGATGTCAGCGTACCTGCTTGAGAGCGTGCTAGCAAGGTACGTAACCTTTCTTGCATTTCGGGAGTGGGTTTAAATTCAGCAATTTGTTCGGGGGTGGGGTTGCTGGCGAGAAAATCGAGGATATATCGGTAAGCTTGTGCTGGTACAGCTGGTTGTTGGAGGCTTAGAGCAAGTAGTTCGGGTAAGCGTAGACACAAAGTGGCTTGCCGCCAGGCATCGCCTACTTGTGCTAGTTGTTGAGATAGTTCCTCTGATACTTCTAGGGTAATTCTCGGCATGGTGAACTTTAGTGCGTATTGAATTCGAGGTTGAGAAATGGGGGAATTGAGCTATTTTTATTTTCAATTTTTGGCAGCCAGAAGTTTGCGGACGCTGGGAGAACGAAAACCTAGAATAATATCTTTAGGATCGACCCTACGCTGAATTAGTTCTCGATCGATGAAAATTTCAGTGCTGTTGTGTTGAATCCAAATTTTCCCCTCGATAATATCTAGCTGCATTGCACATCCGTAAATGCGGTATTCATTTCGCCATTCATTATGCATGACTAAATAGCGATCGCGCACCGGATCGAGAATTAACTGTGCTTGCACATCGTTAGTAGCAAATTCTGCTAAAAAATCACATACAATTCGGCGGTATTCCTCTACTCGATCCATTGTTCTATGACCTCCCGAACAGGATGATAATTAATTAGTCTCACCTGATATTTTTCAATGACAGTTTTAGCGGGTTCAAAGCGGAGAAAGGTTTGATAAGTATCTGTAGGTACAGCGAGATATAGAATGCGTTCTGGCTCATCGGAAACTTCTAAAGCTGCTTGGTAGTTGAGGTACTGACCCAACGCTGTATGAAACTCAGAAATGGTCGAGCCACCAGCAAAGCTTTTTACTTCCACTGCTATTTTACGTCCTTCTTTCTCGGCTGCGATCGCCGGTTCTGCGGCTAGGTCAATATAGACATCAACAAGACCGTAGCGCAATTGGTAAGGGTCGTGGGTGATTGTCCAACCGTCTTTTTGAAGCGCAGTTTTAACGGCGGTGTGAAATATATCTTTGGCCATACTGAACTATTGCTGCTTGCTAATTATTGTAGATGGCTAAAATACATAGAACTACCTTTTAGGTCTACATTATCTCACACCCACCGCCCAACTTCCGTCTGCGTTAAACGGCAAAGTAGGAGTAGGTTGGCTTGAGGAACGAAACCCAACATTGATGGGGTGTTGGGTTTCGCAGAGCCTCAACCCAACCTACAATTTTTGCATCAATTTAGGCTTGCCAGACCAGTAGTGGACTGACACAGCTAATTTGTTGCATTAGCTGTGTCAGTCCACTACATCTACTTAGAATTTTTCAGAAATCAAATCGCATTCGTATATTGCGCCGATTACGTATCGAAGATCGTATTGTTCTCAGCCGATGAGAAACACTTGAATAATTAAGTGTCATAGTTAACCTAAAAGCGAATCTGTAATGTTTTAAGCTGTATGATGTCGCGCGATCTGACCCAAAAATGCTACGGCAAGCCCAAATCAAAAGCTTTACAAAACCTTGGTTTCTTCAGATTCTCAAAAGAACTTTAATTTTCCTGTTAGTCTTGGGGTTATTTTTCATGGGGCTTGCCACTCACATTGTGCGCCAATCGTTTCCCCAAGAAAGTGGCACAATTCAACTAACTGGACTGAAAGCCGAAGTAAGTGTAGAGCGCGATAAATGGGGAGTACCCCATATTTATGCTGCCAACTCCCACGATTTATTCATGGCGCAAGGTTATATTCACGCCCAAGACCGCTTTTGGCAAATGGATTTTTGGCGACACATCGGTTCTGGGCGACTCTCAGAAATGTTTGGTTCCTCCCAGGTTAAGACTGACAAATATCTGCGGACAATGGGTTGGGCGAGGGTGGCGCAGCAAGAAATCCCGCAAATCAATGCTCAAATGAGGGCATATCTGGAAGCTTATGCGGATGGTGTGAACGCTTATTTGGCAAAACATCAAGGCAGCACCTTGAGTTTAGAATACGCTGTATTAAAATTTCTCAATCCTGGATATCAGCCAGAACCTTGGCAAATACTCCATTCTCTAACCTGGGGTAAGGTGATGGCTTACGACTTGGGCAGAAATTTTCAAAGCGAAATCGAACGTGCAATACTGCTTAAAACTCTCACCCCTGCTGAAGTTGAGGAACTTTTTCCGCCCTACCCTCAGGACTTGCCAGTGATTTTGCCGGAGTTCGGGAAGAAAGCGGACAAGGGGACAAGGAGAGAAGTTGGAGCGGAGGAAACCTCCGCTCCAAACTTCGGAGGACAAGGTGACACGGGGAAAGAGGACAGCGAGAATTCTTTCTTTGCGTCGCCGCGTCTTTCCGTCCCCGCGTCTTCTTCCCTCTTCTCTGCTTTAGAGTCAATCGATCGGCCGATGATGGCTTTGGAAAAACTAATTGGTTCTACAGGAATTGGTGTTGGTTCAAATAACTGGGTGATATCTGGTAAACGGACAACCACAGGTAAGCCGATTTTGGCGAACGACCCGCATTTGGGCGTGCAAATTCCCTCGATTTGGTATGAGGTTGGTTTGCATTGCACGTCTAAGAGTGCAGAATGTCCTTACAACGTTGCTGGCTTTTCTTTTGCAGGTACGATTGGGGTAATTATCGGTCATAGCGATCGCATTGCTTGGGGTGTCACTAATGTTCAATCTGATGTGATGGATTTATACATCGAGAAAATCAACCCGAAAAACCCCAATCAATATGAGGTCAATGGCAAATGGGTTGATATGGAACTTGTGAAAGAAACGATTCAAGTTGCCGGAAGTCAGCCAATTGTGCAAACGGTTCGCTACACCAGACACGGGCCGATTCTCTCTGATGTTTCGCCCAATCTCCAGCAGTTCCAACCCAGTCAGGCGCTAGAATTGCCGCAGAATTACGCCGTAGCTTTGCGCTGGACAGCATTGGCACCTTCCAAGCTAGGCTATGCTATTCCCGAAATCAATCGCGCCCAAAATTGGGAGGAATTTCGCGCTGCTGCCAAGGACTATGATGTTCCCGCTCAAAATTTGGTCTACGCTGATATTGATGGCAACATTGGCTACCAAATGCCCGGTAAATTCCCCATCCGAACCAAGGGAGATGGGCGTTATCCGGTTCCTGGTTGGACGGATGAATACGAATGGCAAGGCTATATTGATTTTGAGGAATTGCCCAAAACTTTCAATCCGTCCGAAGGTTTTATTGCTAGTGCTAATAATTTAGTTTCCCGTGAATATCCCTATTTAATTACCGGAGACTGGGTTTATGGTTATCGGGCAAAGCAAATTGTTGAGATGATTTCGGAACAAACCGAGGCGATTTCTTTGAAGGATGTGCAGCAAATACAAGGGAGCGATCGCAATCTCAATGCCCAAACCCTAGTACCATTACTACAAGCGATCGCAGTCGATACACCCCGTTTGCAAGCAGCCCAAAAACTCCTCAAAAGTTGGGATTTGGAGTTGGGAATGACATCGCCGGCTGCGGCTTTGTTTGAAGTATTCTGGAAACACTTACTAGCAAACACATTTCACGACCAGTTGCCTAAAAGATACTTTCCTGATGGCGGCGATCGCTGGTATGCTGTGGTGGCAAATCTGGTCAAACAACCCAATAGTTCTTGGTGGGACAATCGCAACACCCCAAAAGTTGAGAACCGCGACCAAATCCTTCAAGAATCCTTGACAAAAGCCCTAGATGAACTAGAACGCATTCAAGGTAAAGACCCGAAAAACTGGAATTGGGGCAAACTACATACCGTCACTTTTCGCCATACCACCTTGGGTAAATCTGGAGTTGCACCCATTGAAGCTTTGTTTAATCGCGGTGGCTTTGCCACGGCTGGAAATGGCGAAACAGTGAATGCTAACCGTTGGAAGGCGGATGAATCCTTTGAAGTGACGGATATTCCTTCATTGCGGATGATTGTAGATTTGGGAAATTTAGATAATTCATTGGCAATTCACACTCCCGGACAATCAGGTCATGCGTTCCATAGACATTACAAAGATATGGCCGATCCTTGGTGTCGGATTGAATACCACCCCATGCTGTGGCAAAAAACGAATGTTGCAGCAAATACTACTGCCATATTGAAGTTAATGCCAAAATCGGCAGAATAAATTTATTACGTTCAGTGTAATTACATACACATCTGCAAAAAAATGGAGTATAAAGTAGCAGGAATATAAAAGTCATATCATGTCCGATTGAATACTTATTATTTAGACTGATGCCTTGAGGCACAGAGATTTGAATCATAAGCGATCGATTAAGCGTGATATCAGGAGCAGAAATAGAGATTTTTGAAAAAAAGAAAAGTATTTTTGCTGACTATGAATTTCCTTGGCCCAACGTTAGCAAAATATAGTCGGAGATTATGAAACCTATGCAATATGTAGTTAAGAAAACTTTTATACTTTCAGCCACAACTGCGATCGCATTATTATTTGCAAGTTGTGGAGAAAGTAAAGTTGCCCAATGTAACAAAATTATCAAGGTCGCCAATCAAGCATCGGCTTTAGGTCAGGAATTCGGTAAAAATCCCAATCCAGCAAAAGGTTCTAAATCTTTAACCGAACTCGCCAACAAGATAGATCCACTTACCCAAGAAATGAAAGCACTAGAAATTAAAGATGAGAAACTGCAAGGTTTTCAAGGACGTTTCCTCACACTTTATCAGGGCATCACTAAAGAATTGAAGAATGCAGCAACAGCTATAGATAAAAAGAATCTCCCAGCCGCAAAGAAGTCTTTAGCATCTTTACAAAAGAGCGGTCAGGATGAAAGTTCAATAGTCAAAGAAATTAATAGCTATTGTTCTGGTACTTAATAGCTATTGGCAGTTCGCAATTAAGAAACTAAGATTTAACCTGATTTGTGGCTTTAGATCTGTTGCTTGACTTTAGAGAATTGGTGTAATATCCCTGGTTTAACCAGAAAATGGTTGATAGAGACGTTGCATTGCAACGTCTCTACATCTGTTTGAATGACGAAAATTTATGTTTGGGATATGACCCAGACATACAGTTATGCATTAGACAAGTGTGCAAAAGTGCTTTTTGTTCTTTTGTGGGAAAAGGGACTCATGTTAAAGGGAAAATACCAAACCTTTCCCCCTTTCCCGACTTCTGCAAGAAGTCTATTCTTTACATGGCCTTAGTTTAAGACCTAAGCTGGATTCATCCAGAGGATTTACGCAGGCGATCGCCCGATGTCTATTCCCCAAATTAGTGAGTTTACTATCCGCCGCCATGCCAACGCCAAATCTTTCCAGCGGGGCGAGGCATACTATCAAGCTGGCGCTGTCAATGCTATTACCCAACGTGGCGGTGTGCTTCAGGCGGATGTTGTGGGCACAGAAGCCAGACCTTATCATGTCAGCCTGAATTTTGATAGCAGTGGATTGACTTCTGTCAACTGCACCTGTGCATACAACTTTGATGGGTGGTGCAAACATATCGTGGCGACGATGCTTGTTTGTGCGCGTCACTCAGAACACATTGAACGGCGGCCGACTTTGGAAGAATTACTCGATCGCTTAGATTTTGTCCAAACTCAAAGGCTGCTACAAGATTTAGTAGCAGAATATCCGCGGCTGATTGAGGCGATTGACCGTCGTGTCAGCTGGATGATTGCTCCTGTTGCCCAAGAAAAAAGTATCAAACGCGTGCGGCGCATTACTATCGATCAGGCTCCCTTTCGCGGCGAAGTGCGGCAAATTCTCCGGAACGCTGTGCGGTATTTCGAGGAAGGTTCCGAAGAAGACTCGATTGCTGAAGAATTGCTGAGTCTGGTGCAAATTGCCGTGGGTTTTTGCGAACGGGGAGAGGCTGAAAATGCGATCGCTATTTTAGAGGCGATTACCTTTACCTGTGTGGAAAATTGGCACGATGTTGCAGAATACGGTGCCGAAAATGATGAAATTGTCCAGGAATTAAATCAGGCTTGGTGTGAAGCAATTCTAAGTGCCGAACTCACCCCAGATGAAAAAGTTGATATTCAAATAAATTTAGAAGCATGGCAAGATGAATGGAATGCCGATTTTGGCTTAATTATGGAAGCTTTACGCCAAGGTTGGGATTATCCACCTCTGGTAGAAGTTCTCCAAGGTAATATTACCGAAAGAGGAGCTTGGGAAGAAGATGTCCCTGACTATGCAGACGATTTGGCACTAATTCGCCTGAAAATCCTCGAACGTCAGGAACGTTACCAAGAATACCTATATTTGGCTGAAGCAGAAGGGCAAACCGAGCAATATCTCACAATGCTGGGGCGTTTAGGCAGAGTAGAAGAAGCGATTGATGCCGCTCAAACTCAGATGAACTCAAAGGAAGAAGCTTTTGCCTTAGCGAAAACACTCACTGACAAGGGAGCATTACAGCAAGCATTAGATATCGCCCAAAGTGGATTACATTTACCTGGTGATTGTCAGTATGAGTTAGGAACTTGGGCAGGTGATTTAGCTGTTGAATTGGCTAATGATGAAGCTGCTTTATTAGCAATCAAGGCGGCTTTCCAAGTCAAGCCCTCGTTTTCTGACTATCAAAAGATGCAAGAATTGGCTGGTGAAAACTGGGAAAGTGTCAAAACAGATTTGCTGAGAATCATCCGTAGTTATGTTGGTTGGGGAACAGAATCAGCCAAAGTGGATATTTTATTGCACGAGGGGCTAATTGATGATGCAATTGCGATCGTTAGCGAACTTAGTTCTTATGATTCTGACTTAATTTATCGAGTTATGGATGCTGCGATCGCTCATAATCCTGCTTGGGTAATTGCCAATGCCTGTAATCGTGCCGAAAAAATTATGGATGCAGGTAAAGCAGAATACTACTACTATGCCGTGGAATGGCTAAAAAAAGCACGTACCGCCTACTTGGAATCTGGGAAAAAGGCTGACTGGTCAACTTATCGAGAAAATTTGATGCAAACCCACAGCCGTAAGCGTAAGTTGATGGCAATGTTTAAACAAAAGGGCATGGAGTGAGAACGATAGCTAAATATTACGCTTTACTATGGTGAAGTGTTGCCAAGATTATGGCAAACGCTTGATTAAGGGACTTCCAGAAAATAAATTATCCTAAATTATTTGTATATTTTTAGGGGCGCACAGCTGTCATTGGTGTCAACTTAAGCTCAAACGCTTATTCCATAGGCATTTTACCCCACCCCCAACCCCTCCCCTTGCTAAGGGGAGGGGAGGTTTTGCGCCAGCAAAACCGGGGTGGGGTAACGCGGATCTTGATGGTAAGTGAGTAGAACTCGCTCATCACGTTTTCACTAGGGTTTCACGTTAAGTTGACACGTATGCACAGCTGTAAAGCCGCTACAATGGAATATTTTTTCCTTACAAGTCCCTAAGCTAAAGATTTAGCTGACATATGTTTTTTCTTTTTGAGAATGATACCAAAAGCAGCCGCCATCAAGGTTCCGAAAATACTGGTGGGTTCTGGAATAGAAGTTTCTTCCACAGGTATGGGTACTTTGATGCTCAAATTTTTCAAGGGAGTGTTACTCAAAGTTAAAGATGTTATGGTTGGCGAACCGGGGATATCGGATTGGAAATCAAAAACTGTGGGAGTTAAACTACCATTGCGATCGCTATATCGTTCGCCATACCCATAAACTTCAAAAGTGCCCTGATAGTGTTTTCCGGTGTCTGGGTCAGTGACAGTACCAGTATAAAAGGCTTTGATGAAATTAAATTCGTCTTGAACTACTCCCTGAAATGTGGTTCCTGCTAATTGTCCTTGGTATTTGAAAGGAGTCAACTGACCGCCAGAAAGAATCGGTGATGTCAAAACGCCATCGAAGGAGACAAAAGGAATACCTTTGAAGTCAACGAAGTAATGCAGACTTCCATCAGAACGTGTTTCTACTTGCAAATAGTCTGATTGATACACAGGAACATAATTAGGATTATTAGTAGTACCTAAGTTCCGGTAATAAGTTCCAGTTTCATCCGTATCAATACGAGTAATACTGTTATTAAAATTGGGATTATTTCTGGGAAGTTCGATAGTTCCTGATAATGAACCAGTGCTTTGAATTGTAATGAATTGAGCCGCAAAAGCACCGGAACCACCGAAACCAATAATTGCTGCGGATAAACAAGTACTGCTAATAATTGCACTACCCAGCTTAGCCCCTGATGAACTTACTTTCATGAACAATTTGCTCCTGTAATCGCCGATGAAAAGACACACCTAGTACCCTGAGATTCATTTAAATGTTTCTCTGGCATGATTTATTGTTCCCAAAAGATTTATGTAAGTTTCATTAATTACAAAAAAAAATATTGGAAATAATTGGAACATTTTATTTACTAAATTAGTCGGCATAGTCTATTATCAAAATAACTCTCTACTTCAAACGACAGTAAAATTCAGAATTATAAGTGGCTCTCTGTCTAGCTTTCAGACCTAAAACTCTTACTTGACTTTCCTTGAAATCTGTTGTAGCTCCATTTAAAAAAAAGGTAATTGGAGATCGTTGGAAGTTCAGTTAAGGAACTCGAAGGTTAAGTTAAGATTAAAGCTTTCTTGTTGGGCTTCAGACAAAATTATGTTTTATATCTATCAGCGATCGCAATATTGGTCTGATATGATTCAGTTTGACAATATCCTTCCTTGCTATAAATAAGCAACTAGAAATAACGACGGAAACAAGGGGGAAAAACTGGAGATAAATGTATTGGCAACAGCAAATTGAAAATCAAATGCAGTACATAACTTCAATTTCAAAAATAAGTATAAAGGCTGTTTAATTTGCCAATTTTGACTTTGATAATACTGAATATTGCTGGAAAATTTTATCCAAAGTCTGTCACCTAACTGTGGAATGGTTAGCGTTTTCGCGTCCAAATTTATAGCTAGAAGGCGGCTACTTAAACTAAACAATCACTAGCACAATAACTATGCAACGATACACATACATGAAAGTAGGTCAGTCTGTAGTGTTAACTGACCACATAACAGGTGATGAGTTAGTTTTGCAAGGCGATGACTATATCAATTTCTTTAATAAGGTCATGACCAAGACTAAAAAGTTAGTCTTTCCACAGGATAAATGGTTAACTTGCAGTGAATTCATTGACTATCATATTAGTCAATACTTCTAATAGCATTTCACAAAAATCCCGATCGCATAGATTTTTCGTAGGGGTTTAGCACTGCTCATAGGTGTCAACTTAACGTGAAACCCTGATAGAAAGGTGATGAGCGAGTTCTACTCATTTACCATCAAGATCCGCGTTACCCCACCCCGATTTTGTCTAAAGCCAAAATCGCCCCTCCCCTTGCTAAGGGGAGGGGTTGGGGGTGGGGTAAAACGATTGTGGGGCAACAGTTTGAGCTGAAGTTGACACGTATGAGCACTGCTAAACCCCTAACCACGTATTTGTATCATTATGAAATGCTATATAGCCTGAGATTTTACATTTTTGATGGAAATTTTGAGCGAGTTGCTACAAGCACTGAGGATTTTGGTTGAAATAGATGAAGATTACTGTAAATATATGAACATCTCCCTTATACTAGTTAAGTAAGTTTACTGAACCAATTGCTCTTTCTTAAAGAAAAAAGTTGCTGGCAAAGTGAAATTATTAAACATTGGATAAGGTATATTGGTGAAACTTAAGACTTTCAAGCGATCGCTGGGTGTTTTGTTAATATTTCTAACTACCCAGATAACATTTAATTCTACAGTTGGTAAAGCACAAACCCCAGCGCCACCCACAACTACTACAAAAGCTATTTGCTCTACCCAATTGGGAACAGCTATAGATTCTGTTATCAATCGTCCCCTATTTAGTAGGATGCGTTGGGGAATTTTAGTGCAACCTCTATCAGCGAGATTAACTCTTTACAATCGAGACGCCGAGAAATATTTTACTCCAGCGTCTAACATGAAGTTGCTAACAACAGCAGCAGCATTACAGCAGTTGGGTGGTAATTTTCGTATTCGTACTTCTATTTATCAAAATAGCAATGGTGTTTTACGTGTTGTCGGTAGGGGAGATCCGAGTTTAAGTGATACCCAACTGCAAGCATTAGCACAACAGTTGAAACAAAAGGGTATTACTCAAATTCAGGAATTAATTGCCGATGATAGTTACATTCAAGGGGATATTGTTAACCCCACTTGGCAATGGGAAGATGTCCAATCAGACTATGGCGCACCAGTCAATAGTTTTATTACCAATCAAAATATTTTTAGCTTAAAATTAGTACCTCAGGCTGTAGGTAAACCTTTAAAATTAGTGTGGACTGATGCTAGCGAAGCTACACAGTGGCGGACGATTAATCAGTCAGTAACTATTGACCAAAATCAACCAATTTATATCAATGTTACCCGCGAGTTATCAGGAACAACATTGAGAATTGAAGGACAGTTAACAGCAAATTCTGAACCTTATTCATTAGATTTACCTGTAGTCGATCCTAATTATTACTTTATCCGGCGCTTTCGTACTGCTTTAGCAAAAGAAAAAATCTCTTTGGGGAAAGCATTAGTCGTATCTGGCGGTACTAATCAAGAGGAAATAGCATTTGTAGAGTCGCCACCTTTAGCTGAATTATTAGCAGAGACAAATGTTAATAGTAATAATCTTTATGCTGAGGCACTATTAAGAGCATTAGCTGTGGAAAAACCCAGACTGAAAAATCAGATTAGCGCTAATGTCGGTTTAGAAGTTGTTAAAGCAAGTTTAACTCAATTAGGAGTCGATCCAGCAAATTACGTTTTAATAGATGGTTCGGGTTTATCGCGTCGTAACTTAGTAACTCCAGAAGCTTTTGTACAAGTTTTGCGAGGAATGTCAAGAACGCCGGGAGCATCGATATATCGTGCATCTTTACCTGTAGCTGGTAAAAGTGGAACCTTAAGAAATCGTTTTCAAAACACACCAGCTGAAGGTATTGTACAAGCTAAAACTGGTACGTTAACTGGTGTAGTTTCTCTATCTGGATATGTGAATGCGCCTAAGTATGAAACGTTAGTTTTTAGTATTATTGTCAATCAATCAGAACAGCCTGCAACAGTTGTGCGTCAAGCAATTGATGAAATTGTCGTATTGTTAGCTCAATTGCAGCGTTGTTAATAAATGTTGAGAGATGGTAATTTTTGCATCTCTATATGTAATTTGTTAAAGCGATCGCAGTCAATATCACTGGCTATTTGTCATTGAATATCATAGCAATACTGCTATCAAGAAACTATGTGACATCAAGACCAAAATTTGAGAGTTTAAGTATTTTTCCTGATTACAGCAATCCTTACAGATGAATAGGATAGAGCGCATAATAGTGCTATCAATTTAATTCTATGTTAATCAATAATTAATTCTCGCAAACAACCGGATTTACACAATAAAACTTAGTAGCTTGATTGCCATTAATTACAGGATATTTCACAAAAATTAAATAATTCATTTTGAAATGTTTTTTAAGCAGCCAGCAATCTAGCTGATTAATTTTGTGGTGATTTCCAAGCCTTCCATTTGTTTGCACAAAACGAATTAAAAAACTTGCTTAAGAGGTGGCTTTAAATCGTTACTTTAACGGTATAAATAAGAGTTTATCAATCCATATATCTAACATCAAGAAACATGGGAATTAACTTACAAAAAGGGCAACGTATTTCACTATCTAAAGAAGCTCCTGGACTCACAAAACTGATGTGTGGACTAGGCTGGGATACAGCAAAACGTTCAGGTGGTGGCGTTTTTGGAGTTTTCAGTAACACTCAAGATTGTGACTTAGATGCTTCTGTCATGTGTTTAGATGAAAATGGCAAAATCAGAGATACAAGCAACCTTGTTTACTTTGGAAATCTATCTCACAAATCTGGAGCTATTACTCATTTAGGTGATAATCTCACAGGTGCAGGAGACGGTGATGATGAGCAAGTTATTGTAGATTTAGCTCGACTACCAAAAGAGATCGTCAAACTGGTTTTTACAGTGAATATTTACGATTGTATTGCTCGTAAACAAGAATTTACCCAGGTTAAAAATGCGTTTGTACGCCTGGTTAATACATCTAACAAGCAAGAATTAGCTAAGTATAATCTGTCGGGATCTGAATATAAAGGAATGACCGGAATGATTATGGCTGAAATTTACAACCACAATAACGAGTGGAAGATGGCAGCTGTTGGTAATGGCATTAATGTTAATGGTTTAGAAGGACTTGTGAGAGCTTACTCTTAAATTGCTGACAGTGCAGCATTTGTGAGTTACTGAGCAAGATGTTTTAATTCATATCTCATGCCTTCTGGATGATATAAGTCAAAATTCTTTGATTCTTGACTAAGTTATTGAGTTACTCAATAACAACTCTAGGTAAAATTCATTTTCAAACAATAGGTAATAATCATGTCAATTAACCTCAGTAAAGGCGAAAGAATCAATCTTTCAAAAGAAGCACCAAGCTTAATAAATGCTGGAATTGGTTTAGGATGGGATCTTAATGCCACAGATACAGGTTCAGCTTTTGACCTAGATGCATCTATATTTATGTTAGGTACTAACGGAAAAATTCCTAATGAAAAATACTTTGTATTCTATAACAACCCACAATCACCCGATGATTCTGTGAAACATGAGGGAGATAGTAGAACTGGAGAGGGTCACGGTGATGATGAAACAATCCAAGTTGATTTGAGTAAAGTTGATGCTTCCGTTCAAGAAATAATTTTTGTTGTCACTATTCACGAAGCAGAACAAAGAAAGCAAAACTTTGGGCAAGTCAGGAACTCGTTTATTAGAATTTATGACAATAAAACAGAAAAACAAATTGCCAAATATGAATTAGATGAAGAGGCTTCCGCAGAAACGGCAATTGAATTTGGTAAGCTTTATCGCAAAGATGGAGAATGGAGATTCCAAGCTGTCGGCGCTGGTTATAAAGCAGGGTTGCAAAGTTTCGTAGACCGATATGCGGCTTAGTAGTTATTTTAGAGAGTAATAAAAAGGGGGTATTCATTATTGTTACCCCCTTTTTTTGCATAAATTAATATCATAATTGAGAATTTGTGAAATTAACAAAATAACAAATTTTAAGGATGTATCGAAAATGGAAATTGAATTAAGTAAAGGTGGAAGATTTAATCTTTCTCAAGAAGCTCCCAACTTAAAGAAGGTAGCTATTGGCTTGGGTTGGCAAGTCAATCAATGTGGGCAAGCCTATGATATTGATGCTTCGGTATTTATGTTAGGCGCAGATGGTAAAATTCCTGATGAAAAGTATTTTGTATTTTACAATAATCTGCGATCGCTCGATGGTTCTTTAGAACATTCAGGAGATAATAGAACCGGAGAAGGTAATGGAGATGATGAGACGATTTATGTTGATTTGACAAAAGTAAATCCAGCTATTCAGGAGATAGTTTTTGTTGTTACTATTCATCAAGGGCAAGAAAAAAATCAAAATTTTAGTCAAATCAAAAATGCTTTTATCAAGATTTACAATCACGAAAGTAAAAATTCTCTAGCTCGATACAACTTAAGAGAAGCTTTTTCTCAAGAGACGGCTTTGGAATTTGGGCGCTTATATAAAAAGGATAATCAATGGAGATTTCAGGCGGTAGGAGAAGGGTATAGTTCGGGGCTACAAAGTTTTGTAGATAAGTATATTGTTGAAACTAAACAAGAACAAAAAAAAGAAGATGAAAAAGAAAACTATAAAATTCAAGCAAAGATAGCATTAGATAAAAAGCTTGAACAGCAAGCACCACATATTTTTAATCTTGCTAAAACGGCAGATATATCACTTCAAAAAGTAAATTTGACAAATCATCAAGCCAAGGTTGTGCTTTGCCTTGATATCTCTGGTTCAATGGGTTCGCTCTATAGTTCAGGTAAAATACAGCGGTTTGCTGAAAAAATTCTTGCTTTAGGATGTCGTTTTGACGATAACGCCTCTATTGATATATTTCTCTTTGGAGCTAAAGCTCATCATGTGGGTGAAATGACTATTGAAAATTTTCAAAGCTTTATTCAAAATCTCCTAAAACAGTATCCCCTTGAAGGTGGTACTTACTATGGTCAAGCTATCAATATGATTAGAAATTTCTATTTTCCAAGCTTTAAAAAAAGTAGCCAAAACAATCCTGTTGCGTTAAATAAACCAGTTTATGTCATGTTCGTTACAGATGGAGCAACCTCTGACGAGTCACAAACACAACAGTATCTTAAAGAGTCTTCCTACGAACCGATTTTTTGGCAATTTATGGCAATTGGTAAGTCACGTAAAGATGTTAAAAGTAAAGGAATTTTAGGCTGGTTTTCCCAAGCAATTACAAGTGATTTTAGTTTTTTAGAACGACTTGATGAAATTAGCGATCGCTATCTTGATAACTCTGATTTTTTCAGCTTGGAAGATCCAGAAAATATAGCAGATCGAGAACTTTATGATTTACTGATGACTGAATATCCTAACTGGGTCAAATTAGCTAAAACAAAAAATATATTACAATAAAAAAATAAGTATCCCTCTACGATCGCTTGAATTTAACCAGACCTAATCGTAAGCTCAAAGTTGCAATTTGGGAATGTATAGATTTAACTAGATCTCCGAAACAATGCCATTCGCAGACAAGCAGATTTTAAAAGTTAAATAAGTTTGTAGTAAGTACTTTAGTGCTTAAATATTTGCGGACTAAAGTCCTCACTACAAACTATTTGCTTGGCTATTGTCTGGGTAATTTAGCCATTAAAAACGCGACTGCGCCACTTATTTAAACGGGCTTCTCCAACTGCGGCCAAGCGTCGAGCATCAGCAATTTGCTCTTGCAATACGGTAATTTGTTTTGCTTGGGCGTCGGCTTGCTGTTGCAAAGATGAATATTCATCTGCACTTTGAAAACTAGAAACCTGTGAACTACTAGTAAATTGTGTTGTACCGATGGTAGCAAAGGGTCGTAACTCAGCTAATTGTTGTTGTAAAGTTGTAATCTGATTTTCTTGCTCTTGAATTTTTTGCTGCAAGCTTTGTTCGCCTGTTTTATTAGCTGCAACAAATGTATTAACTTCAGCACCAGATTCTGATTTTGGTTTGAACAATTCAGCTAATAATGCACCAACATCCGTAGGTTTGAGTTTACCGTAAGGAGTGTTAGTAATTAGCGATCGCACCAACTGAGGTTTATTATTTGATGCTAAGTTCTTATCGCTGCTAGAGTTACTCCTTACTAGTTGCAGCATATTGGTAAATTCCAATATCTTTTTGCCAGTTTGGGTTTTGTAGCCGCGATAATATGGTACTATGTTATCCCCAAAAGCACTAAAATACTCCTCGCTATCAACATAAGAATCAATATCACCCTCAAAACCTTGTTCATCTAAAATGTTGCTGTGATATATCATCTCGGAGTAGTCATCAGGAGCGCGGCCTAAAAGATGCTTGAAGTTCAACTCGATAGCACGGTAGCGGTAAACGTTATCAAAAAATCTAGAGCGATATAAATCAGATTTAGCAACTTGACGCACAAACTCACGAACGCTAATTATGCCTTGCTTGAGTTGTGATTCTGGAGCAATGAGGCGTTCGCTTTCCATCACGTAAGCATTGCCCAAAACTTGCCGATAAACTGCACGAATCACAGTTTCGATGTCATCAACCGAACTACCAGGCCACAGTTCAATGATAGCTGTTTCGGAAAATGCTTGATATTGGCTTTGTCTAATTTCATCATCTGAAAGAGTTGGCATAGTTTTCAACAACCTTTGAAAAAACAATATTTTTAAAAGTAATGGGATAGCAGTATTTGTTAGTGTTTATTTAGTCAAATTTAGCACTAACAACTTTACAGAAGTTTTCACGTATTTGAACCACATCTACGTAGGGGCACAGCACTGCTGTGCCCCTACAGCATGGTATATGTACCTGAAAATAGCTGTAATTCCCTTCACAATAGGATATAAGTTATCAAGTTTTGGGAGATTTTTTAGTTACATTTTCTAACAAAGCGAGATGGCTAACAGTTAATAGCTAATAACGAATCACATCAAAAAATGACAGTGATAGATTAACAGTTATCCGTCAACTATCTGAGGGAGGAATTAAAATTTAGAATACAGAATAACTGCGGTAAGAAAAGCATCGGTGGCTGGGTTTCTCCCCTAATGGCTTATTCTCTACTGCTGATAGTAATACGAGCGTAAGGGCAAACAGTCGTTCGCCCCTACAAGTTCTTGTATTTGTATCAAGATTTTCGTGAATTGGTATCGCTCCCTTTTTGAAGACTGATTTTTCAATTTTTAACAAAACAGCAATATTGGCGTCAGTCGTCAAAAAAAGAAATTTAATTCTGAATTCTGTATTCTTCTTCAATTAGAGCTTACTCATAACTCAAAGCAAGCTAGCAATATAGGATCTCTCAACAACGAACATCAAATCTAGTATAGAAACCACCGTATTTTATCCAGTATTGTTTCAATGTGTGATGAGGTGTGTGTAAACTTGCTTTTGCTTGATATAGAATAACTTGGCGATGATCGCCCATCCAAATTTTATTAACGGGGTCAACAGATATTACTGTTCCTCCTAAAGAAGCTACACATTCAGAAAACCTTTCAATCGTCGTATATTCTAATGTCTCGAAGATAAAAAAGTTACCCGAACAAATCAAGTGGCGACTGCGAATCCAGCAGCGCATTTTTTTTTCAGCCAGTGGAGGTAACATTTTGGATTTAACAGATTCGAGCTGAATTAACATAATGCGTTCACCGCATTCAATTCATCAGCAAAACTTTCTCGTTTTTCAAACTGCAAAGGCCCAGCAGTTGAACCCCATATTTGTTCGTGGGTTTCAATATCCATGCCTTTATCTAGACTTACCCAAGTATGCTCAGTTATTTCTACTTCGCTAATAAGATATGTCTGGCGACCATTGCGAGAAATTAAACATTGATTTCCTGGTTCTACATTACCGCGAAACATTTCACCTTCTCGAACAAAAATCATTGAACAGTGATAGCGCCGTTCGATACTTCCTGGGGTGATGGTTTTAAGAATATCTAATTCACGACCGGCACCTGCATAAAGTATAGGGTCTTTCAAGCTGTAATTTTCGATATAAATGCGATCGCCTAAATCTACTAATTTATGTATTCCCTGGCGATAGGGTGTCCATAAGTCGTGGTCATATGCTTGTTCAGAATAAAAACCGACCGCAGAAAAAAACTCAAATGGTAAAGGACGAAAAAAAATGTGGATGTGCGCGTAAAGCTGAGGATTTGCAAAAGATTGCTTTTGATTGCTAAAATCTCCTGCCATCCAACAAGCTAAGGTGAGCAAATCGCTAGACTTAGTGTTGGAGTCACTAGGTGCTATTGTCATATTCAACCTCAGGAGTGACAAGACAAAATTATACTAATTTAAAATTCACGCATTCAAAATTCACGCATTAAGAAAGCCAAACAGAACAAAGGTTCAGAAGTATGTATCTGTCGCATTCTTTTTTCAAATTGGTATTAGATAATTTGGTGTACGCTCAAAAAGCATAAACACTTTTTATAGACGTTAACTGTTGACGGTTGGCGGTTAGCACTCATCAGCGAACATTGCTAACTTGTTGAACTTGACAAAGACCGAATTTCTGAAGAAAAGGAAGCGGTTGTCACGCCTTTACCATCGCTGGTTTTTATCATCGATACGCGAAATCGGAGATTTGGGTTAGCAAACCAAATTCGTTCTTCAGCCGCAGCGAGGTCATACTGTGTCAGTAGGGTAAAAACACCATCATCACTCAGGTGGTATTTACCTACTGCCGGGATTGTTTCGGCATATCCCTTTTCCCGCAAGAGTTTGCCTTTAGAAGGATTTTCAATATCGGGAATTGGTACGAGCACTGTACTGCCAGAGATTGGTTTATCGTCCCAGTCTGATTCACCTTCCCAAGTCATGCGAAATGGGTGAGTAATATCACTAGTACTAACGTCATATAATTTACATATTTCTCGCACTGCCGGATCGTCGGTAGATAGAGATTCAATGTCAATGGTAGACAAAACTTCTTCAAAATGGGCGAATGCTAAGTGATGACCGCTACGTTGCGATCGCCACCGTCCAATTGAAAGTTCAAAGAATTCAGTAATTTTCATTACAAAAGCGATTTGAAAAAGCAGTTTACAATCAGTGTATATGATGCTAGTTTATTTTACTTTTTATCAAACCTGGGATAAGGGATTAGGGATTGGGTACTAGGAACTGGGGCATGGAAGAGGACAAGGGGGAAAGGGGTAAGGGGAAAAGGGGTAAGATTAAATTTATTCCTTTACCCTTTACCCTTTAACCTTTTCCCCACCCAATGCCCAATTCCCTGTTTGGCCAATCCCTATTTTTTAGACTATCTCTGTGATGCTAACAATCTTGCTACCAGTGCGATTAATCCGCTGAATTTGCGGTGTAATCTTGCTAGCAGGAACGATGTACTCGGTTGTGGCGCGGCGGAGGGGATTATTAAATTTTCCGCTTCCACCCTGAACGACGATCTTAAATCTCTTTTCAGTACTACCGATAACAGAAGGTAACTTAATTTTAGCAGCGCTATTGGTTGCTACTGAGTATACCAGCTGCGAGGACTTGAGGGTACTTGAGCTTTCAGCTGCACCACGAACAATACCAAAAATTCGGTTATAACCGACTTGCTTTTGTCCTACTTGGCTGCTGTTTCCCCGATAGTAGGGTACAGTGTTATCGCCAAAGTT
Source organism: Nostoc linckia NIES-25 (assembly GCF_002368035.1). Classification (GTDB taxonomy): domain Bacteria; phylum Cyanobacteriota; class Cyanobacteriia; order Cyanobacteriales; family Nostocaceae; genus Nostoc; species Nostoc linckia_B. Next base: position 5,163,083 of record NZ_AP018222.1, on the reverse strand, counting down.
AGCCTCATACTCCGGGCTATCGATGTAGGAATCGATCTCTGCGTCATAACCGTTTTCAATGGTACGAGTGATATGGTCAGAAATCTCTGACTGATCTAGGGGAGCGCGGCCTAAGAGATGTTTAAAGTTGAGTTCAATGAACCGATAAGGAGCAGTGGTTTCAAAAAACCGACTACGGTAAATCTCGGATTTTGCGACGATTCGCACAAAGTCACGAACGCTGATTTTGCGATCGCGCAGCTGCGATTCTCCAGTTACGAGCCGCTGACTTTCTAACAAGTGAGCGTTACCCAAAACTTGTTTATAGACGGCTCGAATCACTGCTTCCACTTCTTCGGTAGAGCTAGTTGGCCATAGCTCCACCTTTGGGGAATTTATAACAATGCTTCCCATGTACCTTTTCCCAAGCTTAGTTTGTAAATAGATTCTCTAATTGACAGGAGTGATACTAGCAATTACACCACCCTGCTTGTGAATCCTTTGATACTCTTGTGATAGTTGATTGTAGGGTACGAAATAGACTTGGTTACTGCGGCGAAACTTGGAAATACTATTTACCACATTTGCCTTGTAACCGGTGACTTCAATCCGGTATACCTTACCATCATCACTTGCTCCCACGCCTTGACGGGTTCTCGGAGTAGATGTTGGATTGCGGAATGTAGCGCCCTTGCTGAGTGGCGAAACCACAGGACTAGGGGTGTTTTGAATTACTAAGCTGTTCAATTTCGGCTGTTTACCAGCTAAGTCACCTTTGAGACTGCTGCTAGCAGAACCACGTACTAACTGGAATAAGTGGCTAAACTGAACCAAGCTCTGAATTGCTTCAGTTTTGTAGCCGCGAATGTAGGGTACAGTGTTTTCGCCAAAAGTCTCTTGGTATTCGTCGCTGTCTAAATAAGAATCAATGTCAGCTTCAAAACCCTCTGTATCCAGAATAGTGCTATGCGAACGGGTTTCTTCTAGATCTAATGGCGCACGACCAAGAAGATGTCTGAAATTTAATTCAATCGACCGATAGCGGGGAACGCTATCAAAAAAGCGCGATCGATAAAGTTCCGACTTAGCGACTTGACGCACAAACTCACGAACGCTAATTTCACCCCGTTTGAGTTGGGATTCCGGAACACTTACCCGCTCGCTCTCTAAAACATAGGCATTGCCTAAAACTTGCTTGTAGACAGCTCTAATTATGGTTTCAATTTCCTCATTAGAGCGACCTGGCCACAGATCGACGGGATCGGTGTCTTCAAATAAAGCGACCCCTAATCGTGATGCTGGTCCGAAAGCCATTCAAACTATCTCCCAGTTAACAACTAAATTTTATGAGAATGATATTCAGCAGATGTTAAAAAACTTTACATGACTTTAAACAAGAGGGAGAGCTAGAGCCTTAAAAATTGCTCTGAACGTCCATAATTCAAGTTTTTTGAATTTTTTACATCATTATGCCTTTACACATTCTGATACGATCGCGAAGCGATATTTATTAAAATTTGTTAAGTTAAATGATACTTGAGAGAAATTTAAGTTTTTTTAGTACTTTATCGATCCTTAAGGCAAAATTGCGGTATAGAATCCAGATGCACAGACGTTGCAATTGCTAGTAGAGACGTTGCATTGCAACGTCTCTACTAGGATTTTGATATAATGCACAATCGTTTTCATACATGAAATCAGCAACGCCAATTTTTTGATATCTAAAAATGGCATCACTTTTTACTGCTGAATTTGGAAAGCAGCTAATTGGGTAATTAAATGGTCAAAATAAGGAGTAATTTCTTGGTCATTGGCTTGGCAGCGTTTCAAACTAGCAGCTTTAATACTTTTTAAGCCCAAAACCATTGCATCCAACGGAACTTGTAATTCCTGATAAAGCAAATTCATATAGTGCAGTCCTGTAGGACTAGTGTATTCAGCGTGGCTACCCGCGATACCATAAGTGATGCAGCGAAGAAAATGCCAAAAATCTCGCCAGCAAGCTTGAGCGCGTTCAGCTGGATAAAGACCTCCCCCAGGCTCGATAATTTCAGGATAAGTCAGCAAAACCTGAACTCTTGCTTCATCAACGATTTCGGCTGCCCGATCGCGCAATAACTGTGCAACAGGAATTAAGGCAGAATAATTAGGTGATAAAGATTGGATCTCTAATACATCTTCGTCACTCAAATAGCGAAGATTATCATCCGCAGCTTGGAATATAGCGATCGCTGCTGGAGGATGGGACTGTTCCCACTGTGCAAAGCTGACAATTCTGGCTTTGGTTATTAATTGCTTAACAGTTTCGCTTAATTTAGTCATTAGTCATTAGTCATTGGGCAATGGGCAATGGGCATGGGGCATTGGGGAGAGGGAAAAGGTTAAAGGGTAAAGGGAAAAGGAATAAATTTAATCTTTCCCTTTTCCCTTTACCCCTTTCCCTTTCCCCCTTGTCCTCTTCCCATTCCCTAGTAATCTTCCCAAATGCGATCGCTATTTTTTGACATTTGTAAAATAAAGTAAAGAATGACGTTAATAAATGCAGTTATGGAAATCGATAAAATTAAAGCTGAACTGGAGAATCCAGATTTTCAGTATCGTTTGAAAGCGATCGCCGCGCTCAAAGAGTATGAATCAGAAGTTGCAGTCCCTCTGTTAACGAGTAAACTCCATGACTCAGAATTTTTGGTGCGTTCCTTTGTAGCAAGGGGTTTGGGTAAGCAACAATCAGCAGAATCTTTTGCTGCTTTGATCCAAATTATGAAATTCGACGATACACCGAACGTGCGAGCTGAGGCAGCAAATTCTTTATCTCTATTTGGGAGAATAGCAGTTTCTCATCTAGTTTTGACATATTATCAGGATGACCACTGGTTAGTCCGTCGTACTATTCTCGCAGCGATCGCGGAAATGGATTGTCCTGAAGAATTATTTGATATCTGCGTTCAGGGTTTAAAAGATGAAGATTTTACAGTTCAGGAATCGTCTGTTGATGCGCTAGGCTTACTGGCTGGCTCTACCCTAAATGTTGCAGCATTGTCTCAAATACTAAGCCTGGTAAATACTGAATCTTGGCGGATGCGCGTGCGGGTTGCCTACGCCCTCAAACGATTTGACGAACCTCAAGCAAAAGCAGCCCTCAACCAACTCAGACAGGATAAGGATCACCGAGTTGTAGGAGCTGCTTTAGAAGACTTGTTGCCACGATAGCAAAGCGAAGTGGTTTAAGATTTTTGTGAATAAACTTAATGATGCGAACGAACTCAACATAAATATAGGTAATACTTTATTTTATCTTAAATTCGAGCAAAATATCCGGGCATTTTGCGAAAATCTAGAATAAAATATCAAATTCTTCGAGTTCGGGAGAGATTTGTGACTGATATACCAACTGGCCAAATGACTTGGCGATTACCAGGTTCCTCAGAATGTGCCTTGTATTTACGGCATCATGCTTCTGAACCTTGGCGATCGTATAAAGAATTTCCACAATATGTTCTACCAGATCCGCCCGGTTTTTCCGAAGGATACGCTACATTTTTAGCCCTTCTCAAACAGAAGTGGCAAGCTGTGTAAAACAACTCAGAATATGTAATTTATACCAATACCATTTCACGAAATTATTGATACAAATCATTTTTCTTGCTCCCGCTGCTTCCCCTTCTCCCCCTGCTCCCCCTGCTTGCCATCGTCAAACCCCAGCGCCAAGAGACTTTCTTTATCTATTGCCTACCAGAACTCATAACTTTTGTTCACCCACTTAAACTTTCACGAGTTGTTTTGCGAGTGTAGGCGTTCCAAACATCGAGTTCTGATGCTGGACGGCTGCCAAGCATAGCTTTGGTTGCTTCTGTCAGTCCTTGGGCAAGACTAAAATCTGCCCCGGCAATACTCTCAAGATGCTCCATTTCTGCGTTAGTCAGATCGGTTGCTCGCAAATCTGTACCCTGCAAATTGGCTCCAGTTAATCTAGTATTCCGTAAGCAAGCCCCCGTCAAATAAGCTTTACTCAAGTCAGCACCACTCAAAGCCGCCCCTTGTAAATTTGCTCCAGTCAGGTCAGCACCGCTGAGGTAAGCTCCGCGCAAATTAGCTCCTTGCAAATCTGCATTGCGTAAAAAAGCCGTGTTGAGATAAGCGCCATTAAGATTAGCACCTGGCCCCACTGCTCCCGAACCTTTGTAGTTATATTCTTCAGGCCATTTTGTCTGTGTATCATAACACGCTACTTGCAGTTTAGCTCCTTGCAAATTTGCCCCGCTGAGATTCGCTTGTTGCAGGTCAGCACGGTTTAAATAAGCTCCCTGCAAATTTGCTCCACTCAAATCCGCTCCTTGCAGGTTTGCACCTCGCAAATCGGCTCCACCGAGATTTGCATCACTCAAGACCATCCCACTGAGGTCAGCTCCTAGTAGCTTGGCTTGAGTTAAGTTAGCTTGTTTTAAATCAACTCCCCGCAGATTGAATTCACTCAAATCTACTTTTTCTAAAGGAAGTCCTGCTTTGAGGGCTGTTAAGATTTCTGGAGTTGGACTGGGGCGTTCTCTGGTAATCAGGCGAATTTCACTATTTGTCATCAGATATGAAACTAACAAAACCTATTGAAATAATTCTTTCACTCAAGGAACCAAAAAAGATAAAATGCAAGCTGTCATCTGTAAATTTTACATAACAACAAAATAATTAATCCAAACAATACAAATAATACAAAAGGTAGTACATTAATCCAAAATCATTGGTGAAAAAATCTGTTGCCTATTGCCCATTGCCTGTTTCCATCAGATAGCGATCGCTAGGATTATAGCGGTAGTCATATAGGTTAGGACATTTTTAAAGCGTGAATGCTAGGAATAGCAATAGTTTTACCTTCTGCCTTCTGCATAGCTGCCTCGTGCTATACAACAAGATTTTGCCAAAAGTATTCTTTTAAAAGAGGTTTCCAAATAGATGCATATGATACCACCTTTGTCAATGATTGACTTCTTCCGTAAAAGTGAAGGCATATGGTTTACAGAGCGTTCGGTTCATCACTTTGACTCAGCCGCAGATGAGTCGGGTGAGTCGAATTTAATCGTTACAGTTATCGAAAAAGACGATCCCAAAGTCCAAGAAGTCTGTAAGGCACAAGGAATAGAGCCAGATAAAGCAACCGGAGGCGCTAGCTTTGGATGGCAAGCTAACCTAGACACAAGACCGCCGAACGCCGATAATGCTGCCATTTTGGTTGACATTCCTGACGATGAAACGAGGCTTTCTGGGAAATTAATCCGCAACCAAGGTTATGTAGAGAGCATTCCGGTTATTAGCCGATATCAATTTGCTCATGATGGAGTGCTGACGATTGCTACTGATTATGACAACAACCAAGGACAAGAACGTTGTTGGTTTGTCACGGATGATTTTCGTGTCAGAGTTAGCAGCGTGCGAATGATGAACGGAATCAACTTGATAGCTTATTGTTCCGAGCGTCGTTGTGTTTCTCAACAACTGCTAGAGCAAATGATCGCTCAAAATCATGCTAGGGGATAGGAAGAGGATAAGGGGAAAGGGAAAGGGGTAAGGGGGAAAGATTAAATTTGTTCCTTTTCCCTTTTCCCTTTAACCTTTTCCCTGCCTCATGCCCCATTCCCTATTCCCCATTAAGGAATGTTGCTTTGTTTCTAAGAAATGAGACGTGCATGATTCACATACTTTATTTTCATGCAAGGGTTAATGAGTCATGCTGTATGTATAAGCCTTTCCTGGAATTTTTAGAAAAAGAGCTATTTGAACGGTTTGATTTACAAAGTAGGGACATTCCCCCTGGTTTGGAATTCAAAGTTAGCGATCGCGGCAGAAACCCAGCAACCATCAGCAGTTGGTGTCACCAATGTCAAGAGTTGCGAAAAATTCGCTATACCTACATTGATGCCGGGGAGAGCGCCCAAATTTTTAACAGCGTGATTTATCCCAGCCATCACTACGATTTACCTTTATTAGGGATTGATTTTTTATCCTTTGGTAAAATTAAGAACCTGATTGTTCTTGACTTTCAGCCTTTATTCCAAGATGAAGATTATCAGAAAAAATACATACTGCCGCTGAAATCTCTGCATGAAAAATACCCAGATCTGGCACAAAACTTAGAAATGAAGTTTTACGATGCTAATCAGTACTTTTCTAAGTACTTATTATTTGCCAAAACAGATCCTCAAACAGTAGCAACGCGAGTTTTTGAAGCATTTCAGGATTACTTAAACTTGTATTGGGAAATGTTAGCAAAAGCCGAGCCGCTCCAAGATCCAGAAGATATCCAGCGGATTGTCAAAGCTCAAAAAGACTATGACCAATATAGTGCAGACCGCGATCCAGCGTCTGGTTTATTTAGCAGTTACTTTGGCCATGAATGGGCAGAGCGTTTTCTCCACGAGTTCTTATTTGAAGATGCTGTGCCTTTAGCACTCAGCAGAAGGTGAGCCAAGGGGCATGGGGCATGGGGCAGGGAAAAGGTTAAAGGGAAAAGGGAAAAGGAATAAACTTAATCTTTCCCCTTTTCCCCGGTTGGTGAGCTTGTCGAACCATACCCCTTTCCCTTTCCCCATGCCCTGTTTGCCCAATGCCAAAAATTTATATTTGTAGATCAAATGACACTTTATCAGCCATTTCTCGATTATGCGATCGCCTACATGCGATCGCGTTTAGATTTGCAAGCATATCCTATTCCTGAAGGATTTGAATCTAAGGTTGCTACTGTGGGTAAAGGCAAGAACCAACAAGAGGTTCTCACCACTAGTTATGCCTTTCAAACCACAAAACTACGGCAAATTCGAGCAGCACACGTACAAGGTGGAAATTCCCTCCAAGTACTGAACTTCGTAATTTTCCCACGCCTTAACTACGACTTACCCTTCTTTGGGGCAGATTTGGTGACATTACCAGGAGGACACCTCATCGCCTTGGATATGCAACCCTTATTCCGAGACGATCTAGCATATCAGGCAAAGTATACCCAACCGATCCTGCCTATCTTTCATGCCCATCAACAGCATCTAACTTGGGGAGGCGATTTTCCAGAAGAAGCACGGCCCTTCTTTTCTCCTGCTTTTCTCTGGACTCGTCCCCAAGAAACTGTCGTAGTAGAAACTCAAGTATTTGCCGCCTTTAAAGACTATCTCAAAGCTTACCTCGATTTCGTAGAGCAAGCAGAACCTGTAACTGATTCCCAAAGCCTAGCGGATATTGAACGCGCACAACTGCGATACCTGCGATATCGCTCTGAAAAAGACCCTGCACGAGGAATGTTCAAGCGATTCTATGGTGATGAATGGACTGAAGAGTATATTCATGGCTTTTTATTTGATTTAGAGAGAAAATTAATAGTCGCGTAAGAAAATATACAATCAACAAAAAATATCCAATTAACTCTTGTGGGGCGGGCATCTTGGCATTGGTGTCAACTTAACGTGAAACCCTTGTGAAGACGTGATATTGAGTTCTACTCACTTACTATCAAGATCCGCGTTACCCCACCCCGATTTTGTCTAAAGCCAAAATCGCCCCTCCCCTTAGCAAGGGGAGGGGTTGGGGGTGGGGTAAAACGATTGTGGGGCAAGAGTTTTAACTTACAGTGGCAGGATGCCCACCCCACAATAAATTTGATTGCATTTAAAGCTTGCCATACAAGTAGGGTGTGTTAGGCGAAAGCCGTAACGCACCCAAATAGTTGGCCGGGCGTTACGCTGGCGCTAACACACCCTACAAAATTGGCTATTTTTTTAATTGGAAGTCCCTAACCAAAACGCTTTGGTAGCGGTATTTGATTTGGGAGTAGTATTATTACTTAAATAAATGTTTATGTTAAGTTAAGTGAATAAAAAGACAAGGTAACATAATAATTTTTAATAAAACAAAAGGCATCATCATAGTATAAAAATAATTTGAAAGGGAAAATAACATTACAAGGTTGATGGGGTGCTGAATCTAGCGGGTTTTCTGGTCTCTCATATTAAGATGAAGTTTTGTAACAAAAGTTTTAATCCGAAACCCTACAGGTCGTAGACTTATACCTTGGATGTCCGTTGTGAACCTTTCATAAAAATGGTCAGGCATCTGACATCAGAAAAGAAAAGCTGAACCATTCAGTTTTTACATCAAATAATTCTTAACCAAGCCAATTAGGAGTTTAACGCAATGGTTTTAGATGCATTTGCAAAAGTAGTTTCCCAAGCCGATACACGTGGGGAATATCTCACCGATGCACAATTGGATGCTTTGAGCGAACTAGTCAAAGATGGTAACAAGCGTGCAGATGCAGTTAACCGCATTACCAGCAATGCCTCTGCTATTGTTGCTGCTGCGGTACGCGATCTGTGGGCAGAACAACCTCAATTGATCGCTCCTGGTGGTAATGCTTACACCAGCCGTCGCGCTGCTGCTTGTATCCGCGATTTGGACATCATTCTTCGCTACGTAACCTATGCGATCTTTGCTGGCGATTCCAGCGTATTAGACGATCGCGCTCTCAATGGCTTACGTGAAACCTACTTGGCATTGGGAACTCCTGGAGCTTCCGTTGCTGTTGGTATTCAAAAGCTCAAAGATGCTTCCTTGAAGATTGTTAACGATCCAAATGGCATCACCAGAGGAGATTGCAGCGCATTAGCAGCTGAAATCGCTAGCTACTTCGATCGCGCCGCCTCTGCTGTTGCTTAATCCAGGCACCGCTGCTATTGGGTGAAATAATTGTCCGCAAGACAAAACAAAATTTCAACGAAAAGTTTGTTAAAGGGAAGTACCAAAAATGACAAAAACACCTCTAACCGAAGCAATTTCAGCGGCTGATTCTCAAGGTCGCTACCTCAGCAGCACAGAACTTCAAGTAGCTTTTGGTCGTTTCCGCCAAGCACCAGCTAGCTTGCAAGCAGCAAAATCCTTGAGTGCTAATGCTCAACGGTTAACTGAAGGTGCAGCTCAAGCTGTATACAACAAGTTCCCCTACACCACCCAACAACAAGGCCCCAACTTCGCACACGACCAACGCGGTAAATCTAAGTGTGTACGTGATGTCGGCTACTATCTGCGGATTATCACCTACGCTTTAGTTGTTGGTGGCACAGGTCCCTTGGATGATTTCCTGATTTCTGGCTTAGCTGAAATCAACAAAACTTTCGACTTGTCTCCTAGCTGGTACATTGAAGCTCTCAAGTACATCAAAGCTAACCACGGTCTCAGCGGCGACCCAGCTGTTGAAGCAAATTCCTACATCGACTACGTAATTAATACTCTGAGCTAGAGTATTGCTTTAGCCCGGAGAGGAAATCAGCTCTTATGACCAGAAAGTTCTATGAGTTGTTTACCTCTCCGGGCAGTTTTATTTTCAAAAGACTGTTAACTGTTAAAAAATTAGAAAAATACTTTCTAAAAAGTTTTCAGTTTTGTAGTTAAAACTGAGGAGGTTAAGGATGGTAGCTTTGGGACAAGCAGCAAGGCTGGGAATTGAACCATTTGAAAACTCAGGAGTAATAGAATTACGTCCTGATAGAACAGAAGCAGATGTGGCAGTGGTGATTCGTGCAGCTTACCGTCAGGTTTTGGGTAATGCATACTTACTCGAAGGCGATCGTTTAGAGAGTGCTGAATCACTGTTACAGCAAGGTACAATTTCAGTCAAGGGTTTTGTATCGGCCATTGCTCAATCGGAACTTTATCGTGAGAAGTTTTTCTACTCCAACTCACAAACTCGATTTATCGAGTTGAATTATAAGCATTTATTAGGTCGTGCGCCAGAAGATGAGTCAGAAATTTCGTACCATGTTGAGCTATACAATTCAAAGGGTTACGAAGCGGAAATAAATTCTTATATTGACTCATCAGAATATCAAGAAAACTTTGGCGAAAATGTTGTCCCCTACTACAGAGGTTTTAAAAGCCAAGTAGGAAAGAAAAACGTTGGCTATGGCCGGCTGTTTCAACTTTATCGGGGTTATGCGAATAGCGATCGCGCTCAAGGGGTAAAACAAGGAAAGCTAACCTGGGAAATAGCTAAGAATCTAGCTTCACCCATCTATCCAGTATCTTCTGGAGCCTTGACAGGTCTATCTACAGGTAGTCGTGGAGAAGCATACCGGATTAGATTCCTGCAAGCAGCTTCTCCCAATTCAGCTGTAGTACGGCGCGGTACTGGCGAGTTGATAGTTCCCTACGAGCAGCTTTCTAGTAAATTGCAGCAGCTCAATCGTAAAGGCAGTAAAGTGATTAGCATCCAAGCTGTGTAAGTAAAGAATAGGATTAAGGAAATAGGTATAGAGGCAATCGCATCTATATAGGAGTACGAAATAGACTCCAGAGGTAGGGAGAAGGGTGCAGAAGCTAAAACTCTTCTCTGATATAACCTCCTGTCTCTTATCTTCCTAGTTCCCTACCGATCGTTATTCACTTACCTGACAAATACTGATTACCTATTACTCAAGGAGAATTTTCAAAATGACGATTACAACAGCGGCGTCCCGTCTGGGAGCAGAACCTTTTATTGGTAGCGCTCCTGTAGAATTACGTCCAAATGCAACTAAAGAAGATGTAGAAAGAGTAATTTCTGCTGTCTATCGTCAGTTGTTGGGCAATGATTATATATTGGTAGCTGACCGCCTCATCAGTGCCGAATCGATTTTGCGCGATCGCAAAATCACTGTACAAGAGTTTGTGCGTCAAGTAGCTAAATCAGAACTGTACAAAAAGAAATTTTTCTACGACAATTTCCAAACTCGCGTCATTGAGCTGAACTATAAACATTTGTTGGGTCGTGCGCCTTACGATGAATCTGATGTGGTTTATCACTTGGATTTGTACCAAAATGAAGGGTACGATGCTGACATTGATTCATATATAGATTCGCCAGAGTATCAAGCCAACTTTGGTGAAAATATTGTGCCTTACTATCGCGGTTTTGAAACTCAAACAGGCCAGAAAACTGTGGGATTTAGCCGGATATTCCAACTTTATCGCGGCTATGCAAGTAGCGATCGCTCACAACTAAAAGGCAAATCTTCCCGTTTGGCTAGCGAATTAGGTCGCAATGCTGCATCTGCTGTGATTGCTCCCTCCGGCGGCCCCTCAGGCTTTGCCTACGTTGCATCTACCAAAGGCGTAACCCCCAACAGTACTTTCGGTGGCGCAGGAACTTTTGGTAAAGAAGGCAGACTCTACCGCGTTGAAGTAGCAGGCGTTTTTGGAGCTGGATATCCTAAAACACGTCGTGTGAATCAAGCTGTAATCGTACCTTATGAAGAACTATCTAGCTACTTCCAAAGAGTAGTAAAACAAGGTGGTAAAATCGCCAGCGTTAAGCCACTTTAAAGTCATTGGTTATTAGTCATTAGTCATTAGTCATTGGTCATTGGTCATTAGTCACTAGTCATTGGTTATTGTTAATCAACAAATGACAAAGCGCAAAGTCAGAGCGGAGGTTTCCTCCGATCTGAACTTAGTAAGAGAGGACAAACGACAAACGAGAAATGACAAATGACTAATAAACATTTGGAATGGATTCTGAGGTGATTTATGGTTGGACAATTAACTGGTGGTACAACTAGTAATCGTTACTTCCGCTATGAAGTAGTTGGCTTGCGCCAAAATGAAGAAACCGATAAAAGCAACTATCCGATTCGTTCTAGTGGCAGTATATTTATCACAGTAGCTGAGAATCGGATGAATCAAGAAATGCAGCGGATTACTCGTTTGGGTGGCAAAATAATTAATATTGAGCCATTGAGTTTCGATCCGAAAACAGATAGCCAATAGAGCAAATCTTCCTTCTGATGAATTCCAATCCGCAGAAATTTGAAGATTTATCTCCTCTAGGTGATTCCCCTGGAGGAGAACAGTTAACAGTAGAACAGGCGATCGCAAATCTCCAAAGCACAGATTTAGGTTTGCGATTTTATGCTGCCTGGTGGTTGGGTAGGTTTCGGATATGCGAACCAGTTGCGGTTACAAGACTGATTGCAGCCTTAGAGGATGAAGACGACAGGACGCCAGAAGGTGGATATCCTTTGCGGCGGAATGCAGCTAGAGCATTAGGGAAAATTGGCGATCGCCAAGCAGTAAAACCCTTAATTGCTTGTTTAGACTGCTCAGATTTTTATGTCCGGGAAGCAGCAGCCCAATCTTTAGATATGCTAGGCGATGCGGTTTGTATTCCTGCACTGATTGAATTATTAAAAGCAGGTTTGCAAGGAGAGCAACTAAAATCGCAGCAGCCAGATTTATCCCAACCTTACGACGCAATTATCGAAGCCTTGGGAAGCTTGCGGGCTACTGAGTCCATTCCTTTGGTCAAACCCTTTTTAGAGCATCCCATAGAACTGGTACAATATGCCGCCGCACGAGCCATGTATCAGTTAACCCAAGAATCAGTTTATGGAGAACGGCTGGTAAAGGCTTTGGCAGGTGAAAAACTGCAACTGCGTCGAGCTGTGTTGGCAGACTTGGGAGCCATTGGGTATCTACCCGCAGCCGAGGCCATAGCCGAGACTTTGGCAGAAAATAGCCTCAAACTAATCTCTCTCAAAGGATTACTGGAACATCAAGTTAATCATACAGCAACAAGCACTTTATCAGCAGGTGCTATTAAAGTGATAAATTTGATGGACTCATTATTGTAGTCATAATTCCTTAGTAATCGGTTGTGATTAATACTTAAAAATAAACATTTCATCCCGCATAAACCTCCAAGCCAATTATAAAACTAGGGCTAGGAGGTTTAAACATAATGCAAACTACGGATAACTTAAGCTACAATTGGCTGACCGATAATGACTCGTGAAATTAATATGGATAACAGTGAACTTGCCCAAATACTGATTCGTGCTGTGGAACAAGCAGATTCATCGGATCGCTTGTTAGATGCAGTTCAAGAGTTAGCAGCCACTCGTATAGAAGAATCTGTTCCCACTTTGATTGCAGCTTTGGGCTACAATAATCCGGGGGCGGCAGTGGCGGCGGTAGATGGATTGATTGCCATCGGAGAACCCGCAGTCGCACCGCTATTGAAACTAATTGATGACTACAATTATGGTGCTAGAGCCTGGGCAATTCGCGCCTTGGCCGGAATTGGCGATTTACGGGCGTTGGACACTTTGCTAGAGGCTGCAAAAACCGATTTTTCCTTGAGTGTGCGGCGGGCAGCAGCTAGGGGATTAGGCACATTGCGTTGGTATCAATTACCATCAGAAAAAATTGAATCTGTGCAGACTCAGGTAATAGAGGCACTACTATTCATTTCTGAAGATCCAGAGTGGGTGGTGCGCTATGCAGTAGTCACGAGTTTAGAAGCACTAGCAACGGCGATTGCAATTACCTTACCAAATCGAGCCTCGCACATTAAAGATCGACTCCAGCAAATGTTAGATACAGATGCAGATCTCGGAGTTCGTACCCGTGCCAAATTTGCACTGCAAAAAATTCAACAGCCACAGCATCAACAAGTATTTGCACTTAAAACAAAACAAGAAGAAACTGAAGCGCCTAATCGTGGCGGTAGTAGACGTTAATGAAAGCTCAATCTTCCAAGCTTGGAGTTTTATTGTTCCAAGCTTGGAGTTTTATATTCCAGGGAAATAAGTAGGTCGTGGTGAATATTTATCATCGGGATAAGGCAGGAGGCAGAAGGCAGAAGGCAGGAGGAAAGAGGGTTTAAGCCTATTTCATTTTTCTTTACATAGTTTGGTTTTTCTTACTCGTTCTACTTAGAGTTTGCGTAATATTCACAAATCGGCGTACTCTAGGGCTATTCACCCCAGAAGAAAGAAAAGTAGATCGATATTATGAAATGATGGATCGATAAAGATTTCAGTACAGAATTAGAAAGTGCGATCGCACTTAACAATATGACGAAAAATATCCCAAGTCATTACATAGTCTTAATCAAAAATTAAATCCTGAAGCTAAATACTTAATTTCTTCCTGAATATTACTGCGGGCAAATGGTTCGGCAAACTCCAACATTAAAGGCGTAAAGTAAATATGCGATCGCTTTAAAAATCTTTCTAAAACCTGCCGCCGCCCTGCGATATACTCTGCTTTTGGCACCCAGTCATATTCTTTGCGAATAGCATAGACATATTCTGTATAATCAACTGGACTAGCAGCAAAAATCGCTAAATCTGCATCAAGTAAGACTTGGCTATCATAGTCATCTACCGCAGCTTGGTGTTCTTTGGTGTTGACGATTAGATTAGTAACACTAGCTATGGTATTTTCTGAAATACCTAAATTACTCAACAATTCAAGAGCATAGTCCGCACTTTTTTGTTCGTTATCTTCAGCCTGAGTGTCATACACTACATCATGAAACCAGGCAGCAAATTGAACGGCAGTTAAATTATTGGTGTAACCTTGCAAAATTTCAATCGTGGTGAGGACGCGATAAATGTGTTTGAGCGTGTGGTAATGGCGATCGCTGCTAGAGTAAGCTGTAACCAACTGATTAAAGGCTTTATCAGCCGCTACTTCATCAACGCCAAAAGGCTGGAGTGTGCGTTGCCAGTTAGAAAATAAGATCTGGGTGAGGTTTTCTGTAAACATAGCGTTGGTATCCCCACTCCTAGTATGGCTGAGCTAAAATCTTGTGCTGCAACATCTGTTCAATCGAGTTAAAAATATATCAACAAAAGGATAACACTTGTCAGTGGTTGAATAGGGTATGGGGTATTGGGTATGGGTATGGGGAAAGGGAAAGGGGTAAGGGGGAAAGGGGAAAGATTAAATTTATTCCTTTTCCGTTTAACCTGGTTGGTGAGCTTGCCGAACCATAACCTTTTCCCCTAACTCAAGAGCCTCCTCACTGGCCAATCTGGCGGCGACAGCTAAAATTAAAGCGTCAAAATAGAAGACACAGGTTTTATAAAAAAACCTTGTCTTGAATAAGGAGTTTATTATCAGTGGTATTACAAGTACAAACAAGCACCTACGAAGCTAAAACTCAAGAAATTGCTAAACAACTTCTAGCAGCTACCCAAGAAAATCGTTCATTTTTTGCTTCCCTGCGAGATCAGATGCGCTGGGATGATAAATTGCTCGCTTGGGCGATGAGTAATCCTGGGTTGCGGGTGCAATTATTTCGGTTTATAGATACGCTACCTGCTTTGCACAGTAAGTCAGAAATTGCCTCTCATTTACAGGAATATTTAGGCGATGAATCTGTAGAATTACCAGCAGCTTTGAAGGGAATGCTAAACTTTGCTAACCCCGACTCTGTACCAGGGCAAGTTGCTGCTACAACCGTTGGTACGGCGGTTGAAACTCTCGCTCATAAATATATTGCTGGGGAAAATATTAAACAAGTCATCAAAACAGTTGAACGGCTGCGAAAAGAAAAAATGGCTTTCACCATTGATTTACTTGGTGAAGCGGTAATTACTGAAGCCGAAGCGCAATCTTATCTAGAACGCTATCTAGAATTAATGCAACAATTGGTAGAGGCATCGAAGAATTGGGCAGTCATACCAGCTATTGATGAGGCAGATGGCGAACTGCTACCAAAAGTGCAGGTTTCTGTGAAGTTAACGGCGTTTTATTCGCAATTTGACCCATTAGATGCTAAAGGTAGTGAAGAACGAGTTAGCGATCGCATTCGTATTCTCTTACGTCGTGCCAAAGAATTAGGCGCAGCTGTGCATTTTGATATGGAACAGTATGCCTATAAGGACATAACTCTTAATATCTTGAAAAAACTCTTACTAGAAGAAGAGTTTCGGCAACGTACAGACATTGGCATCACAATCCAAGCATATCTGCGTGATAGCGAGGAAGATGTTAAAAACGTCATTTCTTGGTTAAAAAAACGCGGTTATCCCCTAACAATCCGTTTGGTAAAAGGCGCATATTGGGATCAGGAAACTATTAAAGCAGCACAGAAGCATTGGCCGCAGCCAGTTTACAATGATAAAGCGGCAACTGACGCTAACTTTGAAACCATCACTCAGTTATTGCTAGAAAATCATCAATATGTATATTCTGCCATTGGTAGCCATAATGTGCGATCGCACGCTCGCGCCATTGCCATAGCCGAAACTTTAAATGTCCCTCGCCGTCGCTTTGAATTGCAAGTCCTCTACGGTATGGGTGATAAAGTCGCCAAGGCTTTGGTTGATAGGGGTTACCGAGTTAGGGTTTACTGTCCTTACGGTGAATTATTGCCTGGAATGGCGTATTTGATTCGGCGGTTGTTGGAAAATACGGCTAATAGTTCTTTTTTACGGCAGAATTTGGAGAATCGGCCGATTGAGGAGTTGTTGGCGGCGCCTGTTGTGGATGTATCTCACGCAGAGGCGCGGAGAGAAGTCGGAGCGGCGGCTTCCGCCGATCTGAACTTCGGTGGGCGCAGAGAGGAAAACGGAGGTTTTGTTGGGGCGGCGGATACGGATTATGCTGAGGAGGAGGGGAGAAGGAAGGCGGCGCAGGCTTTTGCAGGCGTTCGTCAGCAGTTGGGTAAAACTTATTTACCGCTGATTAATGGGGAGTATGTGAATACGGCGGAATTTGTTGATTCTCTCAATCCTTCTAATTTTAGTGAGGTAGTTGGGAAAGTTGGATTAATCAGCGTCGAACAAGCAGAACAGGCGATGCAAGCTGCAAAGGCGGCGTTTCCTGGATGGCGGAAAACACCAGTTGAGGAACGCGCTAGGATTTTGCGAAAAGCGGCTGATTTGATGGAAGAACGCCGCGCTGAACTTTCGGCTTGGATGGTTTTGGAAGTTGGAAAACCAGTTAAGGAAGCTGATGGAGAGGTTTCCGAGGCGATAGATTTTTGTCGCTACTACGCCGATGAGATGGAACGATTAGATAAAGGTGTTATTTACGACATACCAGGCGAAACTAATCGTTATATTTACCAACCGCGAGGAATTGCTGTGGTGATTTCTCCTTGGAATTTTCCGCTGGCGATCGCCTGTGGTATGACAGTTGCAGCTTTGGTTTCCGGCAATTGCACCCTCCTCAAACCTGCGGAAACTTCTTCTGTGATTGCCGCCAAACTCGCAGAAGTTTTGATTGATGCTGGTTTTCCTAAAGGTGTATTTCAATACGTACCCGGTAAGGGTTCCCAAGTCGGCGCTTATTTGGTAAATCATCCAGACACACACGTAATTGCTTTTACTGGTTCTCAAGAAGTAGGCTGTCGAATTTACGCAGATGCAGCTACGCTAAAACCCGGACAAAAGCACATGAAGCGAGTAATTGCTGAAATGGGCGGCAAGAATGCAATTATTGTCGATGAAAGTGCTGATTTAGATCAAGCCGTTATTGGGGTAGTGCAGTCAGCATTTGGTTATAGCGGTCAAAAATGTTCTGCTTGTTCGCGGGTAATTGTGCTGGAACCGATTTATGATACCTTTGTGCAGCGGTTGGTGGAAGCTACAAAATCTCTGAACATTGGGGAAGCAGAGTTACCTAGTACCCAAGTCGGCCCGGTAATTGATGCCAATGCCCGCGATCGCATCCGCGAGTATATTGAAAAGGGTAAGGCAGAAGCAAAACTAGCCTTGGAGTTACCAGCACCAGAACGCGGGTATTTTATCGGCCCTGTGATTTTTAGTGAAGTATCCCCCAATGCAGTTATTTCCCAACAAGAAATTTTTGGCCCTGTGCTAGCGGTAATTCGAGTGAAAGATTTCCAAGAAGCCTTAGCAGTGGCCAATGGAACTAACTATGCCTTGACTGGAGGACTTTATTCTCGAACACCTTCCCACATTCAGCAAGCGCAAACAGAATTTGAAGTCGGGAATTTGTACATCAACCGCACCATCACAGGTGCTATAGTTGCACGGCAACCCTTTGGTGGATTCAAACTTTCTGGAGTCGGTTCTAAAGCCGGAGGCCCTGATTATCTATTGCAATTCCTGGAACCACGCGCAGTTACAGAAAATATTCAGCGCCAAGGTTTTGCACCAATTGAAGGAGTTGATTAAAGTAGAAAATTAGGTGGGGAAAACCCACCTTTTTTAATATTTTAAAACTAGAGAAACTTTGATGAGTAATTTAGTTATAAAAGTTGCAAAAATCCCTGAAGAATTTCCAGCGATCGCTGCAATTAGAAAATCAGTTTTTCAAGAAGAACAAGGCGTAGATCCTGCTTTAGAGTTTGATGGTAAAGATGAAACATCTTACCATTTAATAGCTTATTTAGATAATAAAGCTGTGGGTACTACTAGGATTAGATATTTAGATGATGCAAGTGCCAAAATCGAAAGACTTGCTGTTTTGTCTACAGCTAGAGGGCAAGGTATTGGTAAGAAAATCATGGAAAATGCACTCTTGTTTCTAGCTAGTAAAAATATTCGAGAAGTTGTGATTCATTCCCAAGAGTATATGAAATATTTATACCAAAAGTTAGGCTTTGTAGAAGAAGGAGAAATATTTGAAGAAGTTGGTATTCCCCATGTGAAAATGAGAAAAAGTTTGCAGTTACTATAATTGAATATTTACAGCGTATTTCAGGTAAATGAGGTACATGGGTAGGGGCACAATATATTGTACCCCTACAATTATCTGTACCTCACAAAGTAGCAATCTGCTGTGTATATCTGATTAAGTATAGGACTTACGCACTGTACAAATTAATCATGGTGTGCGTTTCTATGCATAGGTCGTTTCAGGCTTTTATTAATCATTTTTTGATCGTAAATAGACCCTGGGTGTAGGGGCACAGCAGTGCTCATACGTGTCAACTTAACGTGAAACCCTAGTCAAAACGTGATGAGCGAGTTCTACTCACTTACCATCAAGATCCGCGTTACCCCACCCCGGTTTTGCTGGCGCAAAACCTCCCCTCCCCGATGCTTTGGGGAGGGGTTGGGGGTGGGGTAAAATGCCTATGGAATAAGCGTTTGAGCTTAAGTTGACACCAATGAGCAGTGCTGTGCCCTTACGACAGATGTGGTTTTTCAATCATCCATATTTAGTATTTTCTGTCAATGCGTAATTCCTAAAATCGTGAAAACTATTTTTATTAATAAATAAAATGCGAGATGCTATTATAGCGTCTCGCATTTAACAAATTTCTTATTGTTCTATGGGCAAATTTTACCTGAGTAAACGCGTCCCCGCTACCATCTTGGTCAAAGTACAATCCACCTGTAGGATTATTACCTGTTGAATTTCCAACGCCCAAGGTATAGTTACCAGCGCCATTCTACTTAGCAACAAATTTAATAAGTTTGAAACGCTCTAAACCATTTATTTAAAACTGTACTGATGGTTTTCTTAATTTGATGCTTGCGATTCCACTTCTGGAATGCTATTTCGTATTCTTCGCCTTTAATTTGAAAGGTATTCCAGACATCAAGCCCTACTGGCAGTCCGCAGAATAGTAAAATGTACAGCGACCAAGAAATTCCACCACCAGCGATGAAATCGACGAGTATCAAAAAGCCATTGAAAATTGCATAATTGCCTAGACGTTTTTGAAATCTTCTCTTGCGGTAAGCGTCAAAAGCTTTTCGTTGTTGGGCTTGGCCTTGTTGGAGTAACCAATCGCGTTCTGCTAATTTTAAAGACTCAGGTGAAATTTCTAACTCAGCAGCAATTTCTAATATCTGTTGGTAAGAAAATTCTGTGTCTTTATCATCAGCTTGACGAGCGATCGCTAGGTTTAGAATTTGTTGTACATCTTCTTGGCTATAAGAGCGGATGCTCTGAGGTTCAAAGGCCGTCATAATTCTTTTTCTGATAAAATTTTCAATAGGAACTTACTTTCCGAGAGATTTCAACTAGCTAAGCCAGTACTATTTCCATTATTCTTAGATTAACAAATTTATCGCAATCCTATTTGAGTTGTGAAAAATATCAGCTTGTTGAATGTTAACTTTTGAGCGCCAACCGTCAACAAGCTGATAGGACTACTATCGATGCTGTGGCGCATCTATTAACTTTGAACTTTTGGTTGTTGAAAAGCGTAAATATCTTGAATAACTTGTACCCAACCGTTAGCGACAGATTCGAGAATGCGATCGCCTTTTTCTTTAGTTGCGGTTGTAGCGTCACCAATGACTCCACTTTTGCTGATATCTCGTGTCACCCAAGCCACAGGTAACTTACCCTCCCAACTAAGTAAACTACTTTCTGTCTGTTCTGGCGGATACTCAGTAACGGCTTTTTCTAGCTGCACTTGTTCTGGCAACAGGGACAGCATAATACTAGTTTCGGCATCTCCGGCGTGCATTCCTAGTGCTGCTTCTTTCGGTGTTAATAATTCTTTAGTAATATGAGGCACGCGCCAAGTAAACAATGGAAATACCAAAAAGTCTTCATACTGAACGTGTAAATCCCGCGCCGCCATTTGCATGACTTGAGGTTGTCCGCCGTGGGAGTTCATTAACACCAATTTTCTAAACCCAGCACGATAGATGCTTTCTCCTACTTCCATAATAATTGCCGTCAGAGTTGCCGTGCTGAGGGTAATTGTGCCAGGGAAATGCCAGTGTTCGTTAGATTTCCCATAATAAAGGGTTGGTAAAGCATAAGCCGGAATACTGATATCAAGCTTTTCCAACGCTTTCCCCAGTACCCCCACACCAATAGCAGCATCTACAATTAATGGCAGATGGGGGCCATGTTGTTCAATTGCTCCTACTGGTTGGATGATAACCACATTTTCCTTATTTGGCATTGCCTGGATGTCAGTCCAACTCAGGTAGGGAAAAAACCGTTGTGGGGGAATGAAACTGTGCATATTACTGAAATAGTTATATTTTAGGGCATGGGGGATTGGGGACTGGGGACTGGGGACTGGGGACTGGGGAAGAGGATGGGGGACAAAGGGAATTTGGAACAAGGCGAAAGACAAGACTTATTCAAGTTTTCCACCTTATCTGTTTGTCTCCTTCTCTTTGCATCTCTCCATCTCCCCCAGTCCCTGAATATGAAGACTCTCCAAACATCGGGATATTAACAGATGTAGCAGAGCATAATAACGAAATAACAAGCTGTGACAGGGATGTAGCTCAATGGTTGAAGAAAATGGATCGATTCGTACATTGTCAGTTGATATTGGCGGTAGTGGTGTTAAGGCGATGGTTTTGGATATTACGGGAAATCCAATAACTGAAAGAGCGCGTTTAGATACACCCCAACCTGCTACACCTGAGGTTGTAATTAATGCAATTGCTGTGTTAGCGGCGGCTCAAGGTGAGTTTCATCGGGTTTCGGTGGGTTTTCCTGGTGTGGTGCGCTGTGGAGTCACGGAAACAGCGGTAAATTTGCATCCAGATTGGATTGGGTTTGATTTAGAAACAGCATTATTAAAACGTTTAAACAAGCCTGTACGGGTGATTAATGATGCAGATATGCAAGGGTTTGGGGCGATCGCAGGTAAAGGTGTAGAATTGGTGATTACTCTGGGAACGGGGTTTGGTTCGGCTTTATTTGTAGACGGGAAGTTAGTGCCAAATATGGAAATGGGACATCATCCATTTCGCAAAGGAGAGACTTTTGAACAACAACTAGGACGCGCAGAGTTAGAAAAAATTGGCGATAAAAGATGGAATAAGCGTTTACAAAAGGCGATCGCATCTTTGCAACATCTGTTCAATTATGATTATCTATATATTGGTGGTGGTGAAGCTGTAAGAGTGAATCTTCAGTTACCGTTAAATGTGAAACTTATCCCCAATATCACTGGTTTATTAGGCGGTATTGCTTTGTGGCGAGATGAGAAAAGGTAAAAAGTTTTGCCATATCCACAACTGAGTATCCTAAGTACAGTGTTTCGTTAATTCCTAGCAAATTCTTTTTGGATAAGGCTGTGCATAGCTTTGCGTTGAATTTTTAACCTTCAATTGATGACGAATTTACGCAAAGCTGCAATCACAAGTAAAGTTTTAAAACCAAATAATACTAGGATAAGCAGGATGTATCAATCAATATAATATTGATTGATAAACAGTTTATAACCCCCTCCAAGGGGGGACAAATTATTGGGAACCATGAGTTTATCATTGTTGCCAAATACTACACTAATGAATCCCCAAAAAATCAACTCCCAAAATCCAGTAATATTTTGGCTTGCAGGATAAACATAATAAAGGCAGCATCAGCATACCAAGCGTCAGCCAAAGATAACTAGACAAATTTGTTGAGAACATTCCCATGCGATCGTATAGTATGTTATTGTCTAAACCGTTGATTTAGATAAGATATCTTACAAGTTTATAGCTTGATAAAAGATAAAAAAAGCACAAAGGCTAATGATGTTAGTCTAATTAGGCCGAATGGGAGGTACAAAAATATTACATATAGCAGAATTTAGAATTCGGGAGTCAAAATTGGAGAGTAAAAGAGGCTTTCTAGTTGGCTATCAGACGGATCGTTGTGTAATTCACTTTACTTAAATCTGCTGTGTGTGAAAAAATTACTAGATGATTTTTTTATGATAACAGTATGCAGTATCCCGGACAGCAGTACTGTTGTTTGTTAAAAGAAATATTGGTTTAACTAAAATGAACGACAATGACTGAAATTGGCCTGATGATGACGGGCGTTTTAACAGCAAGACAAGCATCTGGGCCTAATTTGCCAGAACAGCAATTATTTCAGATGGAAAATGACGGCAACAAGTCAAAGAAGCGGAGTCAGTTAGAAATAACTGCTCAAGTCATACCACCTGAATTTATGCAAACAGATGAAAATTTGCACGCTTCTCTACGAGGGATGGCGCTAGAAAAAGAAAATACAGTTCAAAAAATTAACAAAAAGAATCAGTTTCCACCTTCTCCTGCTTTAGCACAGCCTCAAAAGTATTCTCAGTCCGTAGGGAAAAACCGTGCAAAGTCTGGGGGAAAATTCGATAAATATGCTACCCAGCCTCTACCAACTCTCTATTTTGGTAGCTCTGGTGTTGCTGTCAGAGCTTTACAACGGCTTTTAGTATCTAACGGATATACCGTTAGAGTCGATGGAATCTTTGGGGCGCTGACGGAAACTGCTGTCAAAGCATTTCAAAACCAGCGGAATTTAGTAGCGGATGGAGTCGTTGGTCAACGAACCTGGCGGGCGTTAACAATTTAGTCATTGGTCATTGGTTATTGGTTATTGGTCATTTGTTTTTATTAGTCATGAGCCATTAGTCCTTGGTCATTTGTTCTTAACTAACAAGAGAGAATGCTATAACTAATGACTAATGACTAATGACTAATAACTAACTATTGACTAACGGTACTTATGCTGCTCCAATAACTGTTGCGCTCTTGGCTTGTAAATTAAATAGAATAAAGCCTCTATATAACGCAACAAATCTTCTCGATTTTCCTTAGAAGTAAAGTTCCAAAAGCCATAAATCCGTGCTAATGATAACAGCTTGGTAGTGTGAATTTTCCAAGTATAGGTACTGTAAACTCGGTCAATGGCTCGCTGGGAAATTTCATTCCAATACTGAGGATTTTGGTCGCATTTAGTGACAAAATCCACAATTCTTGTTGCTGTCTCTTCTAGATTTGTCGGATTAATGTAAAAGCCATTAACTTTGTTCTGAATAATTTCTAAGGGCCCGCCAAACTGTGTGGCAAAAGTGGGTAACCCTGAAACCATTGCCTCTAAAATTGTTAAACCGAAAGCTTCAAATAAAGCTGGTTGCACAAAAATTCCTTGGCGATCGCTAATCACTCGGTAAATTTCGCCAGAATCAGTTTTAGACAACCGCACACCCAACCAGCGAATCTTTCCGTGGAGATTGTATTCGTCAATTATCTGGTAAAGTTTGACAATTTCATCGCGTTCTTCGTTATCTTCGGATTCTTCTACACGCAACTTACCGGCTACTAAAATTAAGTTGCAATGCTCTTGTAATTCTTTACTTTGACCAAAGCATTCGGCTAAACCTGTGAGGTTTTTGATGCGGTCAAGACGCGCCATTGAAAACAGAGGACGTTTGTTAGGATCGTCAAGTTTTCCAAAAATTTGGCTGGGGTCATCTAAAGTAAAGAGCATTTCTGCAAGGCGCTGGCGATCGCTTTCCACGCGATCTTGAGTCTTGTTGTACGGAAAATAATAATTTTCGTTGACTCCAGGCGGTACAACGTTAAATTTGGGACTGAATAATTCAATGCCATTGGTTACATGGTACAACTCCGGCATGGTGAAGCATTTATAGGATTCGTACTGTCCTACACTATCGGATGTTCCGACAATTTCTTGGTAGGTGCTGCTAATCACAAAATTGGCAGCATTCATGGCAATTAAGTCAGCTGTAAACTGCAACGAAAAATGATATTTTTCCTCTAAATCTTGCCAGTAAAGGTTACTAAACAAGTATTTAGATTTTTCCAAAGCATGAGCAATATTACATTGCGTGACTTTCATCCGCCGCGCCAACAAAAATGCGACTAAATTTCCATCAGTATAGTTACCAACTATTAAGTCGGGTCTACCATGAAATTCTGCCCGCAGTTCTCTTTCGGAGTCAATGGCAAAAGTTTCTAGATAAGGCCAAAACTCAAACCGGGAAATCCAGTTTTGAGTCATGTTTGGATTAAATTCCCGCAGAGGTACTCGCAAAATCCAGGCGTTTTCTGTGCCGTGAACTTTTTCTAGTCGCTGATTACAAAGGGTACCATCACTATTAGGAATCAAGCGGCTGAGAATAATTACCTTTGGCTGGACGTTCAATCCTTCTAAACCAGCTAGCAAAGCATCTTCTTGCAGCTGTTTTTCTAGACTTTTTGCTTGGTCGAGGACGTAAACCACCTGACCGCCAGTGTCGGGACGCCCCAAAACGCCTTCTTGGCCGAACCATCCGTGGGCTGACACCAGGACGATTCTAAAAATCATCGGAACGCGAGAAATGAAGGCTTCTAGGGTCTGAGGATCGGGAGAATCAATCAATTCATCGAGAATATTTAGGGTGTCTCGCACGCGTGCTGCGGTGTTACCCCAACCCGGTTCAAAACCCATTGTTTGCAACTGGAAGCGGAATTTTTCATAGGGTTCATCATCGACGCGATCGCTAACAAAACCGATCGCTTTCTTAACTTGATCGGAAAGTTGCTGTTGGGATTGAATGCGATCGTTTACCAACAATTGCACGCCGTTGTATTGGTGCAAGCGCAAGAAATTCAACAAGCTGTCTAGCAACTGTTTTGAGTCTTGAAATATTTTGCTCGATAAATAGCGGTTGAGAAATTGTACCCCCTTACCGATATTTTTCGGGTCGCGGATGACTGGAGTGTAGTCATAAAACGGGCCGAAATCCAACTCTAGCAGGTCGCCCTCGTTAGGATGATATTTGTTTACCAGGCGATCGCGCAAATCGAGTAAGTCCTGCACCGTCATCGGCTCAATGCTCAAATCTGAGGTTAACCAATAGACTTCTTGACTGGCAATTTTAGAACGAATGATGAAACAGAAGTTTGAGTCCTCTTGAATAATTTCCTGAGTGTAGTAAATGAGTTTACTTAAATCAGATGTAGTGTAAAATTCCTCAGGTTTCTGGTACTTGGAGCAATATTCAGCGTATACATTCAGTATGTCATTTCGCAGCAAGTACTTCTTTTCTCGTTGGCGTAATTCACTAATGAAGGAACGCAAATCATTTTTTTCTTCGCTATCTAAGACTGCTTGCAGCAATTCAGACATGGCAACTCCAGTGGATGACGATGTTTGCATTGTTAACTTCAGTACTTTTTGTTAACCGCGTAGAAAAACAAAACAACACAGATAAACTATATTATCTGTGTATTTACGAGTATCTACTTTTCAGCAGCACTGAAATTATCTTGTACTTTACTTAAAGTATCTATTACTAAGTATTTTTGGCTCTCACTAAAGGAATACAATCGTTATTTCTTTTGATAGAGGTTGTTAAATAACTGATACAATCATTAAAAAAGCAACTCATATTATAATTACTAATTCGTAATGAATTACTTCTCAGTTGTCAATTCTGGGATTGCTATGACTATATTATTCAAAATGCTGAAACAAAAGTTATTTTTTTACCTTAAACCTTAATCTGAATTTAAACTTAAATGAATTAAAATCAACTTTTCATTTGATTTCAACTCATCTTAATTCAGCCTAGTTATAATTTGATCGTCAAGATTTTTAAATCAGGTCGATTGATATGGCTGACAATACACATAACTTAGCACCTTCTGACCACAGCATAGGCAACATTATGATTATTTCTTTGCTTGCCTTGTGTGGATTGACTTTTATCATTCTTTTAGGCATCTTCTAACGTTGAACGTTATTTACAAAACCCAATTCTCGCAGTTTAAGTTCCCGATTTCTCAAAAGAAGTCGGGAATCTCATATTTATATAAGAATCCGATTTGATTATTGAAAAAATTTAAGTATCTGTAGTGGCGTGGCAAGCCTAAAATAGTGCATTAATAAACTCTTGTGGGCTGGGGCGGAAAGCCCGCCGCGTGAGGACACCCATACCACGATTTCGAGAATAGACCTCTGCCTTGAAAATAGGGGCTGGGGACTGGGGACTGGGAAAACCAAGATATTTTCATTGTTCCTTGTGCGTGCAACTCATGGAGTAAGAGTGCAAAAGTACTTTTTGCACTCTTGTGGTCAAAGGGACTCATCTTTATTGGGTAAAGGTTAAAGGTTTTTTCTTTCCCCTTTCCCCCGCCCCTTATCCCCAGAGCAGGGTGGTTTCATACGAAGAAAGAAAAATATGAAAGCCTCTATTTCTCGTT
Organism: Nostoc linckia NIES-25; assembly: GCF_002368035.1. GTDB lineage: Bacteria > Cyanobacteriota > Cyanobacteriia > Cyanobacteriales > Nostocaceae > Nostoc > Nostoc linckia_B. Next base: position 5,136,429 of record NZ_AP018222.1, on the reverse strand, counting down.
TTGAACCATAGATTTTGACCCCTCTCCAAACCTCTCCCCCACGGGGGGAGAGGCTTTGATACCTGGTTTTGATTTTTCTCTGATGGTATGAAACCACCCTGCCCGCCCCTTATCCCCAGAGGGGGCCCCACCTTCCCCTTTTCCCCAAAACCCGACAAGTATTGGTGGTTGATGGACAGAGAAATTTTCCAAAACTTTAAAAGTACCCGATTGTACTTAAGCAAGTAAAACTGCTTATATACATATAATTACTTATAAGCTAAATTAATGTATATCTTGGTTCAGTTTTCTTGATCTTTTAAGTTTATAAGCATAATAAGGGCGAACGATGGGACTCGAACCCACGGATGGTGGTACCACAAACCACTGCCTTAACCACTTGGCTACGCTCGCCATTAGACAATTTGAATTATAACAATTTTTTGGAAAGCGAGCAAGAGTTTTTGTTCAAGGAACGGACTAATTCCATTTAGAGTCTCTGGAATCTAACATTTATAATGACTTTCACTTGGCAAACATGAAACAGTTAACCATCATCGCGTATACTGGAGCAGCAGCAGGACTCGCCGTCTTAGGTGTGACAATGGCGAAGACTAATCCCAACCAAGTTGCCTATGAGGAATATGCAGTGCAACGGCTGGCAAGCTACTTAAAAACCGATGTGTGCAAAAAAACTACGAATTTCATCGAAAATTTAATTCGTTTTAATTGTGAGAAGTTAGTCGATGGAGCTAACCCGCAAATGCAGGAAATTATTAATAGAACTACAGAACGGCAAAATTATATTTTTTTTAGTGTTTACCGTACAGATTTAAAAATAAGTTCTTGGGTACCTTCTTACAAATTTGAAACGGTGGGAGCTTTCGATCGATTTTATACTTTTACTGCGGAAGAGCAATAGGGCGGGCAAGAGAAAGAACATGTATGCTGTAGGTTTTAGTTATTGATAATAGTTATGGCGATCGCTAGTTACTTGTGAGGTAGAATCTGGGGACTGGGAGAATAACTCAACACTCAACACTCCGAATGCCCAGTCCCTCGCGTAAAATATGAAAACTGGTTACTGAAAGTTTAAGCTTGCCTATGTCATCTGCATATCTATTGGTATCTCATGGAAGTCGCGATCCGCGCCCAGAAATTGCTATGCAGGAACTCGCAAGGCTAGTATCTGAGAAATTGCACAAAAATCACAACCAAGGAAATAGCGAACATGTTGTAGGTGTTGCTGCTTTAGAAATGAACCAAAAGCCTCTACACGAGCAGATTAAAGAATTTGCTAAGACTGCTTTTGGCGTTGAGAAAGCGTCTCAAAATCGAAATCACCTCAAGATTCTACCGCTATTTCTGCTGCCGGGAGTGCATGTAATGACAGATATTCCCGCCGAAGTAGCTTTAGCACAACAGGCGACTGGTGAAGAGATAGCCATTGAATTGCAACCATACTTGGGTTCTCACCCAGATTTGAAAAAATTGCTCTCCAAGCAAGTTGCTAAAATAGAAGCACAAGCATGGATTCTCTTATCTCATGGTAGCCGTCGCCCTGATTCTCAAAAACCAGTGGAAGCAACTGCGGCGAGTTTGGGAGCGGTGATTGCTTATTGGTCTGTAGCTGATAGTTTAGAATTACGGGTGAAAGAGTTGGTTGCTGCTGGTTATCAGGAAATTGCAATTTTGCCATATTTTTTATTCGCGGGTGGAATAACCGATGCGATCGCCGCCTCAGTAGAAAAGCTAAAATTACAATTTTCGGCAGTAACTTTCCACTTGGCAGAACCTCTAGGAGCAAGTGCAGAATTAGCCGATTTAATTTGGGATTTAACAGACAAATGAACCCCACAGTCACACAGAGGAACAAATATTTGGGAAAAGTTTATTTAGTAGGTGCGGGGCCAGGAGATCCAGGACTAATAACTCTCAAGGCGAAAGGTTTATTAGAATGTGCAGATGTAGTCATCTATGATGCTTTGGTGAGTCCGCCAATTCTAGCAATGATTAATCCTCAAGCCGAGCAAATTAACGCTGGTAAACGCAGAGGAAAACATTCGCTGTTGCAAGAAGAAACCACTCAACTGCTGATTGATAAAGCCCAGGATTATGCAATTGTAGTACGACTAAAGGGTGGCGACCCCTTTATTTTTGGTCGTGGTGGCGAAGAAATGGCAGAATTAGTAGAAGCAGGAGTTTCAGTTGAGGTTGTACCAGGTATCACTTCGGGAATTGCCGCCGCTGCCTATGCAGGTATACCGTTAACGCATAGATTATATAGTTCCTCAGTAACATTTGTTACCGGGCATGAAGCAGCAGGTAAATATAAACCCTTAGTTAATTGGAGTGCGATCGCCCACGGTTCCGAAACTGTTGTGATTTATATGGGAATTCACAATTTGCCTTACATTGTGGAAGAATTAACTAAGGCTGGGTTGAGTTTAGAAACGCCGATTGGTTTGGTACGCTGGGGTACGCGTCCAGAACAAGAAGAATTAATTGGGACATTAGAGACGATTGTCCAGCAAGTCGAGGAAACAGGATTTGGTGCGCCGGCGATCGCAGTAATTGGACAAGTCGTGAAGATGCACGAAATTTTGTCTGGTTGTCGTCCAGTTTGATGCTTGCTGCAAAGCTTCTTGATAGCAGGCAACAGGCCTACAAAACAATTACATTTTTAATATCATCAATCAATTCATCAATTCTAGATTTAGTTGTATTCCAAGAACATACAAAACGCGCTCCTCCCACACCAATAAATGTATAAAATTGCCAATTTTTGGCTTTTAAACTATCAATCACCTGTTCGGGCAATTTGACAAACACTGCATTGGCTTCTCTAGGAAACATCAAATCAACACCTTCTATATTTAATAGCTGATTTTCTAAATATTCAGCACATTGGTTGGCATGTCTAGCATTTTTTAGCCAAGCACCAGTTTCTAATAAACCCAACCAAGGAGCCGAGATAAACCGCATTTTTGAGGCTAGTTGACCTGCTTGCTTACAACGATAATCAAAATCTTCTGCTAATGCTTTATTAAAGAAAATAATTGCTTCACCTAATGCCATTCCATTCTTAGTACCGCAGAAACACAACACATCTACGCCAGATTTCCAACTAATTTCAGCAGGGCTTTTATTCATCGCTGCAACTGCATTGGCAAAACGAGCGCCATCCATGTGAATCTTTAAATTATGCTTTTTGGCAACTTCTTTAATTTGCAGAAGTTCTTCAATAGAATATAAGGTTCCTAATTCAGTTGATTGTGTGATACTAATAACTTTAGGTTTGGGATAATGAATATCATTACGCCGAGTGACAATTGCTTCTATAGCTTGTGATGTTAACTTACCATTTTTTCCTTGAGCAAGTAACAGTTTAGAACCGTTAGAAGCAAATTCCGGGGCGCCACATTCATCTGTTTCAATGTGCGCTGTTTCATGACAAATAACGCTGTGATATGACTGGCAAAGTGCAGCTAAAGATAAAGAATTTGCTGCTGTACCATTAAAGGCAAAAAATATTTCACAGTCAATTTCAAAAAGTTCCCGAAAATAATCTGTGGCTTTTTGAGTCCATTCATCATTTCCATAAGCGGGAACGCTACCCTGATTTGCCCGAACCATATATTCCAAGGCTTCCGGACATATACCAGAGGAATTATCACTTGCAAACTGTTCTGAGGAGATAGTCATCATCTCTAAGTTGATTTTTATCAGTATTTTTTCCAATGTTAGTGAATATTTTTGCCACTTGCCAACTCAAGATTTGGATTATACGTAGGTAGATATAACTAAATGTAAAATACAAAAGCTTAAAATCCCGATCGCAACTGGCTATTCACTTCTGGCTCCAGCATAGCCGCTACTTACAACGGTGCTGTTAGCGGTACTGGGGCATTTAGCCTGTGCTTCAGCTTAATCATTGATTTGTCTATGTCCGCAGAAAACTAGCATCTGAGTTTATTCTCGCCGATACATTCAATTACTTTGGGGCATTCAACTACTAGGGTATCTCGGTCAACCTGACGTTGAGGTATTTTGCGATGTTAAACCTTTTAGCTGAATATTGTGCTAAAAAAATAAAGTTTGCTAATTAAAATACTAATCATATACCGTTGGTCTACTACACAATCCCCTGCCAGTAACTATGACATCACTATCCAGCGTATTTCTCGTTTGCAATTTGTCAGACAATTTTCGATTTGAGATTCCGGATTGGCTTAAGGCTCAATTCGCTTACTCTGCACAATCAAGGAATCGTTGGTAATTTATCCTTTTTCATTTATTCGTAGTCCATTATTATTTATCAGTTAATAATAAATAATGACTAACGACTAATGACCAATAACCAATGACTAATAACTATTGTACAGAAGCGATTAATCGCGTCTCTACTAATGACCAATAACTAATGATTAATGACCAATGACTGAACCATTAATTGAACTCAAAAGTGTTTCTAAGTCCTTTGGTAGCCATAAAGTTCTAGATAATGTAGATTTGACAATTTACCAAGGAGAAGCGCTAGGAATTATTGGCCCATCGGGAACTGGTAAATCGACAATTTTACGGGTAATAGCGGGGTTACTGGCTCCTGACGAAGGAGAAATTTATGTTCAAGGAGTGCGAAGAAAGGGTTTAATTGAGGATGGCACCGAGTCAGTTGGAATTGGTATGGTGTTTCAACAGGCGGCATTATTTGATTCGCTGACGGTGGAGGAAAATGTGGGATTTTTACTTTATCAAAATTCCAAGTTACCGCGATCGCGCATTCGAGATTTGGTAAAAGAAAAATTAGAAATGGTAGGCTTGTCGGGAATCAGCGACCTTTATCCAGCAGAACTTTCTGGGGGAATGCGAAAACGAGTCAGTTTTGCCCGTGCGATTATGGCTAACCCCGATAATCCTAAAGAAGGTGCAGAAGTTTTACTCTACGATGAACCAACAGCAGGACTCGATCCCATTGCTTCAACAGTAATAGAAGATTTAATTCGCTCTTTGCAATGTACGCATGGAGTCTGTAGCACTTATGCTGTTGTTACCCACCAAGATAGCACTATACGCCGTACAACTGATAGACTTATATTTCTGTATGAAGGTAAAGTACAGTGGCAGGGTACAGTTAGTGAAGTATACAGCACAGAAAATCCTTTGATCGAACAATTTATTAGTGGAAATGTCCACGGGCCGATTCAGGTCGTCGGTTAAAAATTTAGGAGTGAAGAGTGAGGAGTTGAGGGTGAGGAGTTGAGAGTGAAGACTTAAAAATAAAAAGTAAAATTCAACTTATAACTCCTAACTGCTAACTCTTAACTTTTAACTTATAACTAATTATTGGATGGAGGAAAAAATGCGAGGTTTAATGGCAAGCCGCTTCGCGTCTGGGCGAACATTTAGAGAAGGTTCTGTGGGATTGTTACTTTTATTAGGGATAGGAGTATTTGGAATACTCTTGCTATGGATAAATAGATTAAATGCTACTAGCGGTACATACAAAGCTATTGTCGAATTTGCTAACGCTGGCGGAATGCAGAGGGGAACACAAGTTCGCTATCGTGGCGTTAAGGTAGGAAATATTTCCCAGATCAAACCAGGAGCAAATGTTATAGATGTCGAGATTCAAATTTTCCAAAGAGACCTGGTTATTCCCCGTAATGTAGTCATAGAAGCTAATCAAAGCGGATTAATTAGCGAGAGTATTATTGACATCACACCAAAAACAGCACTTCCCACTGGGGTTGCGATCGCTAAACCTTTAGATAAAAATTGCGATGATAGCCTGATAGTTTGTAATGGCTCTCGATTAAAAGGTCAGGTTGGCATCAGTGTTGATGAACTAATTCGCAGTTCAACTGAACTAACTAATGTATACAACAATCCCAAATTTTATAAAAATGTCAATGGAGTTTTGGAAGCTACTACAGTTGCAGCAACCAGTTTTACAGATTTAAGTCAAGATTTAAAGGCTTTAACTAAAAGTTTGCGACAACAATTAAATACATTTTCAGCTACGGCTAATTCAGTACAACGGGCGACTAACCAACTGAATGTATCTGCGAATGAAACAGTAAATGAATTTGGTACAACTGCAATTCGAGCGAATCGATTGCTGACCAACCTAGATAATTTGTTGACAACAAATCGTTCTTCACTGGTTACTGCACTGAACAATATTACCGAAACTAGCAATCAATTACGTGTTACAGTTAGTAGCCTATCGCCAACTGTCAATCGCTTCACTCAAGGAGAATTACTTAACAATTTAGAAGCCTTGTCCAGCAATGCGGCACAAGCTTCAGCTAATTTACGCGATGCTTCTAAAACCTTAAACGATCCCAAGAATATTGTAGTATTGCAACAAACTTTAGATTCAGCACGGGTAACTTTTGAAAACACGCAAAAAATTACATCTGATTTGGATGAATTGACAGGCGATCCTACTTTTCGGCAAAATCTCCGGCAACTCGTAAATGGTCTAAGTAGTTTAGTATCTTCTACACAAAACATGCAACAACAAATGCAGGTTGCTACTACTCTAGATTCAGTAAAAGCTATTGCGAACAAACCAAAAAATATAGTTAGTACTCCAGTAGTAATTCCAGAGCAAATATCCGAGCAAAAACCGCTTTTAAAGTTGCCTTTACCGGAGATAGAATCTCAGAAAAATCCTAATGTTTATGCAATTAATCAACCTCCAATGGAAACTAGCACGACGAACCCTCAAGTAATCCCCAGTCAACCAATCCCTAACTCATCCCAAGAAAATCTTTTGAGACAGCTGCGGGAATATGGGAAGCAACGAGAACAACTAAACACAGAAAAATAGTCATTAGTCATTTCCAAAGGACAAATCACAAATGACAAATGACAAACGACAATCATTGCGATATCGATTCTTCTGCTAACAATTCTGATGGCGGTTCAGCTTCCACTACATTTTCGGAATCACCAGGTTTAGAAAAACCCTCTGCTGCATCTTTAATAAAACCAGCTACAGGTACGGCAATTACCAAACCTAAGACTCCACCAATATTGGTACCGACAAGCAAAGCAATTAATACCCATATTGGTCGAATGCCAGTAAATTTACCTAAAAGACGAGGTGCGATCGCCTGATCGATCAATTGGTCAACTACCACAGCTAGCACAAAAACTTTCACTGCTAGCCAAAAGTTATGCGAGGCTACGATTAAAGTTATTACAACAAGACTAACAACATCACCAAAGGGAATTAAGCTCAAAAGCCCAACCCCCAAACCAAACAGCAAAGCAAACTGGACTTGAAAAACTAAAAATACTAATGTTTCTGAAACTCCCATCAGCAAAGCCAAAGTCCCTTGACCAATCAAGTAATTTTGGAAATTTTGCTGAATCGACTGGCTGACTTTTTGAGGAAAAATCCCAGGTAGTTTATTAAATAATTCTTGCCAAATTCGCGGGCCGTCTAACAAGAGATAAAAAGTCAGCACTACAATAATTAGCGCCTCAGATATATTATCAATTGTATCAAGAATAATACTTAAAAGCTTGTCTGAAATAAACTCTAATTCATGGGGCAATTGCTCAGTAATTTGTATTAATAATTGTCTGAAATTTACATTTAACTTATGGCTAAAAAACCACTGATTTAAAATCTCTAGTTTTTCTTCGCTAGAATCAATCCATTGGGGAAAGACTTTAGCCATCTCATTAAATTGCTCTAACACAATAGGTAATAAAATAATACCTAAAGCTACGAAAATTATCGATGCTGTTATAAAAACTAAACCTACTGCATAGCTGCGTTTAACACCTCGCCGTTGAAGAATTGAAACAGGGAAGTTTAAAATAAATGCTAGCAAAGTAGCCAATAAAAGAATTGTCACCACAGGTTGCAAACTTTGAAAAAGCCGAGATGCTAACCAAAAATTGAGAAAAACTAAAGGAAATAGTAGCGTCAGAATTAACCATCTAAGTAGTTGATTGAGCGAAAAATTCATATTTAATCAATTTGGTAAAACGACAAAATCTTTCCCTAATCTTCTCAAACCAGTTGTTACTCTAATCTAATTTTCATTAAAAGCTAAAAACTGTTCATCATTTATTCTTGCTGCTTGATATAGAGTATTGGTAATTTCCGAAATAGTTAAAACTGCATGACTGCGATAACCATTTTGCTGTAACCTATCTTTCACGCCTTGTTCGTGGTCGATAAATACTACAATGTCATTAACATTTAATCCTGCTGATTCTAACTTTTCTGCTCCTTCCATCACACTTTTACCACTGATGAGAATATCATCAACTACGACAACTATTTCACCAGGATGAAAATTACCCTCAATTACTTTTCGAGTTCCGTGGGCTTTTACCTCTTTGCGAGGAAAAATCATCGGACAATTCAGGCGTAAAGCCAAACCAGTTGCAGTTGGCAAAGAACCATAGGGAATACCTGCTAACCTATCAAAATTAAGATTCTTTAAAATCTCCTCATAAGCGGTGAGAACTTGATTGAAAACTTGAGGATTGGAAATAATTTTGCGTAAATCGATGTAATAAGGAAATACGGCTCCTGATGCTTGGACAAAATTGCCAAACATAATGCAGCCAATGTCATAAAGTTGTAAAATCAAATCCTGTTGGGGATGCTGATTTAGCAAACAAACATCAGAGAACCATACAGAACAAGTAGAATTTTCGTGAATAATTTCAGTTTTGATTTGATTAATTTCTGCGCGTAAAGATTGAATTTGCTCAGATAATTGTGGGCTTCCCAGCATATCTTGAGGAACAGGAATCAGCAAACCATCACCGTTAGTATTCAAGCCAGCTTCTAAAATTTGCCTCAGGTTTGCTCCCTCCGCCCAAATACTACGCACCATAATAATTCTTTCAGGAGCAACTGCTCGAATACCAGCCAAAACTTCAGAATTTGTAGTTCCCACTTCCAAACCCAATTGTTCTGGAGTCCCCCAATTTTTTGATTCTTTTACTATCTGCAAATAAAGAGGTGATTCCTTTGTTGGATACTGTTGTAAAGCTTCTGCCCCTGGATTAGAAGTACAGCATAAAATAAACACTGCTTTATCAGGATAAACCAAAAAAGGTACCACATGATCTTGTCCAGTATAGGGACTGAGAGTGATTGCATCTGCCTGCCATTCTGTAAACACAGTACGAGCAAAAATGTTACTCGTATTTAAATCGCTGTGTTTAGCATCTAAAATAATTGGTATGTGAGATGGAATAGCTGCTAAAGTTTTGTGCAGTAGTTCTAAACCTGGAATACCTAGCGCTTCATAAAAGCCGAGTGTTGGTTTATAAGCACAAACAAAATCAGAGGTTTCAGAAATAATGAATTGTAACCACTCCCACAAACCAGCAATGATATCTTCAGATTCATAATGAGTAGGCATCATTTCTGGATTAGGATCGAGTCCTACAAATAGTAAGCTTTGATTTTGCAAAATATTTTGATTCAATTTATCAAAAAAATTCATACTTTTTGAGGGCTAAAAAGGATTAATACTGAAATTTTAGGAATAATATTTTTTATGCATAAACTAATAGAGATACGGAGAATCAACAGAACTCCCCAGTTCCTACTCCTATTCACAACTATCTAAATTCCTGCAAACCATTCGTAACCCTGATCCTCCCAATAGCCTTTAAAAGGCGATAAATAACTAGTGAGTGTAATTTGAGTCACCCATTTACTTTGCTTGTAACCCAGTTTGATTGGTGAAGCTAAACGCAAAGGCGCACCATTTTCTATAGGCAAAGTCTCACCATTTTTTTGATAAGCTAACAAAGTTTGGGGATGTAAGACTGAAGCGATATCCCAACTTTCATAGTAGCCATCAGCTGATTTAAAGTAAGCATATTGAATATTCGATTTAGGTTGAGCAAGGGCAATAATTTCTTGCAAACGTACACCACCCCATTGAACGATCGCAGCCCAACCTTCCACACAAACATGGCGAATAATCATTGAAGTCAGCGGCAAATTTTGAATTTCTGTCATGCTGAGGCTGAGAGGATTGTTAACCTCACCATCAACAATTAAACGATACTTTTCTAAATCAATAATGGGATTGTATCTGAAGCTATTAACTATTAATGCTTCTGGTTCGATTTCATTCAAAGAAAATTCTGGTACAAGCTTTTGTGGTTGAAATATTAACTTTTCTACCTTTTGATTGAGTGGTTCGGAAAGTTTACCCACAACATCTTCAAATATTGGCGTTCCACAGCCACCAAAAAGAAAACTTGCGCCCGAAACTCCAGATATTTGTAAAAATTTGCGGCGTGAGAATTGCGGAGGTTTAACGCGAAATAATTCCATAATTGAAAAGTTAATATTTGTAGCTTGTCTTTTGTTCTTTGCAAATGACCAATGACAATTTTTACAGAAAATAGTGCATTACCTTGTACTGAATTTTAGCTTGATTTGGTACTAATTTTTTACAAAGTTCCAATCACAAGCAATAGGGGAAGAATTACCGCAACTTCCCCTCTGTATCCCTTAAAAACAGGGTTCGAGTATTCAATATACAGCGTTTTTCAGGTAAATGAAGTACATGGTTACATGGGTAGGGGCGCACATCTGTACATTGGTGTCAACTTAAGCTCAAATTGCCCCACAATCGTTTTACCCCACCCCCAACCCCTCCCCTTAGCAAGGGGAGGGGCGATTTTGGCTTTAGATAAAATCGGGGTGGGGTAACGCGGATCTTGATGGTAAATGAGTGAATTCAAAACTACGTCATGATAAAGGTTTCACGCTAAGTTGACACTAGACTTCTTGCATAAGTCGGGAAAAGGGGAAAGGAGAAGGGGAAAAGGTTCTGTATTGTCCCTTTCCCCTTTAGCCTTTACCCTTTTCCCCAAGAGTGCAAAAAGCACTTTTGCAAGAGGTCTACTAATGACATCTGTAAAGCCCCTACGATGATCTGTACCTCACCAAGTTGCAATCTGCTGTAACTTTTGAAATTTGTTTTATGCTGATGGCAACTGAATATTTTTAACGAATAAGCTTTGTAAGCGATGCATTTGAGCGCCTATTTGGTAGAGTAAATCGCCTTTACCCAGCAGATAAGCTGCTGCTGTTTGTTTTCCTCCCAAGACAATAGCTGAGTCTGCTTCACTGGCGGTACGCAAAGCAACTCGTCCTGGTAAGTTTGAGCGAATTATTGGTGTAACAACTTTCGCTTCTGGGCGTTGAGTGGCAATAATTAGATGAATTCCAGCGGCTCGTGCCATTGCTCCGAGTCGTTTTATACTTTGTTCTAGTGATGTACGGATTTCTTTTTCTGCCATAAAGTCGGCATATTCATCAAAAATGCAGACAATACGAGGTAAAATCTTTGTAGCGCGTTGGTTGTAAGTACTTAAATCGGCACACCCAGCTTTTTCAAAGTGATGGTAACGCGATTCCATCTCTGCGACTAATCCATCCATCAGTTCGATCGCGCGATCGCCATCTTTAACAACTGGCGAATACAACCAAGGCATTTTCTCAAACTCTGGAAATGTGACTCGCTTGGGATCAACTAGGGCAATTTTGAGATATTCTGGGGAGTGACGATTTAGGAGACTGAGAAGGAGCGATCGTAAAAACTCACTCTTACCACTACCAGTTGTACCACCAACTAAAAAATGGCAAGTATTCGCATTAGATAAATCAGCCTCTACCAATTCTCCTTCAATATTCAACCCGATCGCAATTTTTATAGCTACTGTTGGAGGTAAAAATTGCGGCTGAATATACTCTTCAAAACTCGCAATTTGCCGATCTGGACGAGGTAAATCAACGCTAACATAACCAGCTTGCGGCGCAATTAAGGGCGGATTTTCTAACCCCATCTGCACTTGTAAATCCGCTGACAATTTCAAAAGTGCATTAACTTTCACACCTAAATGAGGCTTAAGTTTCACTCGAATAAAAGCCGGCCCAACAGCAGCACCGTGATAGTCCACACTAATACTAAATGATTGCAAAGTAGTAACCAACTCTTCACCAATCGCATCAGCATTAACAGAATTTGTTCTTGTGAGATGAGCAGCGTTCGACTGAGCGATCGCGCCGAAGTCTTGCCCGCCATTCTTATCATCTTCAAATGATAAATTAGATGCTGAAACCACAACAGTCGGAGGAAAAAAAGTCTGACACTTTTGCTGTTGCGGACAAATTTTGCATAGATAAGGCTGAGTTGTTGGCGGTGGGGAATTAGGATGAGGCGGTTCCCAACTTAACCATTGCTGCATCTGATGTAATTTATAGGGAATCAACTGATGCACGTTATTTTCTAGCTGTTCCCAAGAATATTGATACTCTTTAAACTCTGGCAAAACACAATAAACTGCCGAATCAACTGCTACCTTTTTCTGATGCCAAAGCATATAACTATAAAGAGCAACTTGAGCTAATTGCGCTGACGGATCTGCTGGCTGATAAGTTTTAAATTCAAGTACGCATAACCGCTTAATTTCAAAATTATAGACCAAACAATCAAATTCTCCTCCTACCCTTTGTTGCGTGCGATCGGGTAGTTGAAAATAATGCTCAAGCTTACGTTCTTGAGAAACAAAAGTGTTGCGAATAACTGCTTCTGCACTACAATAACGTCGATTGATGACAAGTAATTCTGCAAAGCGTCGGATTAATCCTTGTAATCCTTGCCAAACTTTGTAGAGTGGTTGCGCTACACTTGCATCTCGTTCAACAGCTTTTTCTAGATAAGTAGAAAATTTAATTTCATAAAAAAGCTGTTGCAGACGCGAGGCAATTTCATCACTATTTAGTTGAGATATATTATTTTTGACTATTTCTTGAAATCTTGATTCGCTAATAGCTAACTTAATAAAACTATCAGCTAATTGATGAAAAGTATTACCAATACCAATCTGATTATCTGGTGGGATAAATAAAGTATTTCCGCCAAATTTTTGATGTAAATAAAATAACCGAGGACATTCAAAAGCGACTCTGACTTTAGTAGCTGTTAAAGATGTATTTTTTGAATCATCAGGCATAATATTAAAAATATTAGTTACAAAATTAGGGCTATCAATTTCTAATAAACGGCGATGAACAGCAGCCAAATAGACTGTATCCATAGCCGCATAATGTAGCTGCTTGTCACTCAGAGGACGCTTTCCCCAGTCACTTCTACCTTCTTCTGTGTCTACATGAGAAAATTGACAAAGTTCTGTCGCTAAAGTTTTCAGCTTTAAATTCGATGTTTGTAACCTTTTAAGGGTAATCTTTCTTGCTAGCTTCAGAGTACAGGTAATATTTTGTGCAGATTGATCGCCCAAGTACTTTAAATCAAAACTTGCATTGTGAAATACTTTCTCAATTTGAGAATTAACCATGATTTGCTGAATAAATAATGCAATCAAATCGGGTTTATTCAATACATCGAAAATATAAGCAAACTTTCCTGTATAATCTGTGGTTTCTGCTAATATCTGAATTAATGATAGTTTAGGATATGGAGTATTCCAATTAGCTACTTCTGTATCTAGCCATAGTACTTTAGCCAAGGCGAATTTTACAATTTGTGTCTGGATTTCAGCAGCTTTTGTTAGGTAGTGCATTGACTAAAGTTTGATTAATATTTATTTAGTTGGTAACTAAACAGATTAACTGGTCTTCTAACTTAGATTTAGGGTTAATAACTTTAACTTTCTTCTCCTGGCATAATAAATCAATTAAATGTTGAGTTTCAATTTCTTCCACGTAAGAAAATTGACTAATTCCTTGTGAAATTAAAGTAGGTACTCCCATATAACCTTGGGTTTTTACTAAATTCAATAAGAAATCTTTGACTGGTCGTAAATCTTTAGTTTTCTTAACTGGATCGGGTTTTTGCTTAGTAACAATTCCTAAGTCTTGCAATAAAGTACATTGTTCCAAAATTTTAGACTCCCGAATTAAAGATTGTAATGCAGGTAAGTTAATAGTTTTATCAGCAACAACTAATTCTTGAGCCTGTGCAGAATTAACTAAGCTATGGTATGTCGCTAAGTGGTGAACTGAAGCAAGATTTGGTTTGATGTGAATATGCTTGGTGCCAGTGAAAATCTGACTATATATTTTATATCCAGCAAGTTTCGCATTTCCTACACTTCCAATTCTAATTAGATAAAGCGTTTGACAAAGATTTTGTTGAATAGCTCTTTGGCAAGCGTTCATCACGTTATAAAAACTATTCATATTAGCATCTTCTGTCCAGACTATTCCTACATTTTCTCGCTTAGAAGGTGATTGATAACTTAATGAATAGCTGGTAAATTTACCATTGATAAGTTTAGGTTTAATTGCCTGTACTTGTAATCCCTCTAAAGTTTCTTGCACCATTCGTATGAGATCAGATGCTGCTAAAAGAGATATTTTATCTATCTTAGCCTGAACTTTTTTATATTCTTGCTGCCAGATTAATTGAAGCTCAGCTTGTTCTCTTTCTTTTTCATTAATTTTGGGGGCTTCAATATAACCTCCTCCTATTTTAATCTTTGTAGTTCCAGGATTTACAGGTAGTTCTTGTCCTGGTTCTGGTGGGAGAATTACTATTTTGTTATTCTTGAGAAGTGAGAACTTATATTTTTGATATTCTTGCTTTCCTAGAGATAATACAGTTCTCGGTTTAGTTTTACCACCTGGAAAATTTTCTTGTAATAATTGCTGAGTTAGAGGAAAAATTTTTAATTTAGGCTGAGGCTCGGCTTTTTGATGTAATGATTTGAGAAGATAAGCCCAAAGTACCTCTGCTTGTTGTAGAGTAATATCTTTTAATTTAACTAATTTATCAATTCTGGCTTGATCGGCTTGTTGAATTTGTTTTTTATTCATGTTCAAAGTCTGAGTAATTATACTAATAATTACTAAAAAATTCTTTAAATTTTCTCCATGAATAGTTGTATTTACATCTAAAAAAGGTTGTAGCTCTAGTAATCCATCTGGTAATTTTGGCATTGTGTCCAAGTTATCAAAGCATAAAACTATTGGCTGAGTTGCTGTGGAAATCCTACCAAAATTTGCTAAAATATTTTTTGCACTATCTTCTGTATCTATACAATTTTTAACTTTTAAAATTTGCATAGATTCTTCACTTAATTCATCTCCTTTTAACCACTCACAAGCTAAAGGATATAATTCTGGATTTGTGAGATCGTGCAATATTCCAAAAAAAACATCAGGATTATATATACGTCCTTGTTTGTACGTCTCCTTGAGATGTTTGATAAATTTTTCTCTATCGCTTTGCAGTAAATTCCAAATACCATCGTTAAATATTCGCTCTTTTAGATTACGTTTTGTAAAGGCTGATAGACTTTTTAACCATATCATTAACTGGGATTCTTGTTCCTCTTCTGGAACTTGAATTAAACTGTCAATTGTATTCCGTAAAATATGACGCCAAATATTCCTGCTATCAAACCAGTCACAGAGAATATATGCAAAAAAGGCTTTGGGATTTAGGGTATTCTTAAGCCTACCCAATAAATGACTTTTACCAGAGCCAGCATCTCCTACAAGCAATATAGAACGGCTACGATGATCGCCAGCTACTAGGTCTAATATACCTTCGATTTCAGTTATTGCCTCTTGATGAATTGAATCAACCGTAAGTGCTGAATCTTGCTTTTCGTCCCAAAAATTACTGGGTCTTATAGTTATCAGGTCAAAAGGATTAACCTCACGTTTGATGATGTCGTCAATACTTGTCATGTTTCTAATTAAATGAGGAAGCGAAGTTAATTAAGAAGTGAAAATTACCTAGTATATTGCTAATTCACAGAGATAAAGAACAACGAACCACCTATATTTTGATGAATTCCAGCGTCAACTTGTTCTAGAGTATAAGCGTTAGCTTCTTGCAAAGAACTCAACTCGATCTGGTCATTCTTTTGCAAACGATATAAAGCTTTATCTAATTCATCCCGTGATAATGGTGGTTGTAATTTTTCCCGCAGATGAAAAATGGGTAAATAATTGTTAGTACCCAATTCTCGATCTAATTTCTCAATAAGTTGCAAAATTTCTTCATCGCTGATTTGTGTATCGGCGGGATTGATGGGAGGTGGTGGAGGAGAAACTGGTTCAGACTTCACGCGCAGAGTTTTTCGTAAAAAGCGTAGATAATTACCCAGCAATTCCAAGCTGATGGCAGGTTGAACACCTTTATTAGGGTTATAGTCATCCCGTAAATATTCAATTGCTCTTTGAGTTAGCCAAACCTCAGCTTTAATTTTTTTAATTCCTCTTTCAACTTCAATCAAACCACGATCGCTCAATACCTCTAATATCGCATCTCGTTCCGCAGCTTTTGGTGAAGTGATTTTGCTGGGAGCGATTTTACCCGAAGCTTTAGCGATTTTCTCTAGTACCTTGAGTTCTTTATCTGCAATGGGCACTTCGCCGGGATTTTTAAGTACCGCTTGACCAGGTGGTAAAATTTTAACTGTGGTAATCTCGCGGGTATAGTCTACCAGCTCGCGATCGCCTAATGCTTTACAAATTTTATTTTTCTCGGTTTTAAAACTATCAAAGGCATTAAGCCCTGCTCGATAATCATTAAATCCCAATAACTTTAAGACAAACTTTAACTCGTTAGTTTCCATGCCAGTAGTTTTACCTGTATAATCAGCAATACTGTAGCTCGAAGATAAAAAATTTACACAGTTTTTATCCTAGCTATAATTAGTGCGAATGACTACAGGTTGTTAAAGAATATATTACAACCAGCATCTAGCTGAATATTTGTTGTGGACTAAGCTTTGTGTAGTAGGGACTTCTAGTCGCCCAATACTTTTAAAACTTGATAGTTTGCAGACTCCACAATTGGATAAAATTTTCCCAATGCTTGAACGAACTTTGCTTCAATAGCTTCTAATTCTTGTTCGGGTATAGCATCCAAGTGTTCAAAACTTTCCCAACGAATGATAAAGGTAACTTCTGAGGGGTTGTTGGGGTTGAGCCAAACCTCTTTACCCAGAAATCCAGGATACTCAGCTAGTGCTGTTGTCCAAATTTCTGCATCTTTCTGGATAAAATTTTCCTAGACCTCTTGCAAAAAGCACTTTTGCAAGAGGTGGGAAAAGGGAAAAGGTTAAAGGGGAAAGGGAAAATACCAAACCTTTCCCCCTTTCCCCTTCCCCTTTTCCCGACTTCTGCAAGAAGTCTCCTGTAAATCAGGGGCAACTTTAAACTTGAGGAGTTCTATAACCACGTCCTTTGATGCCTGTGTTCGCAAATTTGCCAGAATAGAGTTGTAGGCTAGAGTAACTACGCTTTTAGCATAGCTCGATCGCGTACACTCAGGAGCTAGGGTCGGCTGTTTGAAATAAATTGAAGAGGATACGGAGTATGGACAGCAACAACTGGTTGCAACAACTAATGATGGTGGGTCTTGGTACAACGTCTTTAGTTGCAGAAAAACTGCGGGAAGTTAGCGATGAATTGGTCAAAGATGGTAAGCTCAATCCCGAACAAGCCAAGGCAGTTATAGATGATATTGCCCAGCAGTTAAAGTCGGAGCAAGGAAATTGGGACGCCCAGATGCAACGGCAAATGCGAAATATGATGCAGGATTTGGGGGTGGCTCGGCAGTCGGAAGTGGACGAACTTCGGGGTAGAATTGACCGTTTAGAGCGTCAAGTGCGCGATTTAGAAAATAAGCTTTGGCGCTAGGTTGCCCTTTCTGATTTAAACTAAATGTGTTCTGTTGGTAATGTTTTGACCAGGCTACCTAAGTAGGGAGAACTGATTTTGAAAGCAATTTTCCTGAGTGTGGCGTTCATAGCTGTGTTTGTTGTGCTTTTGGTTGTGGGGCAAGTAGGCAGTAAACAGAATACTGCCATTGCTGACCAGTTAACCTCAACGCCGCCAGCGCCCACAATTTTAACTGAAAACAATATCTTAATTGCGAGTGATACTATGTCTGATGCTAATGCCGTCACTACCCCCTCTGGATTGAAGTACGTCGAGTTAAAAGAGGGAACTGGGGCGACTCCTGAACGCGGACAAACGGTAGAGGTTCACTATACCGGCACTTTAGAAGATGGTACTAAGTTTGATAGTTCGCGCGATCGCGGTCAACCTTTCAAATTTAAAATCGGCGTCGGACAAGTAATCAAAGGTTGGGACGAAGGACTTAGCACAATGAAAGTAGGCGGGCGTCGTAACTTAATTATCCCGCCAGAGTTAGGTTATGGTTCTCGCGGTGCAGGTGGCGTAATTCCACCCAACGCTACGCTGCTTTTTGATGTGGAATTGCTAGGAGTTAAGTAGGCATTGAGTACTACAGCAGATTGCAACTTGCTAAGGTACAGATAATCGTAGGGGCACAACATGTTGTGCCCCTACCCGTGTGCGTCAATATTTATTTCCCAGTCCCCAGTCTCCAATCCCCAGTCCCCCAATTCAAATTTTAAGATTTTGAAACTTGGTAAATTGTGGATTAAATAAAAGTTTTACAGTACCTGTAGGGCCGTTGCGGTGTTTAGCTATTATCACTTCTGCAATGCCGCGATCGGGAGTATCT
This sequence comes from Nostoc linckia NIES-25, assembly GCF_002368035.1. GTDB lineage: Bacteria > Cyanobacteriota > Cyanobacteriia > Cyanobacteriales > Nostocaceae > Nostoc > Nostoc linckia_B. Next base: position 5,117,908 of record NZ_AP018222.1, on the reverse strand, counting down.
GGAGAGTAATATTCATCGCGGTATAACATTATTACTAAATCTGAGTCTTGTTCAATACTTCCACTTTCACGTAAATCTGACAACATTGGGCGTTTATTAGTACGAGATTCTACCCCTCGACTTAACTGAGATAAAGCAATAACTGGTACAGCTAATTCACGCGCTAAACCTTTGAGTTGACGCGTAATTTTTGATAATTCTTGTACGCGATTATCGCCTGCTCCTTCCATTAATTGTAAGTAATCTATTACAACTAATCCTAATTCAGTTCCCTGTTCTGCTTGCAGTCGCCTTGCTTGACTACGAATTTGTGTAACTGTAATATTTGGCGTATCGTCAATATAAATTGGTACCTCGGAAAGGACACCAATAGCACGGCTTAAAGGTTCCCATTGTGTTTGGCTAAGGCGTCCGCTCCGCAAATAACCACTTTCAATTTGTGCCTCGCTAGCTAATAAACGTTGTGTCAGCTGTTCTTTAGACATTTCTAAACTAAAAACAGCAACTGGTAATTTATAAGAAGCGGCGATATTGTGAGCAAGGTTTAAGCAAAAGGCCGTTTTTCCCATTGCAGGCCTGGCAGCGACAATAATCAAATCAGAACGCTGAAAGCCACTGGTCAGGGCATCTAAATCGTAAAATCCGCAGGGAATTCCAGGTAAGGCGATGCCTTGATTTCTATCTTCAATATCCTGGAAATTATTAATTAGAGTATCAGCAATATGAACTAAACCTGATTGCGGACGTTCTTGAGTAACGCTGAAAACTTTCTGTTCTGCTTGGTCTAAAACTATTGGTAATTCAGTTTCTGTTTCGTAACCGAGATGCACAATTTCATTGCCAGCTTTAATTAATTGTCGCCGCAGGTATTTCTCCATTACTAAAAGAGCTAAGGCGTCAATGTTCACAGCTGAAACTGTGCGGTCTACCAAAGTTGCTAATTTATTTCTGCCACCAATGCGAGTTAGTAGATCGTGGTCAGTTAGCCAACTTGTAACTGATAGTAAGTCTGTGGGTTTGCCTTGTGCGTGGAGCCTAACTGCTGCTTGATAAATATCTTTGTGAGCGCTAATATAAAATGCTTCGGAAACGAGCCGATCGCTCACTCGACTAATCGCCTCCGGATCTAGCAAAATACCCCCCAAAATCGCTTCTTCCGCCTCAATATTTTGGGGTGGTAAGCGATCGCTACCTATCCCTTGAAAACTCAGTTCTTCAGCCATAAAACGATTTTAGTGTTGAAATTTTGCTAGTTGGGATTTAGGAGTAGAGACGCGATTAATCGCGTCTGTACAAGATTTAGGTGTTGGGAGTTATTCTCCCCATCTCCCTCATCCCGCTACGTAACTTAACTAGCCACAACTTGAATATCAATTTGCGCTGTTACTTCTGAAAACAGCTTGATTTCAGCTTGATAAGTACCAAGGTGGTTAATATCGGGAATGGTAATACCGCGACGATCTACTTCTTGACCGGTGGCTGCTTTAATTGCATCTGCAACATCTTGGGCGGTAACTGTACCGAAAATAGCTTCGTTTTCACCAACTTGCTTGGCAATTGTTAAGTTGGTAACTTTTTCTATAGCTGCTTTTTGTTCATCAGCTTGTTGCTTGAGTTCCAATTGCCGTTGACGTTCTTGTTCGCGACGGCGTTCTACTTGCTTGAGAATACCAGGAGTGGCATGGATAGCCAATTTCTGAGGAATCAGATAATTACGAGCGTAGCCAGGAGCTACTTCCACTAAGTCGCCAGATTTTCCCAGCTTACTGATATCCTGATTTAAAACTAACTGCACGCGTTTCGCCATCGTTTTTCGTTTTTCCTGTAAGATATGATTAATTTGGCTTTCGCCGTGCTGTATTAAGAGCGGCTTTGCCAATACCCTAAAGCTTACAGATCCTAGCGAAACGCAGGGGGCGATCGCAACTATTCGCGCTAGAAACTTCAAGGGACTGGCGACTTGGGACTAGGAAAATAAATATTTAGGAATATTGTCTGAGTAACTAATACCCGATACCCAGTCCCCAATCCCCAATAATTAAAAGTTATCTTTCATTTCCCGGATACGTGCAAAGGTTTGGACTGCATCGTTGCTGTTAATAGCTGATTGTAATGATGGGTTATCCCAACGTAAAAAGGGATTGGTGCGCTTCTCGACTCCCAGCAGTGAGGGTATGGTGGCTTCTCCTCGATTCCGATGAACCTGGACTTTATCGAAGTATTTTTGTAAGTCTGTGTTGTCGCCATCCAAACTCAAGGCAAATTTCAGATTTTTTAGGGTGTATTCGTGGGCGCACCAGACGCGTGTATCATCGGGTAGCGAGCGAATTTTGCTTAAAGAATTTACCATTTGTGTTGGCGTTCCTTCAAACAAGCGACCGCAACCTCCAGAAAATAAGGTATCGCCACAAAATAATTCGCCCGTTTCACCAGGTTTTTCGGGGGGAAAGTAGTAAGCTATGTGAGCGCGGGTATGTCCGGGAACGAAGATTACTTCAGCTGTGCGACCTGCAAACTCCACGCGATCGCCTTCTTGCAAAAACACCTGCTGTCCGGGAATTCTACCGCGATCTTCGGCTCCCCCATAAACTATCAATTGCGGGAATTGTTCCATTAACCGCTTATTACCACCTACGTGGTCGTTATGGTGGTGGGTATTGAAAATTGCTACCAACTCAGCTTTCAACTCTGCTAGTTTCTTTAATACTGGTTGAGCCTCCGCTGGATCGACAACAGCAGCAATGTTTTGTTTGGAGTCGTGTAACAAAAATATATAGTTGTCTGAGAGTGCTTCCAGACGGATTACCTGCATTACCTCTGTCTCCCTTACAACATAAATGTTTTTTACTGAGTAGCAATCCTACATTTAAGTAAGTAATAATGCTACCTTCATAAGGTAGATCAAGTATTTATACTTGATTCGCGATTCCTTTAGTGCAATTTTAACTATGATAATATACAACCGTGCTTTTACGGTAATTATACTTAAATTAAATCAACTTCGGATGAATTAATCAGTAAAATTTCTCTGGGAAAATCTATAAATCAAAAGCTAGATTTAATTGATTATTTTTGGCTCTTAAAATTAATAAATTTTCAAGTTTATATTTTACTAATTTGTATTTTATTGTATTTAGTTATAACCAAAAATAAATTAATTGTTCCTGATATACTATCTCGAAAGTGAATAACAAGTAATAATCATTATTTATTGAAATTATGCCAACAAAAACTAGAGGATTTATTACAATTTTAACTGGGCTTTATCCTTTTCAGGATTGTATTCATTTTTTAGCTGCGGTTAGAAAATTTCATCAAGAACCAATAATTATTTTAATCGATCGAGTTCCATCAATTCTTTATCCCTTACTTAAGGCTTTCAAAAATGTAATTTTAAAGCCCATTCCTACGAATGAAAATACTGTTTTAGCATCGCGGCAAGCAAAACTAGCTCTCTATGCTGCCTCAGAATTTGATAAAACTATTTATTTAGACTCAGATATTTGTTTGCTTTCCGATATCAACGATGTATTTGAGTATATGGATGAATATGATTTTTTATTAACTGAAGATGTGCAACCTTCTATCGTTAAAGCAACAAATCTATTGCGTGGTAAACAAGAAGAACTTTTGCCACATGTCTTGCCAATTCTGCAATCTGTAGGCTTACCTCTGCAAGAAGATAGCGTGCAATATAATGGCGGTTTTATAGCTTTTCGGAAAACAGAAATCAACAAGGTATTTTTCGATAAATTTCAATATTATTTTGAGATTGTCAAAAATAATCAAGATAAATTGCTTTTAAAAGATCAAGGGGCTTTTGCTTCGGCGATCGCATCTGTCCGCCCTCACATGAAAATACTACCACCTACCTATAATTATCTCAGTAAATGGCAGGATGCTTATAATGTTGAGGATGAAATTAAAGTCCTTCATTGTACCTATCCTTATCGACCCCAGTATGCCAAAAATATTACCCGTTCCTTATACACAAGAATTTTTGATAGATTCGCTAAAGTATTTTTACCGAATCAAGTTACAAATCCTTGGCGCACTAAATAAAAAGGAGTCACAATACAGAATTCTGACTCCTGAGTTCTGAATTCTTCTTTATAAAAATTATTAGAAAAATAGTGAAAAAATTTTCAAAAATCTCCCTGTTGGTTTCAGATTTATCAAGTGCAGCTATTTTACGTGCATACTTGATAGCAACAGCCCTAATAAAATTAGGATATGAAGTTGAAATTATGGGGTTTTTATTTGGAAATAACTTATATCGAAATTTGCCGCCAGAGTTAAAAGTTTACTATTTCCCAGGTAAAAATTTTCCAGATTTTTTTGGACAAGTCCACGATTTTTTGCCCAAAATTAGTGGAGATATAATTTATGCTATCAAACCCCAAGTAGCGAGTTTTGGAGTTGCCATACTCAAGAAAATATTCAACAAAAAACCCTTAATTCTAGATATAGATGATTGGGAAATGAGTTGGCACGGTGGCGATGATTGGCGTTATCATCCTGCACCAAAACAATTAGTGAGAGACTTGTTAAAACCAGACAGCCCACTGAGAAACCCTCATCATCCTTTGTACGTAAAATGGATGGAAGGTTTGATAAATCAAGCCGATGCTGTGACGGTGCATACTAAATTTTTGCAGCAGCGGTTTGGCGGTGCATTTGTTCCCAATGGCAAAGATACTTCTTTATTCGATCCGGCTGAATATGATGCTGAATCAAGTAGAAGCCGTTATGGTTTATCTGAATATCGAATTTTAATGTTTCCTGGTGCGCCAAGACCTTATAAAGGGTTAGAAGATGTTCTCATAGCGTTAGATAAAATTAATCAGCCAGACTTGAGATTGGTGATTGTGGGTGGTAGTCCCTATGATGATTACGATCGCCAACTTCAACAACAATGGGGACGTTGGATTATTAAACTACCAAAGTATCCGGCTGATGTTATGCCTGATTTAGTAGCAGCTGCTCATATTGTAGTTGTTCCCCAGCGAGATACTCCAGAAACTCGCGCACAATTTCCTCTAAAGTTGACAGATGGAATGGCAATGGCTAAACCTATATTATCAACGCGTGTTGGAGATATTCCCGAAATTGTAGCTGATACTGGTTATTTAGTTGAGCCTGCTTGTCCCGAACAACTTGCTGAAAAAATTCAATTTATTTTTCACAATTTAGAATCAGCAAACCAGCAAGCTATTAAAGCAAGACAAAGATGTGTGGAACACTATAGCATAGAGGCTATGGCTTCTACACTCAAATCAGTAATTGCCAAGTTGTGAATCATATTAATCAAAATACCCCATGTCTACCAGAAAACTACTACTAAGATTCGCAAAACCGTATCCAGGTTTGATTCTGCTGACAATATTGTTAGGATTTTCTGGAGCTTTATTTAATGGTATTAGCACAGCTTTAATTGTGCCGGTGGTTTTAAAAATTGTCGGGCAAGAAGTAGATTTAACTAGTGCACCTCCCATCCTGAAAAAGATGATATCTCCGTTTGATAATGCTCCAGAAAGTTATCGGATAGGGATAATGGCTGGGGCAATTATATTGACAATTATTTTAAAAAATTTAGCTACTTATGCTAGCGCGTTGGCGTCGAGTTCCCTCACTCGCAAGCTAACAGCTGATATGCGAGAAGCAGGATTAAAGCTATTACTAGAAATTGATATAGATTATTATGCCAAAACCAAAGTTGGCGATTTAATCAACCGCTTGGGTGGAGAAATTGGACGTGCTGCCAGCGCTGTAGGTAGTACAGTCAAAATAGTGATTCTGGGAATTACAATTTTAGTTTTTGTTGGTTTATTGCTGTCAATTTCTTGGCAATTGACAATCGCGGCTACGCTGTTGCTGTCATTAGTGACATTAGTAAACCAGTATACTATTTCCCGTTCTAAATTTTTTGGGAAGATGCTCAGTGAAATGTCGAAAGCATATTCAATTTCTGTGCTGGAGACATTGAACGGAATTCGGTTAGTTAAAGCCACAGGAAATGAAGAAAAAGAATTTCAACGGATTCAAAAATTAATCCGCGATCGCGAAAAAGCAGACTTCCAATCTCAGGTTAATTCAGAAGCAATCACACCCATAGGTGAAGTGATGGGGATTACGGCTTTGCTGATGATTGTAATTTTGAGTAAAGCCTTTTTTGCTAATGAAGTTTCTTCCCTTTCCACCGTACTTTTGACATATTTATTAGTATTGCTGCGAGTTTTACCATTACTTTCTCAACTTAATACTATTCGCAGTAACTTTGCTAGTACCGCCGCTAGTGTGGATGTGGCAAATGAGTTTTTAACTTTGGATGATAAGCCATTCATGGGCAACGGTAAGATTCCCTACACAAAATTACAAGAGGGAGTATCTTTTAATTCTTTGTGCTTTGCTTACCCCGGTCATGAAAAGTTAGTTCTCAAAGATGTCAATTTATATTTACCGCGTGGCACGACTTTAGCATTAGTAGGCGGTTCTGGTGCTGGAAAATCGACGATCGCAGATCTTTTGCCGAGATTTTACGACCCCATCGCTGGTGCTATTACCATTGACGGCATCGATTTACGACAATTTAATATAGTATCCCTGCGTAAGCGGATGGGAATTGTCAGTCAAGATACCTTTCTTTTTAATGATTCGGTAAAGAATAACATCGCATACGGATGCCCTGAAGCGACAGACGATGAAATTCTGACAGCGACCAAGCGGGCGAATGCTTATGAATTTATTAGCAAATTGCCTCAGGGATTTGACACCTTAATTGGCGATCGCGGCGTGATGTTATCTGGGGGACAAAGACAAAGATTAGCGATCGCCCGCGCATTAGTGCAAAATCCCGAAATTTTGATTTTAGATGAAGCCACCAGTGCTTTAGATACTGTTTCCGAACGTTTAGTGCAAACTGCACTCGATGAACTCAGCCGCGATCGTACCACATTAGTAATTGCTCACCGCCTTTCCACAGTCCAAAAAGCCGATAAAATTGCCGTATTAGATCGAGGACAAGTAGTAGAAGTGGGAACCCACGAACAACTTTTACAAAAAGGTGGTTATTACTCACGCCTCTACTCAATGCAATTTGCGGAACATCCTGAAACTGTTACCAAACAAAATCAAAGCTTACTCCGCATCTCTCACGAAATTCGCACGCAATTGAACTCAATGATTGGATTTTTGCGTTTATTACTGGATGACTTGGTAGATGATGCCCAAGAACGACAAGAATTAATTGAAGACTCTTACAAATCAGCTTGGAGAATTCTCAACACCATTGATGTTTTTGATGACGTGATTAACTCGCAAATTAGGGGGCAAATGCTTTCAATTTCCGACGAAAATCAGAACGTCATCAGTAGCCATTATCAAAATTTTAATCAAATATCAGCCGAATTTCGCACTTCCCTGAATCTCATTCTTAGCTCTCTCCGCTCTCTATCTAATAATTTAATTTACAGCCTTGAAGAACAAATTCAATTCCTTTCTGAAAGTTATGATTCTGCCATATATCTAATTAATAACTTGGAAAAATTTGAGGATAGTATTAACGGTTAAAATTATGAAAAACTCTAATAATAAAAAACATTATATTTACTTCATTGGTGAAGAATTGCCCCAGCCAGAGGCTCATTTAGTGCAATCTACAAATGCTGCTAATGCCGCCGCCAACTTGGGTTATTCCACAGTTTTGGTATACCCTGACAAGAAAGTAAATCCCATTAACTTAGCGAATCTAGCGCGTCCTTTTCGACCGAAAAAAACACCAACAGAACTTATTCAATATTACAACCTCCATGACAAATTAAAAGTTGCCCCCTTACCGATGCCTTGGCCAATTGACCATTTCCACACCAAATTCACAGATTCTAACACCATTGCCTGTAAATATTATTTACCGTTTCATATACTTCCAACTACCAAACTCGTCCACAGCCGCAACTGGAATTTTGTCAAAGCTGCCATTAAAAATGGCGTTCCGGCGATTTACGAACATCACCATCACGAAGAAAAACCATTCGACCCAGAAATAGTTAACAATCCGCTGTTACAAATTGCCGTCACAGTTGTAGAAACTATCCGTGAAAGCATGATTAAAAACGGTATGCCGCCAGAAAAACTGATTACGCTGCACAACGGTTTTAATCGCTTATTTATGGAAAGACAACCAGAAAAAGCCGCAGAATGGCGTCAAAAACTATTGCGAGATGAAAGCCAAAAATTGGTAGTTTATGCAGGAGCCATACAGCAATTTAAAGGTATTGATGTACTAATAGATGTAGCTCAAGAAATGCCAAATGTGCAATTTGTTTGTGCCGGTGGTAAACCTACAGAAGTCGAACACTACCAGCAATTAGTCAAAGAAAAACAGGTTCACAACATTAAATTTTTGGGCTATATCTTACACAACGAATTAGCATCTTTGCTACAAGCAGCGGATGTTTTAGCTCATCCCCATTGTTCGGGAAAAGCCGCAACTTTCACATCTCCCTTAAAACTATTTGACTATTTCGCCTCTGGAACTCCCATCGTCGCCACAGAAATTCCATCATTAACTGAATTTCAAAATACCCAAGCCATAGCTGCTTGGTGCGAACCAGATAACCCCAACAAATTTGCCGAAAGTTTGAAGCGAGTCTTAGAAACTCATCCCCGAAAAATAGAAGGTTATCCAGATAGCATCGAATTTGTAAAACAATTCTCTTGGGAAAACCGAGCCGCAAAAATTCTCAGTTACGTTGATGAATCTCTACGTCCTCCAATTATCTTATAAAGGCATTGCAGGTAAAAATAATGGTGTTACTGAATATGAAAATTTCATGCCAAGAAAAATCTATAAAACCATCCATAATTTATGCAACCGCCAAATGTAGAGACGTAGCAATGCTACGTCTCTACAAAGATTTTGGTTAACGCAAAATTAATTTATAAACATATCTAAATGACACTAAAATGACCATGAAAACAGTAGGCATGATTAGCAGTTATCGAGGGTTAGAAACTAGAGCCGATTGGCTTTGGCAACAAACCCCGCATCAATTTGGAACTTGGGGCAATATGCAAATGCAAGCAATAGCAGCAAAACCGGATTTTCTGCTAATGTATCAATTTGATTTTCCCCAACCAGCGCCGAAACAATCTTGGTTAGATAGCTTACGCAAACGCCAGCAGAAATCAGCCGTTAATGTTGATTCTCTACTCCGTGGCGTTCCTAGGGAACGGATTATTTATTTACTCAGAGAACCGCCTTTAGATGAAGTTTTAGAAATAACTAAACATAATTATCAAGAAGCTCAGAAATATTGTGGTTATATTTCTGGGCCTGATGATTTTGCCCCTACTCCCGATTATATGCCCGCTATTTGGTATCACTCAAATACATTTCAAGATTTGAATGAAATGCCACCTCCCCAAAAAGTTGCTCCATGTAGTTGGATTACTTCAGGAATTAACCGCACAGCCAACCATCGCCAACGTTTAGACTTTTTACAATCCCTACAATCGAGTGGCATTAAGTTTGATTTATATGGGCGAAATTTACCACAATGGGCAAACAAATCGGGAGAATTAAGTAATAAATGGTATGGGATGGCGCCATACTATTACAATTTATCAATTGAAAACTATGCTGATAATAATTGGTATGTAAGTGAGAAACTTTGGGATAGTTTGCTTGCTTGGTGTTTGCCAATATATTATGGCGGGCCAGCTGCTGATAAATTATTGCCACCGGGTAGTTTTTTAAAATTGCCCAGTTTAGATGAAAAAGGCATTGCTTATATTAAAGAAGTGACAGCAACACCCGATGCTTGGTATCAGGCTAAAGATGCGATCGCCGAAGCACGTCAAATCATCTTACACAAACTAAATCTGCTTAATTGGTTGTCAGACTTTGTTGTTAAACACTCATAAATTATGAATGGTATTTGTACCCTAGCTAATGATTATGTTTTCGATCAACTGGTAGCTTTACTCAACAGTATTGATGTAATTTTAGGTAAAGAAACTCCAGTTTGTATTTATCCTTTTGACGATCGCACACAGCGAATTGCTGAGGAAATAGCTAATCGCCCTAATGTATTTATTTACGATAACCAAGAATCAATCGATCGCTGGGATCGATTTATGCTCTCAGCAGCACCAGAACGCTTGAATCGCAGTAAATTCCGTCTTTATGGCGCTCATCGTCGTTTTTGTGCTTTTGATGGGCCTTTCGATAAATTTATTTATCTAGATGCAGACACCTTGGTGATGAATTCACTCGATTCTGTGTTTGAAAAGCTAGATACCCATGATTTTGTCGTCTATGATTTCCAATTCAAAGACGTTAGTAAAATCTACAATGTTAAGTCTCCAAAATTGCTAGAAGTTTTTGAGCAACCACGTATTGATTCAGAAATATTTTGTTCTGGATTTTATGCTTCAAAACGGGGAATATTTGATGCAGAGCAAAGGAATTGGCTGCTATCCAATTTACAAAACGGTGAAGCAGAGATTTTATATGAAGGTGCTGGCGAACAGCCACTGCTCAATTACATGGTAATGAGGTCTAAGCTTTCTAGTTATAACTTTGCTCGCGAACTACCAGATAATCTCAAAACAGGATGTTCTGCAACATCAAAACATTTTGAAGAACGAGAACATATTTTATATGACAAAGGCAATCGACTAACTTACATTCATTATATTGGTATTCCTCCTAATCTCACCCAAGCGGTATGCGCTGGAGAAAATATCGACTTTCCTTATCGAGATTTATTTCTTCATTATCGTTATTTACGCGAACCAGAAAAGCGTCCAGTATTTACAACTCCTCCCAAGAATTATGATGACGCTCCCACACCAAATTTATTCACAAGAGCTTTGCGGAAACTTAAGTTAATTAAGCAAGGATAATTTATGAGCAGGGGAATTTATATTGTTGCTAATGACCGGGTAATCGATAATGCGATCGCCCTACTCAATAGCATTCGTTACTACGATCCAGAAGTAACAGTTTATCTCATACCTTTTAATGAAAATTATCACAAGGTAGCAGAACAACTTGCTACCTTACACAACGTGCAAATTTTCCCAGATCTGGAATTTATTGAGAAATTTACCCAACGTATCGGCGAAATTTTCGATCGAGATTTCCTCGCCTTACCAAATAAAATGCGTAAACTAGTGGCCTGGTTTGGCCCTTTAGATGAGTTTATTTATATTGATACTGATATTGTCGTTTTTGAAAAAATTTCTGACAATTTAGACAAACTTGCAGAAGTAGATTTCTTCTGTTGTGATTATCATCACGCTAATGACAAGCTGCGAAATATTTTCTCGCCATTGGTGAAAGAACAGCAAATTTTTTCAGATACCCAACTTGAAGATGTTTTCAACAGCGGTTTTTGGGCTTCCAAAAAAGGAACAATTACCGAACAACAAATGGATGAAACTTTGCGGGAATGTGCAGCGCATCGGGAATATTTTGATTTTTCTGAAGGAGTTACAGACCAACCAATTCTCAATTATTTAATTCTCAAGCTAATTGCAAAACGCGGTAATCTCGTCAAAATTCCTGGAGGAGGGCCTGGTAGTTGGGCGGGTTCGCGAAATTTCCAACAGCAAGACTACGCGCTTTATGACCGAGGACAACGACTAAAATATCTGCATTGGGCCGGAACACGCATTAAAACTGGTAGCCCTTATTGGGAATTGTGGCAACATTATCGCTATCTTCATGAAGGTAAATTTGCCTTTATCGCCAAACTGACTAGGCGTTTATTTCCCTTTGCTTTTGCCCGTACATAATATTAGGAGTATCCCAATGATTGATGGTATTTACATCCTGGCAAATGATGTTGTCTATGACCAACTAATTGCATTGCTTAATAGTATAGAAGCCAATGCTGGTAGAAAAATTCCTATTTGTATACTTCCATATAACGATCGCCTAGACAAGGTAAAAGCTGAGATTGCATCTAGAGATAATCTCAGCTTATTTGAAGACTCTGATGCCATAGCTTATTGGGATAATTTTGCTACTCAAGTATGGAAAAATTACCCCAGAGCGCAAAAAACTTGGCGAGAGTGGGGCTTTCCAGAACTTTATGAGCTACCCATGCATCGCAAATTTTGCGCTATTGATGGTCCCTTTGATAGATTTATTTATTTTGATGCAGATACCTTGTTAATGAGTCCAGTAGATTACATTTTTGAAAAATTAGATAACTATGATTGGGTAGTCAACGATTTTCAGTATAAATCTGAATTAAAATTTGTTCTTGATGCCTCTCCAGAGCAGATTCAACAAGTTTTCAACATAGACAATTTGCAGTCTAAAATATTTTGTGCTGGTTGGTTTGCCACTAAGAAAAATATTTTTTCCCCAGCTATTAGAGCCGACTTATTAGACAAATTAAAATCAGGTGAAGCTGATGTTATGGCTTTTTTAGCGCCTGACCAATCTTTATTTAACTACATGGTATTGAGAAGCGGCATTTCATATTATAACTTTGCTTGTTATGAGTGCGAACAGGCAACTGGTAATCACTGGAGTTCTCAATTTGATGTGGTAGATAATACCCTATACGACCAAGGTCGGCGGTTGACATACTTACACTATATGAGCATATCTTCTTCAGCTTTTACGCGGCTTTGTGGAGGCGAAGATGTTGATATCCCTTACCGCGATGTTTTCTTACATTATCGCTACTTAAAATCGCCGGAAAAACGCCCTCAAACCTTTACGCGCCCAAGCCAGTTAACGCTTCTGCAAAAGTCTACTAGCAAGTTTATTCAACAAAGAATTAGCAATTTTAAGCTAAATTACCGCAACTTCAAAGATAAAATTACTAAATAAAAGAGATTGTTGACTGTTGAATTAATAGTGATTCTCCCCACACCCCTGTGTCTCCCTATTTCCCAGTCAACAGTCAACCATCCCTACTGTTATCTGTAATAAAAATCAAAATTGCTCAAAGTTGCAAGTCTTAGGCGCAATGAACGATAGTAATAGCCGATAGTTCTATCTAGCCTAAGTGCCACCTTCTTGACGAGCGAACGCTTGGGGTATTCAATTGCTTCATGCTGTTGAAAATATATCAAACTTGCTTCTGGATTTACTTGTCCTTTTTTAATTTTTTGTCGTTCTACCCAATCTTTAAAATAAACAATATCCTCCATAGCATCCCATCTAACTGGTAATCCTGCTTTAGCAGCAGCTAATCCTATTGCATAACCTACAGCACAAGTAAAACCGTTTAACTCACAATAATATGCAATGGTTTCCCAGTGCTTGAGAAATTCAATTTCCCGCCCATCTTGTCTTGTGACTGCAAATAAAACTTCCATCACAAACTGGGTATTATTATCTTCTAAATTCAAATCCAATTTTTGTGCTAACTTGTTAACAATTTCCAAATCTCTAATTCTTTTTGGCTTGTACAAGTCATTGACTGAATCAACGTAAATTTTATTATGTTTGATAATACTGGCACAACTTCTTGCTGTGATTCCAGGAAGAAATTTGAGATTTGGTGTTACTTTATCTACTATTCGCAGATCTACATCAACAAAAATGCAGGTATGAAATAGCGATAATGCTTTGGCAATTACAAATCTTTTATCGTGGTAACAGCCAATGCTTTGTTGTTGGTGGGGAAAAACTAAAACATGAGAATATTTACTAAATTTCTGTGGCTGATCCGTTAAAATTATCAGCTTGGTTCCAGGTGAATATTTTTCAATATCTTCAGCTAATAGGAAAGCATGAGAGCGATATCTCTCGCCCAAGGCTAAGGTACAAAAACAAAAATCTTTATCTTCTTGAGTCATAGTTTATGAAAAATATTTGCTAAATAGATACTTTTTCCACAAAACTTTTATGCTCTGGTGTAGATAATCTTCCTTCAATCAATTCCGCCTTTTTAAAGGTAGGCATTGCTTCATAGCGTCGCTCAAATTCAGGACGAGTAAGCTTGTCGCCATTTTATAAAGGCGGAATTGTTGACACTTGGGCATTTGTGTCAGCAAATATCATAATTTTTCAGGATGATGGCTAATTACTGACATGGTAATAAGTAGGTAAACATCATTAAATGTAAAATGCCAATCTCTAGAAACTAGATAGAATTAGCCTTTTTCCTTCTGCCCGACGCTCGCGGACACGGCTTATGCGCTATCTGCCTTCTTCCTTCTGCCTTCTACTTACAAATTAATTTGTAGTTAAGCCTTCTAAATCATCCCTCAGTATCTAAATCTAGAGATTGCATTCCTTTGGTTTGCACAAAGGTGAGCATACTTCCTAACTGTAACCACACTAATAAACAAGTTAGCAGACTTATTGGTAAACCAACTCCTAAAGCTAGTAAGGAGGGAAAACCAAATATTTCTAAGCCTGAAGACATAAATAAACAAACACCACCAGTTATGCCGAGAAATGGCACAAATAATTGTTTTAATGAGGAGCTTGGCTTAGTATTTTCTGTGCGATCGCTTGGCCATTTCTGCACAATTACTTTCAAAGTTCCAGATAATGCAATACCAGATGTTAAGGCTGCGAGAAAGCCTACAAGTAACAGAAAATAAGGTGGTTGCAAGGGGAAATAGTACATGGAAACTCCTGGTTATAAAATGAAGAATTCAGAAATTAGAATCAATTAATGGGGGACTCAAACTCAGTTATTCTCTGATGAAGTAAGCTACATCCGCGAGTGATAATATAGAGTTCACTCTGAATTCTGAATTCTGACTCCTGAATTCTGAACTGACTGGTTTCCAACAAAAGAACCAAGGAATGTAGCTTTCGGTAAAATCGCAGCTGCACCTTCTCTGGATAATTCTGTTAAAATTCCGATCGCTACATTAAATATACGATTCGGTTTTAAGTCGTCTTTAACCAGGTTCCACAGGCGTTGGACTTCTTCGGTGTGCAGGCGGTCATCTTCGGTGAGAGCAATAACCAACTGTCGCCGGAGATATTTGCCTTCTTCGGACATCAAATATTGAAATCCCATTTGGGCTGTGGGTACAACATCAAAGTTGCCATCGGTACGAGCGATTTCAATTAAATTTTCTAACCGCTGCCACTGGAATTTACCATCTTTAAATAGCACGTTCAATAGTCGTCGCCGTAATCCTGGCGATTCTCCCGTCAACAATCGCCGTGCTATGTATGGATAACCCACCTCAACAATTTTAAAATTCGGGTTGAGGCTCAAGGCAATACCTTCTTGAGTCACCAGGGAACGAATAATCAAAGCAAACTTCGCCGGAACTCGGAAAGGATATTCATACATCAGTTCCGAAAATTCATCGGTGATGGTTTTGAAGTTAAAATCGCCGACGTTTTTACCGATGGCGTTTCCCAACACCGCTTCTAATGCAGGTACGATTGGGCAAATATTTGTGTCTGGCGTCAGAAAGCCCAATTTTACAAAGTCTTCGGCTAAATCAGTGTAGTCTTTATTCACCAAATGCACTAGCGCGTCTACTAGTGTTTCTTTGGTGGTTTCTTCCAACTGATCCATCATGCCAAAGTCTATGTAAGCCATACGGCCATCGGGCATTGCAAACAAGTTACCTGGATGGGGGTCTGCATGGAAGAAGCCGTGTTCTAACAACTGCTGCAAACCTGAGGTCACGCCAATTTGAATAATGGCTTCTGGGTCTAAACCTGCTTCCCGGATGCGTTGGGTGTCTGTTAGCTTGAAGCCGTTAATCCATTCCAGGGTTAAAACGTGGGTATTGGTGTAACGCCAGAAAATGCTGGGAACTTTTACCTGCGGGTCGTTGTGGAAGTTGCTGGCAAATTTTTCGGCGTTGCGACCTTCATTAATATAGTCAATTTCTTCAAATAACTTGGTGCCAAACTCGTCCACAATTAAAGTCAAGTCGTGACCGAGATTCAGAGGTAACCAAGGAGCCAGCCAACCCGCAGCCCAGCGCATCAAATATAAGTCGCGTGTGAGAATCGGCCGTAAGTTGGGGCGTTGCACTTTGACTGCGACTTCTTCCCCAGTAATCAAACGACCGCGATATACTTGACCCAAACTAGCCGCAGCTACAGGCGCCGCTGACAGTTCGCTAAAACTTTCGTGAATCGGGCGGTTGAGTTCGGTTTCGATAATTTGGTAAGCGATCGCATTATCGAATGGTGGTAACTGGTCTTGTAACTTCACCAGTTCTTCTAAAAAATCTTTGCGTATCAGGTCTGGTCTAGTGGAAAGTGCTTGACCAACTTTAATAAAAGTCGGCCCCAGACGTGTGAGCAGTTTTCGCAGCTGGATAGCTCGCTTTACCTTGTTCTGCTCGACTTTATCTCGCCATTCGTCCAACTTTATACTAAGTATAAATCCTGCAAAAGACCAGAGAATTCTCAGCAATCGCCCCCAAGCTACCCAGGGACGGTAACGGTAGTAGCGAGCGATCGCTTCTGGATTGTAGCCTTTTTGCTGAGCAGGTTGATACTGACCCACGGCTTTGTTTGCCTCTTCAACTGTTGAAATTTACACTTTTGTTGGCTTCTTTCCTGAAGTGCAAGTTAACTGCACGTACAGGATAGGGATAGTCTTTTATCTAAAGCGATCGGAACCTTATCCTTTTCGGATACTGTTCGAGGCAAATTTAGCCTATATTACTGCTTAGATTTGTTTATCTTTTTCTTAATTATACTTTATAAAACTACAACTACTTATCCATCTCTCAGATGATTTTATCTTTTCTTAACTATTTTTTATAAAAATATAAATATCTATCTATATAAATTCAACAGCGATCGCAAGACTTAGTAACTATATTTACTACCCGCGACAGATGACCGCAGTACTATTACAGTCTAGGATTTCATGCTTTTAAAACTCAGACAGCTTCAGCCAAGCTTTTAGCTTTCCCTGAATACTTTTACGATGATAGTCTTCTAAAATACTCATCCATAGTGAAGTTGATAAAACAACGCCACAAATTACTGCGGTAGTTACAATTACAATCCATTCTGAAGTTATTCCTAACAGAAACAGACTTTTCTTCCCTAGCCAAGACAGGCCCAAACAGCATACCAGGACAGTAGCCCATAAACCAACTACCTGACGTAAATAAATGCCAAAGTTGAGATGCAAACGCACCATTGGTCTGTAGACTCCATACCAATTGTTTGTTAGTATCTGCGCGAACATTGTTGCCATTGCTACCCCAAGTAACCCCAATGGTTTAATCAAAACCCATGTAAATATTAAGTTCAGAACACCTGAGGTTAAAGACCAAGGAGCATACTTTTCATCCTCTGTGGCTCGCGAACTCGTGATTAAAATTACATGTTGGGTTTCTAGAGTTACGATAATACAAAAAATCAACAAGACATCAAGACCAACAAAGTTACCCTTACCCAACCACAATTTGATAAAATCTCCACCTGCCACAATCAAAAATGCAACTCCCGCAGCCACGATGGACAATCCTATGCGTGCATTGCGTAAAGTCATTCGGTGAATATCTGCTAAATTCCCGGCTTGCCATGCTTGGCTAATAAAAACTGCCGAAGAACCTGCAAAAGCAATCCCAGCTTGAGAAATATTAGATATCAAATTATAGGTAGCTTGATAACTAGGAATATATTGAGAACCCTTAAATAGAGCAATAAAATAAGTATCGGTGCGTAAAATTAGAAACGCTCCTAAATCAGTTAACCACCAATATAAAGAAGGCTTAAATAGTGCCTTAGCATATTGAATATTCCAATTGCCCTGAAAAAGCAATAAATTCGGAAAACGCCAGCGAATAATTGTGATAAATATCAACCGCTGCATTAAACCAGCAACTACAGAGATTGTCGCCAAGGCTAATAATCCACCTCCCAACATAACTGCAATCATGTTGCTGAATATAATTAAAAAATAAGTTAAGACCGCAATTAAACCATCCCAACCAACATATCCCATACCCGCCAGTAAGCAGTCAAAGTAAGATAACCAAACTGCGATCGCGTAACCAGCACACATCAATGTCCAAGCCCAAAGTACTTGTTCTTGAGAAACTTCATGTAACTCAATTTGGCTGATTAAACCGTAACCCAAAACCCACGCTATCAAGAAAACAGCTACTGCTAACCATTGTAAAATTAACCGGCCAGTAACTACTAAATCTCCAATATGTTGCTGAGTCTCATCTGTTAATTCTACTTCTGGATCGAAGCCGCTTTTTCCTTTTGCTAAAGCTATATGCCGCGTCAGAGTTGGGGTAATTCCTAAAGACAATAACCATAAAAAAGATTGGCTATTACCTAGTAAATACCACAATCCTAATTCCTCTTTTCCCATAAATCGAAAAAGAGTTGGAGTCAAAACTAAGCCTGAACAAATTATCGACACCCGACTTAGCCAAGAAACACTCACTGCAAAAGCAATTCGTCGAGAAATTGACATAATAATTGGGGAGTTAGGATTGGGGAGTTAGGATTGGGGAGTTAGGATTGATGAGTTAGGAGTTAGGAGTGAGGAGTTAGGAGTTAGGAGTTATTAGTTATGAAATCTGAAATATGAATTCTGAATTCTCTTTTAATTAATATTTTCGGAGTAAATTTTTTCTGGTTTAAGAATCGTTTGCAAAATCACATTGCGGTAGGATAATGCAATAGTATCCCAGCTAAAACGTGAAGCATTTCTAAGTGCTTTTTGAACCCAATCTCCGCTCAAAACTTTGGCAATACCAGCAGCATAATTATCTATATCTGTGACATCGCACAGAATTCCAGCATCTCCAATCATATAGCGACGCATTTCATCGTCTGTGGTAACTATTGGTAAACCACTAGCCATTGCTTCCAAATAAGAAAGCGCACATGGTTCATTAATCGAAGGTAAAGTGAATGCATTCACACTTCGATAAACTTTGGGCATTTGATTACTGGGAAAGATTTTGATGGCAAAGCGATCGCTTCCCAACAAGCGATCGCCTAAGGATTGAAAGTATGCTCGATCTATGCCGTCTCCACAAATGAGAAGACTAACTTTTGGTAACGAAGCTACAGCTTTGATTGCAAGTTCAACTCGTTTGTGACTGTGACGATTGAGAGAAGCTACACACAAAACTAAAGGTTTGTTTAAACCCAAGTCTATATGTTCTCCTTGTGGTGTAAACCGGTTTGTATCTACACCGTTAGGAATAATGGTAGTAGGTTGAGAAGGTCGTAAAGTTTGCACAAAATTAGCCATAGCTTCCGAAAAAACTACCAGACGATCGGGACGAAATCGCAAATTACGTGCAAGCGATCGCCCTTGGGCTAACAACCCAGTATGTTCGGTATAAATAATCGGCGTACCAATCAGGGCACGGACAAAAGCTGCCATTGCTAAACCTCCGTAATCATTGCAGGGAAAAATTAGGTCGGCAGGGTGTGTGAGTAGCCTGAATGCACAAGGAAGAAAGCTTGTCAAGTGTTCGATCGCGATATCGGAATGGGTGAAAAAACGTTTCAGTAGGGAAGCGATCGCTAAATTATTCAGAATTTCACGTGCTTTTGTGCGGTCAATACCACCAGCTGGATAGTAAAACTGACTACAGCGATCGCCTGCTAATAATTCCACATCAAAGTACGTACTGAGGCGCGAGGCAAGTTCTATAGCAAAAATCTCCGAGCCACCACTCCAGTTAACTCCCGCACTCGGATGCACTAAAACCACTCGATAGGATCGTTCATGTCGTGCTGTCATCTGAGCGTGATTATCAGTATCAATCGAGCGCTGAATCATAAGAAATTTATTTAAATACACAGTTGTCCCTACTCCCCACTCCTCAAATTCAAATTTGGCCGATCCCAATTCCAAGTAGCAACAGCAAACAAAGTCCACCAATAGAAAAAGAAGGTTGTGTGGCTCCAAATATTCTCAGTAATCATACCGACAGCTGCGGCTGCAAAAATAGCTAACAAAACCCGACACAAATCTTGCTGAGCTTTAGTAGAAGAAGTGCGCCGAACTAACTGAATTAAATGCGTAGCTTCGATACCAAGAAAGAATAAAAAAGCTAAAAGCCCAAAGATTCCGCCTTCTACTAAAGCTCGGACATAATCATTGTGAGCGTAATTATTGTAAACAGTTAAATAGCGGCTAGTTGCTAGACCATAACCTAAAATAGGCGACTGCTCCCAAGCCTGTATGAGTAAAGACCACTGAGCAAGCCGCCAGTTAAAACTATTACCGTCTCCGTGCGACAACAAAATTGCCCGCGATATATCTAAATCTGGATTTAACAACGGTGTTTGAGTTAAAGAGGCGAGGCGTTGTTGTCCAAATTCAGTGCTGCCAAATAAGCCTATAACTACTACAAATAAAATTACTCCACCAATCAGATTAATCAAACTCAATCTTGGTGCAATCAAAACCAAAATCAGAATACCCAGCATTATTAAGCTAAACAAAGTTTTAGTACTCACATAGAAAAAGCCGAGTACAACAAGCAATATTAGCCAAGGCCAACGTTGCTGGGACTGATTAAGTTTCCAATAAGTCAAACCAATGAACAGCAATAAAAAAGTTGCAAAGGTATTAGCCAGACCAAGTGTGCCATTAATTCGAGAAATCTCTCCAGAGATTGGGTCTTTGGTAGCTTGGAGTACGCCTGGTAGCATCGAAACGGGAACAAGCATCTGCATAGTTGCTGCCGTCAAGGGTAAGATGAGAGCAAAAAATAATGCAGAAATAATCTTTTGTGGATGCAGTCGGTCTTGCAGTTGCATTACTAGCAAGTACACCATTAGCCAAGAAAAAAGACGCACCCACTCGCGGATGCTGTCTAGGAAAGCGCCAGCATTTAACTCCTGTTCTCCCAAAGGTATGAGTATGACTCCTAAGCCTTGGAGAGCTACCCAACCTGTAAAAAACCACCAAAATTTATCAGTACGTACTATCCGACCAGTTAGTAATGTGACTGCCACATAAAGTAAAGTTAGGACATCCACACCAATGGCGAATAGAGGGGGGATTTGTCGAGCAGAAAAAGGATCGAGGGCACTACGTAAGATTAATAATCCGAGTACAGTTTGCTCGAAGCTGGCAAAGAACAAGAAAACTACTGCTATTGCGCCCACCATCAACCCCAAATAAACAGGCATAAATGCTGTGAGTAATCCAACTCCCACACCTGCCACCCCAATCTTCAGTATCCAGGAGCCTTGACTGGTCAACATCTTCATAAATTTCACGAAATAGCTGATACAGATATATAGGTAAGAGCGCACACCTGTACGCCCCTACAGCCGATTTACTTCTGAATTCTGGATTCTGTTAGCGCAGCGGGGCGTAGCCCATTCTGACTCCTATTGCATATCATCACTTCGACCTCGAACCGTTTGCAGATTTGACGATATCCTTTGGAGGAGTTAAATCTATCACAGGACGCGATAAATAGCGGTAAGACTTTTCAGTTTGAACTGCCATCCCATTGACTACTACTCCGAGAATTGGTATTCGATTTTGTGTGAGTTCTGATACTGCTTTTTTCAGGAAATCTTTGAGAGTAAAACTTGGGCGCGTAATCATGACAATGCCATTGGTATAGCGACCCAAGGTAGCTGCATCAGCGCTGACACTAAGGGGTGGGGTATCTATAATTACAAAATCATAATTTTCTGTAGCATCTGCGATCAACGACTTCATCCCCTCAGACTCTAGTAGCTGTGAGGGTCTTGGGTGTGATTCGCCAGAAGTCAGCAGCGAAAGGTTTTCAATATCTCCAATTTGCACGACATCTAATAGCGATCGCTGTTCGGCGATCGCATCGCTAAGTCCGGGTTTGGCTGGTAAGTTAAATAGCTTGTGCTGCATAGGACGATGTAAGTCGGCATCTATAATCAAGGTTCGTCGAGATAACATCGCACAAACAGCCGCTAAGTGGGAGACAACTAATGATTTCCCTTCCCCAGATTTAGTACTACTAATTACAATGCTCCGCAATTTTTTAGAACTGCGAAACTCTAACGTCTTGAGCAACATCCGATAAGGTTCGACCAAAGCAATATCGTCTAAAAATCCTTGTGCTGCTTCCAGGTTGAGCGCTCTGGTAGGCAGAGATGGTAATGTTCCCAACATGGGAATTTTTGTCAGTATTTCTTCGGCTTCGGAAGTATCGTGTATGGTGTTATCGGTGGCTTCTAAAAGCAATACCACACCAACAGCACAGACACTTCCCACCACAATAGCTACTGCCAATACCAAAGCAGGTTTGGGGAAACTGGGAGAAGTTGGTGGTTTAGCCTCTTCAATAATTCGGATATTGCCAACTAATTGGGCTTCAGCAATCCGCGCTTCTTCGAGTTTGCTTTGCAACAACTTTAAAGATGCCGCTGCTTCTTCTTGTTGGCGAGTAAGTACAGTCAGAGGTTGTTGTTGAATTGGTAGTTGTGCTAAACGAGCTTGGAGATTAGCTTTTAAAGACTGAACAACTTTGAGCTTATTTTCCAATGCCAAGCTTTCAATCTGATTGCCAATCAGCTGAGAAGTCAGATCCTGACTCAGAGGATCGGATGCAACATGATTGCGAGAAATAGCTCGATCTCCGGGCGCAAGGCTAGCTAATTCCCGATTGTACAAAGCATTGAGAGCTTGTTGTTGTTGTAAGAGCAATATCAAACTTGGATGGTTCTCTGTGAAGCGCAGACGTGTAGTAGCTATCTGGGTTTGCAAATCTGCCAACTTGGTGCGTAACTTCTGGAGTTGTTCGTCTTGACCACCTCGTATGGATGCATAAGCATTGCCGAGGCTTTTAGTAGTAGTAATTTCTCGTAGGGATGCATCGCGCGATCGCGTTTCTTGGAGTTGAGCAAATAAAGCCCCCTCCTGGTCTTCAAGAGTGGCTAAACTATCAACTAAACTTTTGCTTTGGTCAGCAAAAGATATTAAACCAGTAGCTTGTTTATATTTGTTTTCCACAACCTCCGC
Source organism: Nostoc linckia NIES-25 (assembly GCF_002368035.1). Taxonomy (GTDB): domain Bacteria; phylum Cyanobacteriota; class Cyanobacteriia; order Cyanobacteriales; family Nostocaceae; genus Nostoc; species Nostoc linckia_B. The sequence goes on along the minus strand of NZ_AP018222.1, from coordinate 5,094,986 downwards.
TTGTTCGAGGCGCCTACGAGCCAAAGGAACCTCCTTTTCCAAGAATTTCCTGACATTTGCAGCTTCTTTGCGGATTTGTTCGGCACTTTCCTCAACCATTGTTTGAGAAACAGCATTCACGAGGTTAGCAGCGAGAATTGGGTCTTGGGCTTGATAATTAATAACCAAGATATTTGTCGCTGGGACAATTTTGACTCGCAAACCTTTACTGAATTTTTTAGTTGTCAACTTGCTTTGAGAAACAGGAAAAACCTTAGCGAGCGATCGCTCCAAGATAGGCACTGATTTGACCAATTCTGCTTGCTCAGCTAATGGGCTAGGGCCGCCAGGTACTCCCGCTGATACCTGTGTGAGGTCGCGCCCCAACTCAGAAACACTCACCCGTCTGTCATCCAATATCAATTGTGCTGATGCTCGATACAAACTTGGAGCAAAAACTAAGTAGGCTACTGCTCCCCCAATGACAGCAACAAATGTCGCCACAGCCGGCCAACTTCGCCGCTTCAAAACCACTACTAAAGATGAAATACTTTTCTCCATTACATATACCTTTGTGTAATTGGGCATTGGGCATGGGAAGAGGCAGGGGAGCAGGGAGCAGGGGGCAGAGGGGAGGATAGGATCTTCTTCCCTGCCCTTGAAGCTTGTCCCTCATCTTTGCGTCCCCGCGTCTCCCCGTCCCCGCGTCAGAGCATCAGTCATCACCTGGCTTGACACTTCTCCCCTGCTCCCTGCTCCCTGCCCCCCTGCCCCCACTGGCTCAGGCGAATTCAGAATTGTTGTGTATAGTTTTAAGGTTTCAGAAGTAATGCGATCCCAACCATAGTTCAGCTGCACGTGTCTTTGTGCATTTTTAGCCATTACCGCCATTTCAGGCAGATGATTAATCGCCCAGTGTAGAGAATTTACACAAGAGTCTAGGTTTCCAGCTCTAAAAAGTATCCCCCGATTATTATTAATCAATTGCTGGTGGGGTGGAATGTTACTTGCCAGGACTGGTATACCTTCGCGCATTGCTTCTAACATTGCTAAAGGCAGTCCCTCTACGTCAGAAGGAAGGACGAATAACCCCGCCCCGCGCACAATTTCCCAAAGGCGAGTTCTTTGGAGTTCGCCTGCAAATACGATATCTCGGCGATCGGCAACCTTTTCTAATAGCTTGGCACTGAAGGATCTGGTATCGCTGACACCTCCCGCCAGAACCAGTTTCCATCCATTTGGTTTTAATGCACAAAAAGCGTCGATGAGCAAGTCGGGACGCTTTTCTGGTACGAGCCTGCCTAAAAACAGAATGTAGCGCCCTGGTGTCAAACCCAAAGAGGTAGCGTAGGGAAATTTCGGGTCTGAGGTACCGTAGCTAGCGGGAGCGCTGGGAATGTAAACTGTCTCTCGATTATAGGTTTCCTGAAAGTAGGATTTTAGGTCTTTTGACACCACAATTAGCCCTTGGGCAAAACGCACAGCCGCTTTTTCGCCTAAAAGAATTAGCTTGCTAGACAAATTACCCCACTTGGCGCGTTGCCAGTCTAAGCCATGACAGGTAACTACAACCTTTGTAGAGCTAGCAATTCTAGGTAAACAACTAAATAGAGATGGGCCTAGAGCTTGAAAATGAACAATATCATATTGCTGACCACATGCAGCGATCGCTCCTAGTGCCGAGGTCATAAAAGCATCAACACCACGCAAACCCCAACTGGGTAAGGAAATGACTCGAACACCCCAAAAATCATAATGGCCAAACCAAGGATAATTTATGTTAGAAGATCGAGCGAATAAATCAACACAATGTCCTTGTTCGGTTATGCGAGGATACACTTCTGCACAATAATGCTCAATTCCTCCTTGTTTGGGAGGTAAACCTTTCACACCAATGACGGCTATTTTCATGGCAATAGTTATTTTCTGAAAAATGTTTGTTCAAGTCATAACAATTTGAAAAATGATTGCAATGTGTTGCAATATATGGATTTCTAAAACCCAAATACACCAAGGCGATCCTCAATCCAAAATCCAAAATCACATCATTAACCAACCCCAGTTTTTGATAACTTCCAACGACTTAGCATTTTGCTATAGACATCCTCAATAAGAGTGCGAGCGGTATAAGGTTGTGCAGCTCCCACACACGAGGCAGTTGGATAATTTTCAGGATGCAGTATTACTTGACGTAAAGCATCTGCTACACACTCTGGTGTACGTTGTTTACAAACAACACCATTATCAGCAGCTAATAATTTTGGAGTTTCACCGCATAAAGTGGTGACTACTGGTGTTCCGCTAGCCAGCGCTTCCAAAACTACCAAAGGTAGACCTTCGTAAGCACTGCATAGGACAAAAACATCGCATATTCGATGTAACTTTGCCAGTTCTTCCATATCAATCGCCCCCAACATTGTCACTCTGTCAGATAATCCCAATCGAACAATTTCTTCACGTATTTCTGTTGCTAGCTCTCCATCACCTGCTATCAGTAAATGAGTGTACAGTTGATTTAAAACAGCGAATGCACGGACTAAGAGTAGCGGATCTTTTTGAGGATGCAAACGACCTGCAAATAAAATAAAACGTGTTTCTTCATCTAAACCAAACTTCATAGCAAGTTCGCGCCTATAAGCTTGCCGTTGTCGATGGCTTAAAGGATAAAAAATTTCGCCATCAAATGAATTTTTGATGTATGCAACGCGATTTTGCAAGTCGGGATAACGCTGTTGATAAAATTGAATGGCATCAGTATTGCATGAAAGAATTTGGCTAAATTGGCGAACTAATAAACTTTCCAAAGCGAAATATGCTGTGGGAAATCTTCGCCACAGAATCGCCTTTTTATCACCCACAGCTTGCATCTGCGTGTGGATATCATTATGGATAAACAAAGTTTTTTCTCCCTGCCAATTCCAAGCTGCCAAGCTTGGTTCTATACGGTGAAAGTGCATAAAATCTGAGGACAAGCAACGTCCTAAAAGGGCGGTAGTATATTTGAGTGTGGTGGGAATCAGGCTTCTAAGGTTATCATTTTTCAAGGAAAATAAAGGTAAAAAACTAATCTCTCTACCTGCGATTTCTGCTGCTTGCCATTTTTGACTAGGCTGAAATTTATCATCTCCTGTTCCTACAAGCCGCACCTCAAATTCTCTGGGTGCGTATTTAATAAAAATTTTGATTAGCGTCTGAATTCCTCCGATACTACTGTTCCAAGGATTGAATTGATAAAAAATTGTCAGAACTGGTTTACGCATGAAGTCAACCCAACATAACTTACATGTAAACACCCGGATATATTTCCACATTTAACAATGTGAATTAGAGCAGCAAAATAGCTATCAAACCTTTGTACAATAACCTTGCTTAGCTTATCTCCATAGATGTTTGAACTTCATCAAACATCAAATTTCCAAGAGTTTAGCTCAACCCAATCGACGATATTCCCTATTAGGGTTGTCGAATAAGATTTGTAGTCCGGTATCGCACGTTTTACAGCCAAAAAAGCTAATTTATCGAGAATTTTCTCAATAGAATATCTCAATTGACACTACATGTGCATTTTGAATTTACGAATTATTTCTAAATAAATTTTTCAGCTTTGATTCGTCAAACTCACGTTCAACAAAGACAGAGGTAATCTTTGTTGTATCTACATCAGAACTTTATTACCTCTTCAATTTGTTGTATTCCTAAAGATAGATACTTGAGTTGGAAAATAAAATTGTATAGATAATAACTTGTCAATAAAAATGTTGACTGGAAAAGAAATATTTGTATGCAATAATTGTGCTATTTATCACATAAGCTTCTAGCTTGAAAATAGAGGCTGACAAAGGAATATTTTCTTAAGTTAATTGTATAATGTATTACACAAATATTTAGTCCTGTAGAGACGTTGCAATGCAACGTCTCTAATCCACATAATACGTGAATTACCAAATAGCTACTGCGAATTATGCCTTTTTTGCGATCGCGCGATGTTAGTTAACATGAGTTCGATGGCTCATATTCTAAGCTCAATCAGAAAACCTCTCCCTGGTTTTACTACGCAAAACCGTCTCTCTCCGATTCGGAGAGGGACAGACTTAAACTTTAGTTCAAGACAGGGAGAGGTTCGTCGAACTCACGTTTACTTAGATTTGGCCTCCAAGTTTTCTAAGCGGCTTCTCAATTCCTGATTTTGTTGTTTGAGTTGGTCAAATTCCTCACGCAATTGGCGCAGTGTTTTGTCAGAACCAATATTATTTTGCACCTTGGAAATTTCTTCTTCAGCATAGCGACGGACGCGGCCATCAGATGTCTGTTCAGCTAGCGATCGCAAAATTCCAATTGCTTTGGATGTTTCCATTTGCCCCAATGCTATGGCTACTGAGACTTGCGTTAAGAAGAAAGTTTCTTTGGCTAGTTCTGTTAATTTTTCTAAAATCCGTTCCAAATTAACCGGACTTTGACCAACAGAAATCTGTCCTAAAGCGCGAATTGCAGCTAAACGCAAAGGTTGTGGTACGCCTAGTTTCGTGTATTCCATCAGCAGATTTAAAGCGGCTTGGGAGGTTTTGAATTCAGCTAAACCAACAATTGCACCACTTCTTACAACTTCATTCCAACCCGCCTTTTCTTCTAAAACGGATTTAAGCAGCTTTAATACTTTGTCTTCCTTGGGCTTTTCTTCCAAGTTCGCAGAAGCGATCGCCCCCACTGCACGACAGGCTGCGGCTTCGACATAGTAGCTGGGATCGCCTTTCTGTAGCAGATCTTTGACAGCCTTATAGCTTTCGTTGGTTTTGATTTGAGCAAGTCCTTCCACTACAGCACGTCGCACGTAAGCGTCTGGATCTTTCAACCCCACAACTAAGCCATCAAATGCTTGGTCTAAATTAATTTGCGTTAGTTGTTTCGCCACTTGCACCCGCACACCCCAGAATGGGTCATTTTTTAACGCCTTAGACAGTGCTTTGGTTGCTTCTAAACCACCTTTTTTGGCTAAAGCTTCTGCTGCATAGATGCGAGAAATTGGGTCGGGATCGAATTCTAGCTGTGCTTTTAATTCTGGTAGTGCATACTCCAAAGAGACTGTTTTTAGATAATTATTCCCAACGTCAAAACTGATATATTGCGGCTTATTTTCGAGTGGAAAATAGAAACTTTGCTCGCGTTCGTTCACACGCACTGTAAAAGTTTTGAGTTGTGAATTATGAGTTTGGAGTTTTGAATTATTTTTAACTCCTAACTCCTCACTCCTAACTTTTTCTTGTTGGGTATAGCCAAAACCAATAGGAATTTTTAAATCAAACAAATCTTTAGTGCCATTTTTACCTTCACCTACTTGGGTTTGAGTGACTGTAATTTTTGCTAAATTAGCATCTCCATCCCAAGAGTAAGCTATGTTAAATTCGGGATGACCACCACGATAAACGTACTGGTCGAAGAGGAACAAAAGATTGCGTCCCGTTGCTTTTTCAATTGCTCTGAGTAGGTCTATTGTTTCTACAGTTTTGTGAGCATTATCTTGGACAAATGCTTGAATTGCTTGCCAAAACAAATCATCTCCCAACTGGGCGCGAATCATGTGATATACACAAGATCCTTTTTCGTAGATGTGGCGATCGAAAAGTTCAATCGGTTCTCGGTAAACATTCGTGACCATCGGCCGGCGATAGCGGCTGCTGTCTTCACTGAGGTAGCGACGAGCTTCCAATAAACGATAGTAAGCTGCTTCTTGGAGACTATATTCATGTTCTGTCCACATCACCTCAGAGTAGGAAGCCATGCCTTCCTTAATCCAAGCATGAGACCAATGCTTAATCACTACCAAATCGCCAAACCACTGGTGCGCGAGTTCGTGGACGACTAAACCCTCAGTATTGCGATTATCTAAAGCTGCGCGTTCATCGAGTAAGCATTTATCTGTTAACAGGGTTGTGGAAGTGTTTTCCATGCCGCCAAAGATAAAGTCATCGACGCAAACTTGGGCGTATTTGGGAAAAGGGTATGCATAACCATACTTTTGGCTCAAAAATTCAATCATCCGGGGAGTTTTGCCCATGCTGCGTTTAGCATCTTCCTCCCGTCCCTTTTCTACATAGTACGTAACTGGTTTTCCCTTCCAATCATCGCGGATTTCCGCAAAATCACCTACTGCCAAAGTCATCAAGTAATTCGGATGAACTTGTTGCTGCGACCAGTGGTAGATTTTGTAATCGCCATCTTCTGTTGTGTTAATCGGTTCACCGTTGGAAATCGCCACTAGAGGGTTGGGGACACGAACGCGAATTTCCGAGGTCGAGAGTTGTCCTGGATAGTCAAAGCAGGGGAACCAAAAACGAGAGTCTTCGTCTTCTCCCTGAGTCCAGACTTGGGTTGGCTTGTTTGGGTAATGTTTGTCTGGTTGAATAAAGTAAATACCGCGTTGTGGTTTAGTCACCGAGTAGGCGATCGCAATCAGCAAGCGTTTGCCAATCTCAGTGCTTTGAGAAAGTTGAATCGAAAGCTGTTCGCCATCGTAGTCAAAATTTTGTGGCACTTCGTCTACCTGCACAGACTCGATATTTAGGTTGACAGCATCTAAAGTCAAACGGTCAATGCCATTACGAATTGGTAACAGGCGAATGCTACAACTGCCCTGACAGCTTTGCCCAGGAATATCTAAGCTCAGATCGAGAAAAATATGCTCTACTTGCCCAGGACGATCGGGGCTGTAGTGGGGTTTTGCTCCTGGTAACTCAAAAGGTTTGTGTCCATTATTATCTGTATCAAAATAAGACTGCGACATTGATGCTTACTGACCTTGTAATCCTGAAAAGTCTGGCTTGGCTGGATGTTGTTAAGCAAAATAGGGGTGTAGTAAATGTTTTTCCCAAATCAATAGGGCAATATCGGAGTGACGACTCACTTTCGGGGTTGCGGGATTGAAATTAATCTCCCCCGAATTTCCCAAGGTAGCCTACCGATCCTTGGACTTTTGTCCATATCGCTCCGCATTTACTTTTCTTGATGTTTTGCACTTTTTTGTCATCAAGTCAAGAGTCTCTTGCGCCTCGATAGATTTTCATTAAGTACAAATACTCCTAATTATTCTTATAACTTAGGATAGCTTGTTGGTGTTAATTGGGCTATTTTGTTTAAGATGAACAGGATATCATTTGGGGATTCGCTCCTCATCTGGTTAAAGTCTTTTTGAGACTAATTTTAGACCGCTAATTTTAAGGATTACTAATTTTATCAGTAAATACCGACCGGAGTTAAGACTAAATGACAGGGTCGCTTGATATAAGACAACTGGAATTGCCGCTCAAAAAGATGAGAGGCTTAATTGCAAGATTCCTGACAACAAAGCTTTTTGTCACCTAAATCTAATCTAGCTTGAGCGATCGCTATTTGCCGTCAAATATCCTGAATCTGAAATTCAAGTTAACAGAAGTTAATTTTGACCCCTATGGAATAACTTGCTCTATAATTGACGCTCTCACGGCTTATGGCTGTGGAATTCTTGTTTCATCTAGTTTTGTCTAGAGGACTTTCCGCATTTCGATAGAGGTCATTCTATATACTAGAGTAGGCATCTCGCCCACCCATTAATTCAAAGCAAACAAAATATCTACACTAGAAGAATAAGTGGGCGTTTTTTTATTGAAAAATCCTTTAAGATAGCCACTACATATAAGACGAGACTTTACTGTTGGTAATCTTTTGGAAATTCACCATATAAAACCACACTATTAAATTTATCGCTGAAATTGTCGTAGCTAGAGTTAAACCATACCAATAACCACCCACTCTTATTATTTGAATCCTACAAAAAAGTTGGTATATTACTGCTAATTTTAGAAAAGAAATTCCTTAACTAATTACCACAGTATTATCGCAATTATTGATATGCAAATCGATGCCTGCAATCTGCTAGCAAAAAAACTCAAAACTTAACGTTAAAAAGTTAGTAAACACTACCTAAAATGCAATATTGACAAATACTGCCCTGAAGTTCAACTAACTTCATCAGGTTGTAATTTTGTAACTAGCAACTATGTATCAAATAACATATATTTATGTAAATATATTGATATATATTAAATTATTTTAATACCTTTGTCGCACCCAAACTCCTAGAAAGTTACCTAATGGGCAACTGGCAAACTAGCATTGCGTATAATTACGTATGATTTTTTAAAGAATTTACTTATAAACACAAGAAACAATCGGCAAAGTCATGCGTTAATCTAAACTCCAGTAGCAATGGATGAGTGAAATTATCAATAAATCCGAAAACTCTACAATGACACTTGTATAAATCTCGGTAACAATCTCAGCAAAAGAGGATAGATAACAATAATGCCTGAAAGTAAATCAAAGTTTCTCATTCCTGCTGTTGGTGCCGCCGTAGTTATAGCAGGGGGTATCGCAGCCTACACGTATTTAAAAGGCGGGCCATCAGGAGGTAGCTCAGATGCTCTGGGCAGTGCAAAAGTAGTACCTTCAACAGCGATGATGGCTACCTATATTACTACTGACCCTCAAGCCTGGGAAAAGTTACGGCAGTTTGGCACCCCAGAAGCACAAAAGTTAGTAGCCAAAAGTCTGGAAAATTTAAATAAGGAAATGTTCAGTGACAATAACATTTCTTATGAAAAAGACATCAAGCCTTGGGCTGGTGGTGTGATGATTGCTGTGCTACCACCAAATCCTGCCAAACCAGTACAGCTAAATTTGCCTCCAGGCGCACCCACTCCACCACCAAATGTACAGCCAGAGCCAAATATCTTGGTAGTAGTGGGAATCAAGGACAAAATCAGTGCTTTGAATTTTGCTAACAAATTGAAATCCCAAAAAGGCGTTAAATTCAAGGAATCCGACTACCAAGGTCAAAAAATTATTGAAACTACAGAAAATGGCAAACCTACTTATAGCGTTGTTTTAGATAATAATCACTTGGTATTAGCGCCCGAAAAGCAAGCTGTAGAAAAAGCAATTGACGCATTTAAAGGACAGTCCTCCTTTGCTAGTAAAGAAGGTGTAAGCAATATTCTCAAAGGAGTCGATGTCAAAAACAGCCTTGCTCAAGTTTATGTACCAGACTATGCAGGTATGGTACAGCAATTAGCAGCCGCAAGTCCCCAAGGAACCCAGTTACCCCCACAAACCTTGGCACAACTAAAACAGGTGAAATCTGTGGTGGCGGGTGTTGGTGTTGATGATGCAGGAGTGCGAGTCAAAGCGATCGCCAATTTAGATCCGCAGCTAATCAAATACCAGTATCAATCAACTCCTGGGAATATAGTCGGGCAATTTCCTACAGAAACCTTTGCTTTGGTGAGCGGAAACGGCATCAGTCGTGGCTGGGAAACGGTAGTAGAACAATCAAAAGATTCTCCAGAATTGAAGCAAGCCCTTGAGCAAGTGCGCCAACAGCTAAAATCTGTCAATATTGACCTGGATAAAGATATTTTTGGCTGGATGAACGGAGAATTCGCCTTAGGTACCATACCATCAAATCAAGGAATCTTAGCGAGTGTTGGTTTTGGTGGTGCTTTGGTATTTGACACCAGCGATCGCAAAACTGCCGAAGCCACATTCACAAAATTCGATACCCTCGCCAAAACTCAAAATATCAACATTGCCAACCGAAAAATCGGCGGTAAAGACGTAACTGAATGGCAAATCCCCCAACAAGGAGCTTTATTAGCACATGGTTGGCTGGATTCAGACACTGTATTTGTGGCTGTTGGCGGCCCCGTTGCTGACGCGATCGCCGATCGCAAGAGTGAATCTCTTGACAAGAGCGAAGCTTTCAAAGCCATTACTAGTTCTTTGCAAAAACCCAACAGCGGGTATTTCTACGTAGATATGGACAAAACTAAAACTTTGCCCGTAATCAATAGTCTCATCTCTTCTGAAGCCAATACCATCCTAAGTTCCATTCGTGGCTTTGGGATCACTGCCACCAGCCCTGACAAATCTACCAGTGAATTAGAGATGCTGTTAGCTCTCAAGCCTGCAAAATAGGGAGTGGGGCAAACAGGGCATGGGGAAAGGGGTAAGGGGAAAAGGGGAAAGATTAAATTTATTCCTTTTCCCTTTTCCCTTTAACCTTTTCCCCTACCTCAAGAGCCTCCCCACTCCGACTTACAAAACTTGATTATTCCGAGCTTCTAATGTCTGATTGAGCCTATCCAATGCACCAGTCAGTCTTTCCTGAGATGCAAGCTTAGGATCTGAGAGTGGAGATTCAATGGCAATATCCTCCTGCCTCTTCAATTTTTGTAAGGCGCGAATTCCTAGAAATAAGATGAAAGCGATGATTAAAAAGTCCAGGATTGCACCAAGAAACTGACCGATCGCAATTCCTGGGCTTAGGGTGATTGTTCTCCAGTCTTTACCAGTCACACTAATCAAGGGGTTAATCAATGGCATAATCACATCTTCAACCAAGGAAGTAATCACCTTAGTAAAAGCAGTGCCAATGATTACGGCGATCGCTAAGTCAACTACACTACCTTTGAGGGCAAATTCTTGAAAATCTCTCAAAAAGCCACTTGTTCTTCTTCTTGTTGCCATACTTGAGACTCGATAAGTTAGTTGTAGTCTTTTTTTATATGGCGCTTGGCTTTTTGCCCTCTCTGCTGAGATAGATATTGCTAAACTACTCACGCTGGTTACATAATTCAATTCATTTCATTTCTAGACTCGTGTCGAGCAATTATGTCATAAGTAAAAGAGGCTGTTAAATGCAAACTGATTTATGACCGCTGCTGTAAACACTAATCTTAGCTTCGCTTCCCGCTTGGTGAATACCATACTGGCAATCCAGCCTCTAGCCAACCTAGCCAAGCATCAAGCTAGACAAATGATGATTAAACGTGCCGAAAGAATTGGTGTGCCTTGGACGCAAGAAGTCGAAACACTACAGGCGCGTGATTGGAAGGCGGATCTAGCTCAAGTAGAAAATCCCCAGCTTTCCTACCCGGAATACTACCTACGGCCATTCCACGCTTACGAAGGTGGAGACCTCAGCTGGAAAGCAGCTTGGGAGCTAGAAGTTGCAGCTCGTACTGTCCATGCTGGAATTTGGCAGGATGCTGGAGCGCAAGGAGATGCTAAATTACGCCAAAGTTACCATGATATTCTCAAAGCGCAACTCCCCAATCAACCCCAAAACATTCTAGATTTGGGTTGCGGTGTGGGTTTGAGTACCTTTGCTATGCAAGAAATTTATCCTCATGCCAAAATTACGGGTTTGGACTTATCTCCGTACTTCCTAGCTGTTGCCCATTACCGCACCGGGCAACGCCAAGCTAAAATCAATTGGCTTCATGCCCAAGCAGAATCTACCAAACTACCTGATGCCTCTTTTGATTTAGTTTCGATTTTCCTGATGTGCCACGAATTACCCCAGTCAGCAACTCGACAGATTTTTGCTGAAATGCGGCGCGTGCTGCGTCCGGGCGGTCACTTGGCAATCATGGACATGAATCCTAATTCTGAAGTGTACAAAAAAATGCCAGCTTACATTTTGACTTTGCTCAAAAGTACTGAGCCATATTTAGATGAATATTTTGCTTTAGACATTGAGCAAGCTATTATTGAGGCGGGTTTCCAAACTCCTGCGATCGCTAACAATACCCACCGTCACCGTACAATTATTGCTCAGGTGAGTGCTTGATTTATCTCTAGTATTGTGGGCAGCAATACCACCATTGCTGCTGCTAGGCTACTACTATTGTCGAATACCATTTGCCCCGTCTGTGCTCAGGTTGCTGATGTTCTTTATCTTCGGGGCAATATCCGGTATTTTAGCCTTGAGCTTGGAATGGATTTTTGAAACTATAGCCAACTCGGTTGTAAACTGGCATCAGATTAAGCGATCGCTTGCTGGTATTGCCCTGCGGCAGCTCGTAGAAATAGGCCCAATTGAAGAAGGTTGCAAGTTGGCTGCCGTTGTTATCCCTATCTATCTGCAACGCCGATATAGATTACTTCTCTCTAGCGTTTTTCTCTTGACTATAGCCGTTGCCCTTGGATTCACTGCCGAAGAAAACTGGATCTACTTTTTCCACGGCACAGCATCAATTTTTGAACGTACTATCGGTACGCCAGTTCATGCTATGTTCTCTGCACCTTGGGGATATGCGTTAGGAATCTATATTTCTTCAAAGAGGAAATTAAATGGAGGCAAAAAATTTATCATCGGGACTTGGCTAAATTCTGTAATTTGCCATGCCATAGTTAATGTCCTATCTAGTGCTTGGGGTTACTCACTGCCCCTACGTTTTTTGAGTTATGGTTTCTTCCCCTTCCTCTTGTGGATGTTTTGGCGATTGGAACAATTACTGCGAAAAGTTCAACGCAAACTCCCCATTATCCTAATCTCAGGCTATACACCCCAACAGCGTTACTGGCAAAGAAGTTTAGTACTGTTTGCTCTTTTACTAGGTGGAAATGCTATTTTTGGGCTATTTCTCTTAGTCAGAGTTGTTAGTCCGTTAGATCCATCGAAATTTTTTGACCCTGATATATTTTGGTTTATACTTACTCGCTTTTTGCTAAATCTCTTTTTCGGATTTTTAGCCTGGGGCATTTATCGCTATTTACGACATACCGCCCGTCGTCGGTATTTTTATTAAAATATGATTTAGAAAAATGCTAGGGGGCTTTTATGCAAACAACTCCAGTGCGTTGGACAACTGCCGATCTAGAGTTCTTCGCAGGCGATTCTCGTTCCGAGACACTTCGTGAACGCAGAAATCGCTATGAAATTATTGATGGAGAATTATTCGTGACCAAATCACCTAACTGGCTTCATCAAACGATCTGCGGCAATATCGTTACACTTCTTAATATTTGGTCAGATGAAACTGGTTTAGGTAAAGCTGCGTAAATGCGGAGCAGCTTGTCGTCAGACATCGCCCCCGGAATTATTTTCTCAGATGCCGACAATGTGATTCCTGATGTGGTCTGGGCAAGTCACGAACGCTTAAAACTTTTACTTGATGAAGCTGGACATCTCACAGGCGCACCAGAGTTAGTAGTAGAAGTTCTGTCACCCGGCGAAAAAAACGAGAAACGCGACAAAGAAACAAAGCTAAAACTGTATTCCGTGCAAGGAGTTCAAGAATATTGGATTTGCGATTGTATACAGAAAAAAGTTGAAATTTATCGCCGCGAACAAGCTGTATTAAAACTAGTAAGTACTTTATTTCATCAAGATGAATTGACAAGTTCTTTGCTGCCTGGTTTTAACTGCTTAGTAAGTAAACTTTTCTAATTGGGCATGGGGCATAGGAAGAGGACAAGGGGACAAGGAGAATAAATCCTCAGTGTTTACTTCCAATGCTCAATGCCCAATGCCCAATACCCAATGCCCAATTACTAAACCTCTGCTAATACTGGCTGACTTACCGCCGCACTAATTGAATTTGAATCAGACTCAGTACAGTAAATTTCGCAGGAGTTATTGGGGCTTTCAAACAGCTTCACTTTGTAAAGCTCGGCTCCTAATTCCTGAATAGGCGATCGCAGTAAATTACTAATGTAAAGTGCGATATTCTCACTAGTAGGTACAACTTTGGCAAAGTAAGGAATATCTTCGTTGATAAAGGTGTGATCGAATTGTTCTATCACATCATTTTTAATAATCTGATTTAAACCACCCAAATCAACAATCATCCCAGTAGTTGGGTCAATATCTCCTTTGACAGTAATTTCTAAATAATAGTTGTGTCCGTGACCGTGGGGACGCGCACACTTACCGTAAATCTCAGTATTCTTTTCTTGACTGAGGTTGGGGTCAGCCAGCCGATGGGCGGCGCTAAAGTAAGTACTGACGGTGAAATTAGTTTCCGTTCCGTTTTTGGCATAATCAGCCCAAAGTTCGTGACTTTCAAACAGCCTAACTTTGTGCAGTTCGACTCCCAATTCCTCGATAGGTGAACTCAGTAAATGATTGATGTAAAGTGAAATATTTTCAGTAGTAGGAACAATTTCGGCAAAGTAAGGAATGTCTTTATTTAAACAGGAGTGATCCAGTGGTTCCACTGCATAATCTTCCACTACTCGCTTTAGAGCATCTACATCTACGATCGCCCCAGTGCGTGGGTCGATTTTCCCTTTCACAGTGACTTCCAGATGGTAGTTGTGTCCGTGAGTACGGGTGCATTTACCGTATTTCTCAGGACTGATATTAGGAGCTAGCCTATGGGCAGCGCTAAAGTGAGTACTAATGGTGACATAGGCTTCCATTCCCTCTCCCGTGTAATCTGCCCAAAGTTGAGAATTTTCAAGCAACTGGACGCCAACTACAGGTAGGTGGGGTGCTAGCCGTTGCCAGATTACCCGTGCAATATTCTCAGTAGTAGGTAGAGTTTCTTGGAAATCTGCCCACACATCATTGAGATAAGAAAAGTCGAGTTGGTTTGTAACTTCTCGCTTAATGACATGTTTTACATCCGACAAATTCAACACCATGCCATATTCGTCTACTTCTCCGCCAAGGGAGATCGATAAGACATAGTTATGCCCTTGTCCCGGAAATTTCGCTCTCACACCAAATTTCTCAATATTCTCAGCTTCACTCAGTTCTGGTAACCAATAACGATGACTTGCCGAAAACTGAGCGCGGCGATTAATAATGCATTTCATAAGTATAGTGACAATAAAACTTCAAATTTCTTAATTTTTCACTTTTTCCAGCATAAACTAATTCCTGTCTCATTAGTCATCAGTCATTATTCATTAGTTTTTTCTGGTTTCCCGCCTCTCCCCATGCCCCATACCCATTAACTAACTGATGCTTGTGCCTCACAGTGTAATCTCGTAGCTATGCGGAATAGTTCTTGACCTGTGTGCAAATAGCGCTCATCGTAGTTCAAAGGAAAATAACCTAACTCTTCAATTCCATCTCCTAATTGATCGAGGCTGTAGTAGAGGTGAGCTGCTGTTCTTGCCAAACTTGGGGGATTCGGGAGAGAACGAAAAGTAATTTGTGCCTGCTTCAAGTCCTCACGACAGCTTTTTAAGTATTCCTGAAATTCATCTAACAACTCATCATCAAAAGGATCGGCAGCCAATTGTTCCATTTGTTCTTCTAAGGAATAAAGAATGGTACAAAGTAAGCGATTTACTGGTTGATAAACCTTACGCAGCCATTCTTCGACTTCCTCATCAGCATCGCGTCCTGTTTTGCGTGTTGCTTGGTAACGTTTTTGTGCTGATGCTGTACGCTGTTGGCGATCGCCATCTAATCTTCCAGACTTATCTTGCAGTTGTTGGTCATAATTGCGGCGATTTTGGTTGTCGCCTAAAACCTCATAAGCTGCATTGATGCGGATAATCTCCTCGCGATCGGCTGTTTCCTGATTGCTATCAGGATGAAATAATTTCACCAAGCGGCGATAAGCTTGCTTAATCTCCGCTTGGCTAGCATTTGGACTAACTTTGAGAGTTTCGTAATGGTTAGAAACGTGTTTAGAATTGACCATTAATTCAATGTATCGTTAGCTGACGCTAGCGGCTAACTTGGTCTCCAAGTCTTGGAACAGCGGTGTACTTAAATACCTTTCTCCAAAACTAGGCTGAATCATTACAATTAAACGTCCTTGATTTTCTTTGCGCTGAGCAACGCGAATTGCTGCACATAAAGCTGCGCCACTGGAAATTCCAGATAGTAGCCCTTCTTCTTTTGCCAAACGCCGACTGTAAGCGATCGCTTCTTCATCGGTGACCGCAATCACTTCATCAACTAATTTCATCTTTAGTACCTGGGGAATAAACCCAGCACCAATTCCCTGAATTTTGTGCGGCCCTGGTCGTCCCCCAGATAAAACTGGGCTATTGGCTGGTTCAACAGCGATCGCCTTAGCACTAGGCTTACGTGCTTTAATCACTTCTGCCACACCAGCGATCGTACCACCTGTACCCACTCCTGCCACAACTATATCTACTTGTCCATCAGTATCTTCCCAGATTTCAATAGCTGTAGTTTCCCGATGCGCTTTTGCATTGGCTGGATTGCGGAACTGCTGCAACATATAAGTATCTGGCATACTATTAACTATCTGCTGCGCTCGGCTAATTGCCCCACTCATGCCTTCCATTCCTGGTGTTAGTTCCAGTTCCGCTCCGAAAGCCCGCAACATTGCCCGCCGCTCTCCGCTCATGGTCTCTGGCATGGTTAAAATTAAGCGATAACCCTTAGCTGCTGCTGCCATTGCCAAAGCAATTCCAGTATTTCCAGAGGTGGGTTCTACCAATACTGTCTTTCCAGGAGTAATCAGCCCCTCCTCCTCGGCGGCGTTAATCATACTTACCCCAATTCGGTCTTTGACTGATGCTGATGGGTTCATACTTTCTAGTTTCACCACAATTTCAGCAACACATCCTTCACTTTGGGGAATACGGTTTAACTGCACTAGAGGTGTACGGCCAACTATTTCTGTAATGTTACGAGCAATTCGCATAATTTATTCCTTAGTTATTTGTTATTGGGCATGGGGCATGGGGCATGGGGCATTGGTTATTCACTAATGACTAATGACTATTGACTAAATGTAGTACATGATATCTAACTGCCGCCGGGAATCTATTTTTTCACAAAGATCCTGGAGTGTGTATTTTTGTAACACTGAATTTGCGGCGCGACTTGCTTCTTGCCAAATTTCATCAATAACTGAACTGTCTACCTTTTTGGGATTAAGGTCTTCTTCAGGCACCCTCACCTCCAACCCCTCCAAACATTCTAAAATCTCAAAAAGGATAATTTTTCGAGGTTCTCTGGTTAATAGATAACCACCTTTTGACCCCCGTTGACTCTTGACTATACCTCCACGCCTGAAGGTTGCTAGCAGTTGTTCCAAATAGCGATCGGGTATGTTTTGTTGTGCTGCAATTTCTCGAATTTGCAGTGGTTCGCCGCTTTCGTAATGGGCGGCTATCTCTAATAAAGCTAGAATTGCGTATTCACATTTACACGATAGTTCCACAAGCAATAATCAGTTAAAAGTTGGGAGTTAAGAGTTGTTCAATTTGGGATTTTAAATTTTAGATTTTAGATTTTTCCATTAATCCAAAATCCAAGTTAAGCAGGAAGCACAACTTTAGTACGTCCCAAAATCTAAAATTGCCTTTTAAATTTTAGATTTTAGATTTTTCCATTAATCCAAAATCCAAGTTAAGCAGGAAGCACAACTTTAGTACGGCCCAAAATCTAAAATTGCCAAAGTTAGTAGGACTTAGGCACTGAAGCCTCAAACCCCGATCCCCCCTAACCCCCCTTTTTAAGGGGGGAAGTCTAAAGCCACGCCACTTGCTCCAAGTCGGGAAACCCGCCCACCGCAGTGGCTCCCCTTTTTAAGGGGGTTGGGGGATCTGAGTGCGTAAGTCCTAGTTAGAAGTTTTTACAGCCGATTTTAAGTTGATGAAGTACACAACCTCAGTCTGGTAGCCTGGGGTTAAGCCTGTTTTATTTCCCAATTCTGGCTTGGAGAATTTTACTGTAATTCTGAACTTACGACTCCTAACTTCTCTAGTATACTACGGTTATCAACTGGGGTTTATTTGTTCCTGGTATCAATAACAAAAAGCCCCGCCTCGTGGCGGGGAGCAATTAACTTAAATTATTGGCAGATTGTAATGCTCTAGAAGGTGAAGGTCGTTCTCAGCGTACCGATAATTGCATCGTCGTTAGCGCTGTTTTGACCAGGAGAGGTCAACCAAATCACACCAGGGGTGATTGAGACATTATCCGATACCTGGTACTTATAGAAACCTTCAAAGTGATAAGGTACGTCATTTCCAACAAAACCTGCTCGGTTACGTGCATAGGGTTCTGCACCAGCAAAAATACCTAAAACGTTGCCTTTTTTACCGAAATCAGGTAAAGCTACCCCAACACCGTAGCTCCAAGCGTTAAAGTCATCACCTGCGCCAAAGCCTGTGACATCATGGTAAGAAACGAAGCCACTAATCGATAGTTTGTCGCTGGGTCTAAACGCAGCAGACACACCGTAGGAATTAGTTGAAGATCCATTTGCAACACTCAGAGTGTTAGCTTGTCCAGTACCTACTGCAACAATATCTCCGTCTGTAGTGTTACCAGAGTTGAACAGGAAACCACCTGCGGCATTATAACTATGGACGTAGGTTGCAGCTAAAGCCACGCGATCGCCTACACTAAAGTTCAACTGTCCTAAAGCAGCGTAGTCGCCGTTGGTAAGACCTGCACTCAGAGCAGGATCGTTAGCTTCTGATGCCAAGTAACCCGCAGTGATTGAACTATTTCCCAGAATACCGCCACCTTTACCCAAAGGTAGATTCAGCGCTATACCTGCACCACCACCAATTCGATAGATGGGGCTTTCGGAAGCAAAGGTGGACAGAGCACCGTTACCGCCGTCGGTTTGATCGAAAAAGTAAGGGTTGTTGACCGCGGCATAATGGCTATGTCGTCCGCCACTAGCTGCGAGGTAAACTTGGGCTGGGCCTATGGGAACTTCATAGGTCAATCGGTCTATTCTGACGCTGTTGTTACCAGTGCCAATGCCAACTTGATATGTTTGGGTGCCTTCAGCAGTATTGATAGGAGCTCCAGCATTATCAATTTGTGAAAAGGCTAGTGAATTACCAGCAGCAAGACGGGTATGCAGCACGTCTCTACCAGTGAAGCTGGTTTGTAAGTCTAAACGTACTCTGTCTTGGAAGACTGTGTTGTTAGCATCGCCAGTGTTACCGCCAAAAATATCACTAACTGCAAAAACAGCTTCACCAACTAGTTTGGTCGTAGTCGAGAACTGATTGGCTTCTAATTCCGCGGTGCGTGCTTCTAAAGCATCTACACGACCCCGTAGGGTTGCCAGCTCTGCGGAAAATTCTTCTTGTAACCGTTGTAAGGTTGCTAAGTCTTGTTTGGTTACCAAGTCAGCTGTTGCCGTCGCAATCAATTCGTTGACTCTATCCAAACAAGCATTCAAACCAGCGGCAAATTCATAACGGGTCAAAGCACGGTTACCGCGATAAGTGGCATTTGGGTAACCTGCTATACAACCATAGCGCTCAACCAAGGACTGCAATGCTTGGAATGCCCAATCGGTGGGTTGTACATCAGAAAATTGCGAAACTGATGTTACTTGGGACTGGGAGTTATTTTTGTTGCCTTCGTTACTGTAGCGGTTAATCTGGTCTAATGTTGTTTGAGCCAAGATTTCTGGCTGTTGGGCAACTTCAGTGACAGATGATTGTTCAGCTGGTGATACCTCAGCGGTTGTATTTGGAGCTGCAATTGCTGTTGTTGAAACTAGTAATGTTGCTCCCAAGACAGCTGGGCTAACCAATAAGGATTTCCACACGAGATTAGACATCTTTTCTTTACTCCTCACACCTTGTATAGATAATTGGGTTTCTCGCACCTAATTGTTAAAAATGCGGCATCTCATTTTGAAACCTGTAGATGAGGCATGAATGCCTCTATTTACGATTTTAGTTTTCGCAAAGCTAATAAACGATTAACTTAGAGTTAAAAATTGATGTGATTAACTTATGCAAAAACATATCCTTATATCAAAATATTATAAAACATTAAATTGAGATCGCAATATAAAAGCGATCGCCTTAATAACTGTCACACATCAATCATTTATGTATCCAAGTAGAGAGTAGGGTTTGAGGCTATGGCTGATCGTAACTTAGCTCGATTTTTGAAAGCTTTAGGCACTGAGCAGCTTCTGTCAGAGATTGCACGTTGCATCAAGCCTTGACAATCAGAAACTACAGAGCATCCGCGAACTAATCACTCAATTATCCAAAATAAGTTATTCTAATATTTTTGTAATAAACACAAGATCGAATATTAGTTGCACCCATACATAAATATCTAAAAATCAAGGATTTGAAATAGACATAGGGTGTGGGACATCGATCGCATTTTTTATTTACAAGGAAAAAATGACAAATGACTAATCAAATAAGCTGAACTTCATGTTCAAAAATTCAGTTACTGAATTTGGGAAATCACTCCAGCAAGATCGAAGTCATTCTGGGTGAGGCCGCCTGCATCATGTGTTGTAAGTATAATCTTGACTTTGTTATAAGAAATCTCTATGTCTGGGTGATGTCCTGCTGACTCAGCAGGTTCAACAAGCTTGTTGACAAACTCAATTGCTTGGATAAAATTCTGAAATTTAAGAGTCCTCTGCAACTTTGCCCCTTCAACGGCCCAACCTGAAAGAACCTTTGCCCGTTCTTGAATTTCTGCTTCAGTTAGTAGTTGTGCCATCTTGAAGAATTCCTAGCTATATGTTGGTTACATCTTGAATATCATGAAACCAAACTTTTTTGATTCTGCACGCAGGGAGATAAGAGGTTGATACTTTATTAATTTAACTTTTCAAAAAATTTTAAGGCTTTGGCTTTACTTGCCCCAGGTATCAGGATCTGAGCTTTCAAAAGCAACCACCGAGGGAACAAAAATTACCCAAAAAACTATCCGCTCTGATTGAGATCGGGCGATCTTAGTCAGAGCGGTCTAGCGGGTCTTCAGGTTGCAACCAGACTGCCGGAAGGAACTTCTAGCTTAGCCTAGCTACTTGAGCTAACTTAGTCTCTCAAGATGACTAAGGCTAACTTTTAAAGAACAGCCCCGGCACACAGCCGGCTAACTGCAACCTGATGACCCATGCTTTTACTACTTTCTATCATGGGCATCACCTCCTTGTTGCCTAAGCGGTCTTAGTCTCAAAGGGACAGAGCATTTCGCCCTGGGTTTATAACCTTCACCTAAGATAACACATAAATTTAGAGTATTAACCATAAATATAAAAAATCTCCCACCTTTTCGTGGGAGAAATTGGAATATTGACGCCAGCTAGGCATTAAGCAAAGAGATTATTTAATCTGGGCGGTGTCAATATTCCGCGAACCACAACTGCGATCGTGGTTATGGTTGGTTGTTGTAATTAGAGAGCGTTACCACGTGGTAATACCTCCTCAGGGAATACAAATTGTTCGTGGATCTGATCTTGAGGAGCCATCCAAGCGCGGATACCCTCGTTGAGCAAAATGTTTTTGGTATAGAAAGTTTCAAACTCTGGGTCTTCCGCCGCCCGCAACTCTTGGGAGACGAAATCATAAGCCCGCAGGTTGAGTGCCAAACCGACAATACCAACCGCTGCCATCCACAAGCCTGTAACTGGCACGAACAACATAAAGAAGTGCAGCCAGCGCTTGTTGGAGAAGGCAATACCGAAAATCTGTGACCAGAAACGGTTTGCGGTCACCATTGAATAGGTTTCTTCTGATTGGGTAGGATTGAACGCCCGGAAGGTGTTAGCTCCATCTCCGTCTTCAAACAAGGTGTTTTCTACGGTGGCTCCGTGAATCGCACACAATAGCGCACCACCCAACACCCCTGCTACTCCCATCATGTGGAAGGGGTTGAGGGTGAAGTTATGGAAACCTTGGACAAATAGAATGAAACGGAAGATTCCGGCTACACCAAAGCTGGGAGCAAAAAACCAAGATGATTGTCCCAAGGGGTACATCAAAAATACACTGACGAATACCGCGATGGGAGCTGAAAATGCTAACGCGTTGTAGGGACGAATTCCTACTAGCCGCGCAATTTCAAATTGGCGCAACATGAAGCCAATCAAACCGAAGGCTCCGTGTAGGGCTACGAATGGCCACAATCCACCCAATTGGAACCAACGGGTGAGGGAGCCTTGGGCTTCTGGTCCCCACAACAGCAATAGCGAATGTCCTAAACTGTCTGCTGGGGTGGATACTGCCACTGTCAAGAAGTTACAGCCTTCCAAGTACGAGGAGGCTAAACCGTGGGTGTACCAAGAGGTGACGAAGGTTGTACCTGTCAGCCAACCGCCTAATGCTAGGTATGCACAGGGGAACAGTAGTAATCCTGACCAACCTACGAATACAAAGCGATCGCGCTTGAGCCAGTCGTCTACTACGTCAAACCACCCTCTTGTACTTGGGGCGCGTCCAACTGCGATGGTCATTAGAGCAAATCTCCAAATGTTATAAGTACAGGTTGTATCTGTATTATAGATAGCTATTCATAAGCTTCTCTACAATGCAGAAAGTTAACCAAGTCGTTAACCTAGTTTACAATTTTTTACTAACCTTTAATCATTCTAAGTGCAAATTTCTAATTTTTCTAGATAATTTGTCATAAAAATTAACTATAGGTAGATATGAGGGAGTAGGGAAAGGGGAAGGGGAAAAGGGAAAAGGTTAAAGGGAAAACAAAAATCTTTCCTTTGCCCCTTCCCCCTTGCCCTTTCCCCCTTGCCCCTTCCCCTTTCCCCAAGAATCAGTCAGCTGACGTTAAAATGAGTGCTACAGTTAGATTTTGATTAATGTTAAATGTTTACCATCGACTTAAGCATCAAAAACACTGCTTTCCCGATCTCAGTACAACGTAAGTCAGCCGAGGATGCTGAGGCTGTCTATCAGTTAATTCTGGCAGCGATGCGTTCTGGCAATCCTGACATAGTAGAGCTAAAGTGCGAGGGCAAAACAGAGAAGAAAATTGCTGTCCGTGCTAGTGAAATTTCTGGGGTACAGATTGTTCAGAAAGATGGTGTAAGCACTGCTAGTGGCAGACCACCTGGCTTTTTCGCTCTAGCTGCTGAGTAACCAAGGTTGACAAATGTCTCAAGTGGGCATCGAGGTCAAAGATTTAAACTTCAGTTGGCCTAATGGAGAGAAAGTAATTAAATCTTGCTCTTTAGAAGTTCCTAAGGGTGAGTTTTGGATGCTTTTGGGTACAAACGGCAGTGGGAAATCAACCTTACTGAGGCTGGTGGCGGGGCTATTAGCTCCGAAGTCTGGCGAAATTAGGGTTTTGCAGCCTGTTGGCTTTGTCTTTCAAAATCCCGATCATCAACTGGTGATGCCAACAGTTGGTGCTGATGTGGCTTTTGGATTGGTGGAAGAAAAGTTGCCTCCTGCTGCGGTGAGAGTCAGGGTTGAGGAGGCGTTGGGGGCGGTAAATTTACTGACCTTACAACGACGGCCAATATATGCGCTTTCTGGAGGACAGAAGCAACGAGTTGCCATCGCTGGTGCGATCGCCCGTCGTTGTGAAGTCTTATTATTAGATGAACCCACTGCTCTATTAGATCCAGATAGCCAACTGGATTTAGTCGCTGGTGTCCGTCGTCTCGTCAAAAGTCGAGGTATCACAGCCTTGTGGGTAACCCATCGGTTAGACGAGCTAGATTACTGTGACGGCGCTTTTTTATTAGAAAAAGGTTCTCTTGTGGATAGAGGTGAAGCCCAACGCCTTAAGCAACGTCTGATGCAAATACACAGTGAAGCGTCTTGATTGAGTTTGTCATTGGTCGTTTGTCATTAGGTCATTGGGCATTGGGCAAGGGGCAAAGGGGAAGGGGCAAAGGAAAGATTTTTGTTTTCCCTTTAACCTTTACCCTTTACCCTTTTCCCTTAGCGAAGCTATGTCCTTATCTCCCCATTTCCACTCAAGACTACTAAAACGCGCCTTTTTATTAAAGGCGCGTTTTATGTTATTACCTCTGTCTTAAGGTCAGTTTTATAAAGCTGGAGTGTTTTTTGTTTTATGTAACATAGTGTTACATACAATGCATCAATTATTATAAAAATTATGAATGAATTTTGCTAACTCTAGAAAATTGTGATTAAAAACCATGCCCCGTTCGTTACTCCAAGCCGTTTTGTTAGTGGACGGCTACAATATAATAGGCGCTTGGCCTTGCTTGAAAAAAACCCGTGATAGCGCTGGATTAGAGGCCGCACGCAACGAA
Source organism: Nostoc linckia NIES-25 (assembly GCF_002368035.1). Lineage (GTDB taxonomy): Bacteria > Cyanobacteriota > Cyanobacteriia > Cyanobacteriales > Nostocaceae > Nostoc > Nostoc linckia_B. The sequence continues at coordinate 5,071,218 of NZ_AP018222.1, read as the reverse complement.
CTTGTGGAAGCAATGACTGGTTACAGTGCTTTTCAAGGTTATGCAACTCAAATAATTTTTGATGCCCAATATCAAAATTCTTCTAGTAATAAAGAAATTATTACAGAGCTTTTATCTGTTTACTACACTGATTTTGGGCAAACAGCAGATACTTATATTGAAAAATCTTGCGCGTCTTTTCGCCAGCAAATAGCTCAATCTTTAATTTCTCGTGTGATTGTCGCCACTTCAGATCGAGCGCAGCAGTTGATGGTGCAGGGGTATGGGGCTGAATGGCTTTCGGCACAACAACTCTGTGGCGAGGTGGAAGCTACGGTTTGTCGGATGCGACAAAAGTATCATACACGCAAACAATCAAAGAGTAGATTTTTAGCCAATGCGATAGACGCCAAAGCACGGCAGCGTCTGGCTGAATTACGAATGGGATTACAGTAAATCTTAGCATCCAAAAGCCTTCGTTTAGCTTCTAGAGCGGGTTTTGGGTTGCAAAAATCTATGATTGAACATCTAAGAAAAAAAATTAGCTAAAGTACTTGCAAATTCTATAGTTTAGGTTTAAGATTATAAATCGTGAGCGTTCCTCAGTAGCTCAGCGGTAGAGCGATCGACTGTTAATCGATTGGTCACTGGTTCGAATCCAGTCTGGGGAGTTAAAAAATTAATAGTAACTCAATTTTTGATTTTGTATTGACCCACACGAGAAGAGTACAGGGGTTGGAAATTTTGGGTTTTTGATCGAAGGATTTATTGCAGCCAGTAGGGGCGAGCCATATAGCTTGTTTCTGTGAAGAGTAGCAAAACAATTTACGATCTAAAATCTCAAATTGGCACGGTCAATATTGGCAAAGTTATATTTGCTCTATTTCTGCTGTCAGAACTATTATTGGGAGAATCTCAATTTGAGAAAATTGGATGCTCTCAAATATTAGACTTCTTGCAGAAGTCGGGAAAAGGGCAAGGGGAAAGGGGGAAAGGTTTGGTATTTTCTCTTTAACATGAGTCCCTTTTCGGACAAGAGTGCAAAAAGCACTTTTGCAAGAGACTCCACGAACACAATTCACAACGAAGGAATGAAAATATTTCTTTCCTAGTCACTAGTCCCCAGTCCCCAGTCCCTATTTTTAAGGCAGGGTTCGGTTAAAGGGGAAAGGGCAAAGGGGAAAGGTTTCAAATACATCCTTTACCCTTTACCCCTTAACCTTTTCCCAGACCACAAGGGAAGTTCATACTGCTTATCCGAACCGTATTGAGGTCTATTCTTCTTTTAAGCCTGCGACCTTATACCAATTTGAAAAAAGAATGCGACATATGGAACAAACCCCTCCCCAACCGTCCCCAAGGCTTCGGGGAGGGTGCCGTTAGGCTGGTGGGGCATCTGTCGCAAACATTTTTTGAATCGCTATTATTTCAAAGCAGGAAATAGTAGAGGTAGGGGGGATTTGAGTTTTGAATGATAACTCGAAACAAATTTTGTAAGTCCCCTATGAGTTGGCAGATAGTTTTACTAGATTGTCTAACTCTTGCTGCATCTGATTAACAACTAATTCATAACATTCGTTGACATACTGGCGATCGCACGCTGCTTGCCGACCATAACGTTCAAATACAATGGGAGGACAAACCCGCGTGTACAACTTTACAGGTAAAGGAATGTTAGGCAACGGCCCAATTGCTAATCCCCAAGGTAAACCCAGATAAATGGGAAAAACTTCTGGGTCAATTCCCAATAGCCAAGGCATTCCCCATTCGTGGAGCTGTTGCACAATTTTGTAGCAGTCAGCAAGCACAATTAGCGTATCGTGGGCACCCCAAGAAATCACAGGCACAATTGGCACATTTTCCCGCAAGGCTAGCTTGATAAATCCTTGTCGTCCCACAAAATAAATTTTGTTACGCAAATGATGTGGTCGAAAGACATCTTCGGCTCCGCCTGGGTAAACTAGTACGCTAGCTCCAGACCGCAAGGCAGTGTAAGCCATTTTTGGATGAGCCACGACAGCTCCAGCTTTGGCAACCAGTTGGGCTAGTGGTGGGCTAACTTCCCAGGCTTTGGGATGCATTAATCCATAAACGGGTCGCTCCACACCAAAGCGTTGGAACCAGTCGTACATCATCATTGTCATGTCTGGAGCTGCGAGTCCTCCATTATGCGAACCGACAAACAAAACTTTTTCTTCAGGTCGAATATTCTCCCAGCCACTAGTTTGAACTCGGAAATAGTAGTGATAGAAAAAGCTAAATAGGGGCATCAGAGATTTGATGAACTTTGGATCTCGCTCATCCAATGACCAACCGAGTTTTTTGTTTAAGAGATGTTGCTTTTTTGACATCGATAGATTTTAACAGTACTGGTAAAGATCGAATCATCCTTTACCGTGGCAGCAAAATTCCAAAATTTTTGCCGCTTGAAAAGTAAATTAAACAGCGTAGCAAATTTTGTAGCTACCGATCTATTCTCTCAGCGATCGCCTGCAATAAATCTGCTGCTTGGTACTGGCCGATCGATATTTACCTTTAGAGGTTGTTTGAAAAGTATTTCTTTGTGATTTTGGGGACTTTTAGATCCCCCCTAACCCACGCCAGTCGCTCATGGGGAGCCACTCCGCCCTTGGTGCTTCCCTTAAAAAGGGGGGACTGGAATCAAAGTCCCCCTTAAAAAGGGGGATTTAGGGGGATCTAGAACGTTTTGATACCGACAAGAGGACTTTTCAAACATCCTCTTACATAGCTGTATGAGTATTTGATGGATTCTGTCAAGTAGATAAAACAATCCCAGAAGTAGAAATGTATCGTTGCGAAACAATATAGCACGAGTTAGATATTCAAAATTTGCTGATTTATGAGTTTACAAAAATGGATAGGCGAAATATTTAATATAGTTTTATGTCTGTGGGTACTTCACTGGAAGTTTACTGGGTTGAGTGGGTAGATTTTGAGGCGATCGCCACAATTTTTTATTTGCACTGAATTCATCTTTTGCATACACAATTTCCGTATTCTAGATGACAAATTAGCTTTATATCGAGTTATTTCTTTGGATGGACGATAAAACTAATTAGCAAAGTTAAATTTTAATTAAGCGCTATTTCATACTCATGGTTGCACTTTGAAAGCTCTTCAAGATATTTCTTGAGAGCTTTATTAAATCAAAGGAAATATCTTGCAGAGATTTTATTTCTTCTCTAAATATCTTATCGTTATTTGAAAAAGGGATGCCGAGCGATAATTTATAATTTTTTTTCATGATGATTGATATGGATGTTTAGAATTACCATCTACTGAGCATTTATTACTTTGAGTATCAATAAATAAATAAGTGAGTAAATTGTTCTTCAAATAATAGGAACTGGGGGCTGCGGGAAATAATTTTAAACCGCAATCCCCAGTATGCAATCCCCAATGCATTTTTAGGAGTAGCGTTTATGCAATTAAAGCCAATTAATCAGCAAGTTGTTGCAGTCGTTGGAGCTTCCAGCGGTATTGGGCGGGAGACAGCCCTGCAATTTGCTAAACGTGGAGCGAAGGTAATTGTCTCTGCTCGTGGTGAGGAAAAGTTAAAGTCCTTGGTGGAAGAGATTCGAGGTTTTGGTGGTGAGGCTACCCATATTGTTGCTGATGTACAAGTATTCGAGCAAGTTCGGGCGATCGCAGATCGGGCTGTAGAGGTTTATGGACGACTTGATACTTGGGCGCACGTGGCTGCTATTGGCATCTTTGCCACTTTTGACAATATAGCACCAGAAGAATTTAAACACGTTATTGATGTAAATTTGATGGGGCAAGTATATGGTGCGATGGCGGCGTTACCTCATCTTAAACGTGAAGGGCGGGGCGCACTAATCCATGTATCTTCAATGGAAGGTAGGCGATCGCTTCCATATCAAAGTGCTTATTCCTCAGCTAAACATGGGGTTGAGGGCTTTCTGGAAGCTATGCGCGTCGAATTGCTACATGAAAAATGGCCTATCAGCGTTACAAGTATTAAGCCAGCTGTGATTAACACTCCATTCTGGAATAATGGTTTGACGAAGTTAGGGGTAAAACCAGCAGGAATACCACCTTATTACGATCCAAGAATTGTTGCCGATGCCATCCTCTACGCAGCTGAACACCCAATCCGCGATCTATTGGTTGGGGATGTAGCTAAATTACTAGATTTAGCACAAAAAATATCGCCGTCGTTGGTAGATTCGTTGTTATTGCTTATTGGGTTTAATCTACAACGTAGTGATGAACCAAAATCTGAAGTTGCACCCAATAATTTTTATCAATCTGTTCGAGAAGACGACAGAATTGATGGAGATTATCAAAATTTAGTCATACCCAGCATTTCTGATTCTTTGGGTAAATTGCCGTTGTTTCAGTGGGGAACGATCGCTACAGGTGCTTTATTGGCATTACTAGCAGCACAAGTATTAAAGCACAATGGGTAATGTTAACGATATCTTTCCCTAGCACCAGTTCTTGCTGTTTTTTCGATATCAATTGCCTTTTCTACCTGGGCAATCTTTAATTACTTTCTACCGGATCTTCTCTTCCACCCTATGCCCTAAATCAGGCCGTCATAAGTTCAAACCTAGAACTAATAGCTCAAAAAAATTGGCGATCGCTCTCATCCCTCAAGTAGAGAAGTTGCAATACAATATCTCTACTGTAAGGCCACGCCCCACGATTTTTCCCTATTCTAACCATGTAGAGACGTTGCAATGCAACGTCTCTACCAATAATTTTGTGGTTAACCGAGTCCTAACGCACGAAAAATTAGGGAAAAATATGGCAACTTTTGTAGGTTGTGATACGCTATCTGCTTGAGGAGTTTCGAGGTACTCAAAATGACTAAGCTGCGCGTGGGGTTATTGTTTGGCGGTCGTTCAGGAGAGCATGAAGTTTCGATCAACTCAGCACGGGCGATCGCTAAAGCCTTAAGTGCAGAGGAAAATACTAGTAAGTACGAAATACTGCCTTTTTACATCCAAAAAGATGGACGCTGGCTGGCGGGGGAAGCACCCCAAAAGGTTTTAGGAAGCGGTGTCCCATTACTGGAATCCCAAGAATCAACCTCTGGGGGGTTGACATCTAACCCTAAAACCCAAACCCTCAACCAATGGCAATCACCCTCTCAAGTTGCGGAAGTGGATGTTTGGTTTCCCATTCTCCACGGCCCCAACGGTGAAGACGGGACAATTCAAGGCTTGCTCACGTTGATGCAAGTGCCTTTTGTGGGATCTGGGGTATTAGGTTCGGCGATGGGGATGGATAAAATTGCCATGAAGATGGCATTTGAGCAAGCGGGACTACCGCAGGTGAAATACAAGGCAATAACCAGAGCGCAAGTTTGGTCTAATCCTTGTGTATTTCCGAAACTGTGTGATGAAATTGAAGCAACATTAGGTTATCCTGCTTTTGTCAAGCCTGCTAATTTAGGTTCATCAGTGGGCATTGCCAAAGTGCGATCGCGCCCAGAATTAGAAGCTGCTTTAGATAATGCCGCTAGTTATGACCGACGGCTAATAGTAGAAGCTGGTGTGGTAGACGCCAGAGAAGTGGAGTGTGCCGTTTTAGGCAATGACCAACCCCAAGCCTCTGTCGTTGGAGAGATTACATACAACAGCGATTTTTACGATTATGAAACAAAATATACTGAAGGTAAAGCAGATTTACTGATACCAGCACGCATTCCAGATGCTATCGTGCGTAAAATTCAGGACATGTCGTTGCAAGCTTTTGCAGCTGTTGATGCCGCAGGTTTGGCCAGGGTAGATTTTTTCTATGTGGAAGCGACACAAGAAGTTTTGATTAATGAAATCAACACCCTACCAGGGTTCACTGCAACTAGTATGTATCCTCAACTCTGGGCACATAGTGGAGTTGCTTTTTCAGAATTAGTAGATCGTTTAATTCAACTTGCGATCGAAAGACATTCTCCTAGTTGACAAGAAAAATCAGCGACTAAATTTCCAGATTATTACAGAAAAAAGTAGCAGCAAATACAGAATCTAGGCAAAAGTTAACCGGATTTAGTAACCTTTATTTAACAAAAAAGTTACTCGAATCTGAACTTTTGTTACGGATACCTGATGCTTGACTCCTCCAGTACAATTTATTGACTAGAGGGGTACAAATCTGAAAGTAATCATGGAAAAAAGTCAGAGTGTACAGCACGAGCCAACCCAACTAATAGGGGCCACTCCAGAGCTGACAAACAGGAAATCGAGATTAAGAAAAAGCTCAAATGGTCTGATATATTTGGTTGCACATCATCCTTGGCTATTGTTAACTGGGTCTTTAGCGATGTTTCTCGGAGGTGGTGCCTTTGCCTTGTATAGCTTGACTAATCCTGGGCAGGTAACATCAGAAGAAACAGAAGAAGTTCCTCCAGTTATCGTAGAACAACCAATATATTCACCATCAGAGAATACTAATCCTACACCTTTATGGATGGTGGCTGCGATCGCGCTTAGTTGTGGTAGTGGTTGCTGGATTATTTTCCGAATGCTTAACCGGAAAACGCAACCGCAAAAAGCTCCAAAACAGGTTAATCGTCATCATCCACGCGTGGCAGAAGCCCGCTACACCAGATTGGAACCGCGCCTTCCCAAAAACCAGCCAATTTTTGTGCCCCAGCCACAACTAATGCCTGTGATGCAGACAGCACCTAAAACAAAGCATTTGGTGACAGTTCTACCACCAGAACACAGACACCACTTGGATACGCGCAAAGAATCATTGGCAGACTTAATGGATCTCCGTAAAGATAGTTCATTGTCTGCGATTTTACGCCAGTATTAAAATACTGTAAAGTAAAAACCTGTCAAATTAATATTTTTTGTTAATTAAGGTGACTAGGATTCCTGATTTCTCTAAGAAGTCAGGAATCTTATTTTTTAGGCTTGATATATAGAGATTTAACGCCTTTTCAAAAGTTAAAAACCTGCCAAAATGGCAACCGAATTTGAATTAAGCAAGCTAAATTATAGAAGATAAACGACTTTAAGGGTGTTGTTATCAGGGACTACCAAGTAATACCAATTCAAAATTCACGCATGACGCTCGCGGACTCGCTCTAAGCGAAGCCATGCCGAAGGCTTTACGCTACGCTAACAAAATTCAAAATTAAGAAATTCATATTTTACGAGGGTTTATGGATTTGGATCTCGATCTGGTAGATAAATATCAATAATTAAGTTTGGCATTTGCTACAACAGGAATATTAAATGTATATAGGCGTTGTGCTTGAACTACGCATTAGCCCCCAAATTCCAAGCAACGTGTGTATACATTCCTGTTCGCTTCAGTAGCAAATGATAGAGTGGGAGTTTGAAAGCTAATTGATATGCTTCCTCCCACTCTCTTTTTATGAGGAAGAATTCAGAATTCAGTATGAATTTTCTATGACTGAGTGATGGATATGTCATCTTGACGAGAGTTCGGTACTAAAACCCAGTATCTTGCAAAAATTCCACAATTGCTGTATTCAATACCTTAGAAGCGCCAGTTGAGGCGTCATGACGGCAGTCGGGCAAAATTTGAAATTTGGAATTAGAGATCTGTTGATGTAATTTTGCACCATCAGTAGCAGGAAACCAGCTATCTTGCTCGCCCCACAAAACTAGTGTGGGACACTGAATTTTATGCAAATTATTTTGAATTTTTGCAAGCATATTTGGCTTATTTTCTTGCAAATTCTCTATTTCTTTGGCTGCTATTTGTAACTCTTCGGCAACTTTAGCGATCGTACCAGGTAGTTCAATAAACGGGTAAGTTATCCAATAAATATCTTCCTGTGTCAGAATTGAAGGGTCGAATAGTACTGCACGTCTTTCTATTGCCATTATTTCTCTAAATAAAGGTGCAAATAGATATGCCAGACGCAAAGAGTCTACGGTTTGCATTATTTCTAGAGGTGTTTGGGCGAGTAACCACATAGCCCAATGGGGTAAACGTTCGACAAATATAGGCACGTTTACTACTATTAAGCGCCCAATTAATTGGGGATGTTCTTGAGCAAGAGCAAGGGCAATTAATCCGCCCAGAGATTCAGCCACGATCGCTGCTGGCTCATCACATAATGCCTGAATAATTCTTTGAAATTCAATAACTTGATGACCGTTATGTTCTCTTCTAGAGAATGGTTTTTCGGAAAAACCAAACCCTTTGGCATCAAAACAAATTACCCGAAAATATTTAGATAATGGTGCTATCAAGTGGCGCCAGTTGTAGCTCCAACTGCCCATACCATGTAAGAGAATTAGCGGTTTTCCTCTACCTATTTCGCCATAGGCAATTTGTATGGGATACCCATGAGCATCAGTAATAACCAAATTTTGCCGCCCTTTAGGAAAAGTGGCCTGCCACCAATCTTTCATTCCTTGATAAATTAATAATTTAAGTTGAGAAGTCAGAAGTCAGAATTCAGAAGTCAGAAGTCAGAAGTCAGAATTAAGGAGTTAGAATGAATATAAAATCAAGAGTACTATAGCTTCTGAATTTTATTAAAATGATTAAGCTTTAGTCTTAAAATATTCTGAATTCTGAATTCTGGATTCTGGATTCTCAATTCTAATAATTTAGCTGCCGCTGAACGCACTCCACAGCATTCTAATTAGTATAACGGGTAATGCTACTAAGGCAATGGATATTAGTAGCAATCCAAGCAAAAGAGCAATGATAAACCACTTGTCTGCGCTCTTTTGCTGGCTGGGAAATTTTAAGTACTCTTCCAATAGCTTGATATTCTGATTATTAGCAGTCCAAGCAACATCAAAAAAGTCTCCGAAAATTGGAATAGCCCCTACTAAGCCATCAATAATTACATTCACAACCATTTTGCCTAAGGTGGCTCTAGATACACCCAGGTGTGCTGCTTCTAAAATAATGTAGCAAGAAAACATGACTCCCAAAAAATCACCACCAATAGGTAGTAATCCTAAAATTGGATCGATACCAATGCCAACTTGAGTTCCGGGAATAGTGATAGCATTATCCAGCACCCGACTAATCTGGCGGAGGCGCTTTAAGGTAGGTGCTTTGGCATCAGGTTCAATCATGGAAGACCGAAAAGAGGAATCAGGCATGGGAAGCGATCGCTTATTTATATTCAATCGTTAGACATTCTACTCTTGTCTCGAACTTTTGCAAAAGTTTCTTGCAAGATTTATTTTTAATATTTGTTAATATTTTTCGGCAGATTGTGGCTGTAGTTTGGAACGCATATCTTCGCCGACAATCACGTTCAACTGGTCGCCGATTAACATCACAGCAGCACTCATCGACAGCCAGAGCATCAAAACTATCACAGCTCCAACTGCACCATATACCTTATTATAATTCCCAAAGTTTGCGACATAAAGCCGAAATACGGCAGATAACATAGCCCAGAAAACAGCTGCTAAAATCGCTCCAGGCATCATTGGTGTGCCTGGGTTCCACACACTTGGCCCGTAGCGATAGATAAAGCCAAAAGCGTAGGCAACAATACTTAAAGCTAAAGGCCAGCGTAACAGCTGCCAAATATCGAACAAAAAGATTAAAGAAGTATTTTCACGTGCTACCATTGCCAACAGCCAATCGCTGGTAAACACTAAAAAAGAAGCCAACACTAAAAGCAACATCGTACCAACTGTTAATCCCAGAGAAACAAGTTTAGCTTTCCAAAAAGGGCGTATTTGTTCTGAGGGAATTTGATGGATTTGGTCGAGGGCTGTCATTGCAGTACTGACTGCACCAGAAGCAGCCCAAATTGCTAATAAAAAGCTTAGAGAAAATAAACCACTGTTTTTGGAATTGGTAATTTCTGTAGTGGCAAAATCACGAATCAGAATCAAAGCTTCTTCAGGTAAAACTTGACTCAGTTGCGCTGCCAATTGTTTAAAAGTGTTTTGTAAAGATTCTGCCAATAAGCCAATAGCTGTAATCAAAGCAAGAATCGCTGGAAACAAGGACAACATGGCATTGAAAGCAATTTCCGAGGCTAGTCCAAAAAGTCGTGTTTCCATCGTCCTGGCGAAAGTTTTTTTCAATGTGCGCCAATTGAGGTGACGAAAAAAGCGAACAAAACGAGGCTTGAACATAACTACAGTAATTAACAACTCAAATGATATTGGCACACGCAGATAATATCATGTGCAGTTGGAAACTTATCATTTCGACTGACTTACGGTCTACACAAAGTCTTTGGGTAACGCATCAAATAAAAGCTTTATATAAGGCGATCGCTAACCTAATTCCATTGAGTATTGTAACTAAAATTGCAGCCTTGGTAAGAAGATATCTGATTTGGCAAGGTGATTTTGGTTACACAAGCGAGTTTAACATCAAATGAATAATCAGCAAGAACAAAGATCCAACGAACATTGGGGGTGTATAGTTCTGCTACAATGACCTATTTTGTCAATAATCATCCTCAAGGCAGAATCTAAAAATATCTGTTTTATCTAGGCGTATTTTTCAGACAGGCTACTTTCTTAATCGTGCAACAAGTTTTTCTGAGCATGGTAATTAACTGTGCGGAAAATGTAAATGACTCACATCGTTAGTGACCTATATCGTATTAAACAAGCGGCGAGTTGAGCAGCCAATCACAAGGCAATCAACTAATAGCTAACTCCAATTTCATCAAATCAAAATTACGAGGTTTCTAACCATGTCTAACGTATTATTTACAGAATTATCTAACGAACAACTAGAAGTTGTTGCTGGTGGTGTTGATTTCCAAATCGATGCAACTTTTTATGATGCAAAAGAAAACGTTCTCAGTGGCGAAAGCAGTTCCGATCCTAGTGGTAGCGCTGCTAGCTCTGCCGGTACTTCTACACAGATTGAAACTGCTGGTCTAGCTTTCTTAGCTTTGGGAGCTCCTGAACTTCCTAGTATAGAAAAGCACTAATATTAGGTTAACCAACTAGAAAAGCCAATGGGCTAATACGTGAGTTGGCTGAAAATAGTTTGATGAAAAAACTTAGAGATTTTAACTCTAATACTTATAAATCAAATTTTCACTTTTCGATCGCGAACTCACGTTACTAATCGTTGAAATTTTTCAAATCCAAACTACGAGGTCTCTAGCTATGTCGAACTTATTGTTTACAGAATTGTCCAACGAACAACTAGAAGTTGTAGCTGGTGGTGTTGATTTCCAAATCGATGCAACTTTTTATGATGCAAAAGAAAACGTTCTCAGTGGCGAAAGCAGTTCCGATCCTAGTGGTAGCGCTGCTAGTTCTAACGGTAGTTCTACACAGATTGAAACTGCTGGTCTAGCTTTCTTAGCCTTAGGATCTCATGAACTTCCTACTATAGAAGGGCACTAATATTAGGTTAACCAACTAGAAAAGTCAATGGGTTAATACGTGAGTTCGCTGAAAATAGTTTGATGAAAAAAACTTAGAGATTTGAACTCTAATACTCACAAATCAAATTTTAACTTTTCGATCGCGAACTCACGTTACTAATCTTTGAAATTTTCAAATCAAAACTACGAGGTTTCTAACTATGTCGAACGTATTGTTTACAGAATTATCTAACGAACAGCTAGAAGTTGTAGCTGGTGGTGTTGATTTCCAAATCGATGCAACTTTTTGCGATGCAGACCGAAATGTTCTCAGTGGCGAAAGTAGTTCCGACGCTAATAGTAGCGATGCTAGCTCCAACGGTAGTTCTACAGATATTACAACTGCTGGAATAGCTTTTTTAACTTTGGATGCTGATGAGATTCTTGATATTTCAAAAAAATACGGTCATTAAGCTGAGCAAGTAAAAGCAGTAATCAACTAATACGTGATTTCTATGGAAATAGTTTAGTAAAAGAATTAAATTTAATTCTTAAAACTAAACTTTCTATATTGTTATAGCTAATATGAACTCACGTAAATAATTATAAAATTTCATTGAATTTCAATTACGAGGTTTGCGGCTATGTCTGGCGAATTGTTTAGAGATTTATCTGATGAACAACTAGAAGTTGTAGTTGGTGGTGCCGATCTTGCCCTAAATACTACTTTTTACATAGCCAGGGAAAATATTCTTAGCGGCAGTAGTTATTCTGGGCCAAATGGCAGCACTGCTAGTTCTTATGGTAGTTCTAAAGAGATTGCAACTGGTGGGTTAGCTTTTTTGGCTTTAGATGTGAATCACATTAACGATCTTTTAATAGATCGATTAAAATAATTTACCACAAGCTTCGGCTAAAACTCAGCACCGTTGACATGAAATTATCGATAAACTTGAACAAAAATTGATAGAAAACTTTTCATTTATGACCCAAAATAATACGATTATATGGGTCATCTTTTGTTCACTATTATCAGGTAAGAATTCAGTAATTATAGCAAGGGACTGGGGACTGGGTGAAAAGTCGCTTCGTGTCTAACTTTTACCATCTGTTAATGTCCTAACCACCAAGGCTTGTGCTATACAACTCAAAATCAAATTTTAGTCATTACAAATACATAACAAGAGGCTGACAAAATTTCATAGTATTAGTACCCCTTTGATTAAATTTAAAATTCTTAAATTTTCGATTGTTTAAATTTTTTGCGGTGCGGCACTAGTTGTCATTATGTAGAGTAATTTACCTATGAAATACCAGTTTGTGAAACAGCATAGCAAAGAAGACTGTGGAGCTGCTTGTCTTGCTGCGATCGCTAAATATTACGGACGTACTTTTACTCTCAGCCGCATCCGGGAAGCGGTAGGTACTGGACAATTTGGAACCACTTTATTGGGGTTAAAACGTGGAGCAGAAATACTTGGGTTTAATGCTCGTCCAGTGAAAACTTCGCCGGAACTTCTCAATCGAATGAATGAGGCACCGCTACCAGCAATTATTCACTGGAAAGGGAATCATTGGGTTGTTTTATATGGTAAGAAAGGCAAAAAATGTTTAGTTGCAGATCCAGCGGTTGGAGTGCGTTATCTTTCTTTAAAAGAGATAACTGAAGGCTGGACAGATTGGTTAATACTATTATTAGAACCCGATCCAATACGCTTTTTTGCTCAAGACGACGATAAAGTTGGCGGATTTTGGCGTTTTTTCAAACGTGTTTGGAATTATCGTGCGATTTTAGCCCAAGTTTTGCCTTTAAATTTAACTTTGGGTTTGCTATCTTTAGCTTCTCCTTTTCTACTGCAAATTCTTACTGATGATGTGTTGGTTAGAGGCGATACAAAATTACTGACTACTGTAGCGATCGCTGTGGTAGTGATGAATGTTATTTCTCGTAGTCTTTCATTTGTACAATCTAACTTAATTGCTCACTTTGCCCAACGTTTGCAATTAAGTTTAGTTCTGGAGTTTGGGCGGCAAATTTTACGATTACCCCTCTCTTATTACGAAGCCAGACGTAGCGGCGAAATTGTCAGTCGCCTGCGAGATATTAGCCAGATTAATCAGTTAGTTGCCAGCTTAATTATTACTCTACCAAGTCAATTTTTCATTGCTGTAATTTCTTTTAGCTTCATGGTTTTTTATAGCTGGAAACTCACGGTAGTTGCTGTATTTATTGCTATGATGATGAGCATATCTACCATAATATTCCAGCCGACTTTGCGACAAAAAACTCGCGAACTATTAGTTCAAGAAGCAGAAACACAAGGAGTTTTAGTAGAAACATTTAAGGGCGCTCTAACTCTCAAAACCACCACATCTAGACCACAATTTTGGGACGAATTTCAAAGTAGATTTTCTCGTTTGGCTAACGTGACATTTAGTACAATCCAAATTGGGATTATCAATAATACCTTTTCTGGCTTTGTTGCGGGTATTGGTGGTGTGATTTTGCTCTGGTTTGGCGGTAATTTAGTAATTAATCCCGTAGAAAACCTCAGCATTGGTCAGCTGCTTGCTTTTAACTCAATGAATGGTAATTTTCTAGGATTAATTAGTACTTTAATTAGTTTTGTCGAAGAATTTACGCGGGCAAAAACAGCTACACAACGCCTCACAGAAGTTATAGACGCCACTGCTGAAAATGAGAACGATGAGATAAAGGCTTTTGCTGAAATACGCAGTGGTGCTGATATAGTTTGTACAAATATTAACTTTCACTATGCTGGTCGTCTTGACTTAATAGATGACTTTTCTTTAAGAATTCCTGGTGGGAAAGTTGTTGCCATTATCGGCAAATCTGGTTGTGGTAAAAGTACTTTGGCGAAATTGATTGCTGGGTTATATCCACTGCAATCGGGCAATATTCGTATTGGACTTTATAACATTCAAGACCTTTCTCTTGATTGTCTACGTCAGCAGGTTGTCCTTGTTCCCCAAGAGCCTCATTTTTGGAGTCGTTCGATTATTGAAAACTTTCGCTTAGGCGCACCGCATGTTACGTTTGAGCAAATCGTAAGAGCTTGTCAAGTAGCTGAAGCTGATGAATTTATTAATAATTTGCCTGAGAAATATCAAACTGTTTTAGGTGAATTTGGTGCAAACATCTCTGGTGGGCAACGTCAAAGATTGGCAATAGCAAGAGCTATTGTCACAGATCCGCCAGTTTTAATTTTAGATGAATCTACCGGTGGACTCGATCCAGTAAGTGAAGCACAAGTTTTAGATAAATTGTTTCAATATCGCTGTGGTAAAACTACGATTTTAATTACTCACCGCCCAAAGGTAGTTAATCGGGCTGATTGGATTGTATTGCTAGACCAAGGCAAGTTAAAGCTTCAAGGTTCTTTGGAAGATTTGAGAACAAAACCAGGAGATCATATAGACTTTTTAATACCTTGAATCAGAATTCAGGAGTCAGAATTCCTAATTAAAGTTTTGTTTACTAATAAATCTGAGATTTGGTGTGATAGTGAATTTTTCATACTTCTTGCCTTCAATCTGGTAATTGTAAAAAATTCATTCTGAATTCAGAATTTTGACTACTTATTTAATTATTAGGAGAAATATGCTTTATACCCATAATCAAAAGTTTGTACCATCGCTTGAAAAGGATGAATTTCTTCCTCCTGTTAGTACTTGGACATCTTTAGCTGGAGCGTTACTTATTGGAACTATTGGTTCTGCGATCGCTCTTTCTTCATGGATTCAATATAATGTCATGGTGGAAACTGCTGCGACTATTCGTCCAATCGGCGATACTAAGCTAGTACAACCAGAAATGGAGGGAACTGTTGAAAATATTTTCGTGAAAGAAAATCAAATTGTCAAAAAAGGAGAAGTCATTGCTAGTTTAGATACGCGACAATTGCAAATCAAAAAAAGTCAACTCCAAAGCAATATCGAACAAAGTAGAGTACAAGTAATTCAAATTGAGTCGCAAATTGCAATTTTAGATACTCAAATATTAGCTGAGAAAAGATTTATAGAGCGAGGTATTGTTTCTGCAAAAGCAGATTTGGCACGCAACCAACGAGAGTATCAAGAACAAAAAGTTTCTACCCAAAGTGAATTGTTAATTTCAGAAGCTAGTTTGCAAAAAGCTAAGGCAAATTTACAAAAAGCTCAAGCAGATTTAGACTTTGCGAAAATGGATAGCGATCGCTATGAACAATTAGCAGAAACTGGAGCAATTGGTCGGCGGGAGTTTGAGCAAAAAAAATTAGTTGTTGAACAAACTAAATTAATACTCGAATCGGAAAAAATATCTATTGAAATTGCTAAAGCTAAAGTACAATCAGCCCAAGCTATAGTCAATCCCAGTATGGCAAAAATTGCGATCGCCGAAGAACGTGTTTCCCAAGAAATTGCTAGAGGTGAAGCAACTATCGCCACTTTAAACAAAGAAAAACAAGCTTTAATGCAGCGACGAGTAGAAATGCAAACCCAACTCAAGCAATATCAAAAAGAAGTTCAACAAATTGAAACTCAACTCCAAAACAGCATTATTCGCGCTACCAGTGACGGTACAATTCTCAAACTCAATTTGCGAAACCCAGGTCAAGTTGTGGGTGTTAGCGAATCTATTGCTGAAATTGTTCCTCAGGATGCTGCTTTAGTGATTAAAGCGATGATTCCCACAGCAGAAATTCAAAAAGTTGCAGTTGGTCAAAAAGTGCAATTACGAATTGACGCTTGCCCATATCCTGATTATGGTACTCTCGAAGGTGTTGTTACTAGCATTTCTCCAGATGTAATTATACCTGTAGATAGCAAGACCAATACTGGTTATTTTGAAGCCACAATTCAACCGAAAACGCTCAAATTTGGTAATGCTAAAGTTCAATGTCACATTCAATCAGGGATGAATGCAAAAGCTAATATTATCTCCCAAGAAGAGACAGCATTACAATTTATGCTGAGAAAAGCCAGATTAGTCACGGATATTTAAAAATACGAATTCAAAATTCAGGAATCAGAATCAATTAGTAGAGCATTTCAACCCGCTACTAATTTTAGACCACTAAATTTCAACAGAGGTATGGCGTTTCACAGCTTCTAATGCTACGGATAAGCAAGCCATATCCGGTAGTTATACAAGATACCTAACTCAATTCTGACGGCTGACCATTTTTTTCTTTTTTGTTAATAAGTAATTCTGAATTCTGCTCTATCTCTAGTATTTACCTATCATAGCTCCTTCTTCCGTGTTTATTTCAGGGAAGAGAATTTTGTCTTTTTTAAATGTAGCAAATACAGTAAATTTAATCTAAAATTTGCTAATGATACATTACAAAATATTGATAAATTCTCGTGGTAATTTTGGCAATTATTTTGTACGCGTTGGCATTTTTTTGGATTAAATATGCCGTGGGTTGCATAAAACTTTTTTCTGATGCTACTAAAATAGCTGACATAACAATATTATGTGAGCCTGAGCTTGTGTACGAAAATTATACTTTGAATTGTCTACGTTATGTCCCTAGTATGGTTTCTGACATCTTATCAGAGAATTCAACGTTCATTGCAATGGTGGTCTGGTAGACAGTCGATCAAACTATTTGTGGAAGCAGAAAAAATTCGCGATGATTTGTTACAGGAATCTTTTACCATACGTCGAAATTTAGATTTGTTAACAGTGGATAATCTGAATTTATCAGATAATAAAATTCAAGAATCCTTAAAGCAAATTGACAATTTTCATCACTCTTTAGTGCAACTTAGCGATCGCTTATTTCCAGCATCCCTTCAAGACAGTTTTCCGTTAGCTATTGAGTACTTATTAGAACCTTGGCTAGTATCCAATCCTCAGTTATATTTTCAAATCGATTTGCCCCTTTATTGGCGGCATGAGCCAGCGGAACGCAGTCTGGTTGTATTAACGGCTTTAAATGAGTTATTGACTATAACTTTAGCAGAGGTTTTGGCATTAACATCAATTTATATCAACTTAAAAGAACAAAAGACTATTGGTAAATTAATTGTAGAAATCACTTATTCTAATGTATCTACATGTTTTCTCCATTCTAGACTCCCAGAATTAAACTATCTTTGTGAGAGTTTTCGATTACTAACCTCAGGTAAATGTTTTAGTCAAACCAATAACCTCAGGATTACTTGGCATTTTTATTGGTAGTTATTATATTTATTGATTAATTTCACATATTTCTTTATATTTTTATAAAAATAATTAGTTATGGTAGATCGTTATCAAGATTTTTTAAATATGTAGCTAATCAGCAGGCTGTAAATTATGAAACAAGAAATGTCCGAAAAGTCGTTGCTGAAAATTTTAGTAATTGATGACCATGAATCAGTTCTAAGTGGAACAGTAGATATTTTACAAAAACATTATCCTAGTGCTGAAATTGTCACTGCTATAAATGCTAATAATGCTCTTAATAAAGTGAGTAGTTTACAGCTAGATCTTGTAGTTATGGATCTTTCTATTCCAGAAAATTATGGAATCACAGCGCGACCTGATACGGGCGTTCAACTACTCAGAATTTTGATGAAACACTATCCTAATTTAAATATTATTGTCCAAACTGCTCATGTCAGAACATTAGTGAGAATTAGACCTGACATTGATAGCCATAAAGGAGGTTTTACAGTTGCTGATAAAAGTCTTTCTACCCAAGAAATGTTGACTAGAGTCGATTGGGCGTTACAGGGATTAACTCATACAAAAGATATTAAAGGAATTTATTCAGGATTAGAGTTTAAACCAGAGTGGCTTAGAGTATTGACTTTAGCATTTGAAGAAGGATTACAAGACAAAACTATTGCTGAACGAATGTGTATATCTGAACGTATGGTGCGTCATTATTGGAGTAAGCTACAAGATGCTTTAAATGTTTATCCTGATGAGGGGAAAAATATTCGTATTCAAACTGAAATTCGGGCTAGAGAAGAAGGTTTAATTGATTAGCTGGTTATCAATATTTAAGGGCTTTTTGTTATTATTTTTTAGTAAATTATACTTTTAAATATTAAAATCTCGTAAATAATTACTTATAGCTAAAGGCTAGGAGAAAACCTTATGCAGCCTAAGCTCTGGAAAATAATCAAAGAAGAAATTCGTATTTGGCGTGTAGGTATATTTCCAGGAATTATAGTTATTGCGCTAGTGATAGTTGCTCGTCTGAGCGGTTCAATGCAATCTTTAGAGTGGCTAGCTTTTGATACTTTCCTGCGTCTACGCCCTGAGGAACCTATAGATGAACGAATTATAATTGTTGGCATTAATCAAGACGATCGCCTGATAAATTCTTCAATATCAGATAGAGATTTAGCAGCACTATTATGGAAACTACACAGGTGTCAACCTAGAGTTATTGGTCTTGATATTTATAGAGATTTTCCGGTTAATCCCGGTCATACAGAACTGCTGGCAGCTTTTAAAAATATTAGAAATTTAATCGCCATAGAAAAAGTATTGCCCATGCAAATTCCTCCGCCACCCAATTTAACTTTTGAACAAATTGGTTTTGCCGATCGAATTACGGATGCTGATGGCAAATTAAGACGAAGCCTATTAATAACACCAACACCTCAAGGAGAAAAATTATCTTTATCTCTACGTTTGGCAGAAGTTTATTTAGCTCGTGAAAACATTAGCTTCAAAAATAGTATTAGCGATCGCGCTACAATTGAGTTTGGTAATACTGCACTACCAAAGCTCTTTCCTAACTCTGGTGGCTATGTCCGAACTGATGTCACTGGAGTTCAAGTACTGCTGAATTTTCGTAGCGGTCAAAAAAGATTTAGAACTATATCTTTAAATGATATTAAAAGTAATAAATTTAATTCTCAATGGTTACGCGATCGCATTGTAATTATCGGCATAACTTCCCCTAGCCGAAAAGACTTGATAACTACTTCGTCAATTACATCTAACCATTCTACAAAAAGGTCAATTCATACAGTAGAAATCCAAGCACACGCTGTTAGCCAAATTGTCAGCGCCGTACTTGAAGACAGACCACTTTTAAATACTTGGTCAGATGCATGGGAATATTTGTGGATTTTTGCCTGGGGATTTTTAGGAATTGCGATCGCTCGATTGAGCAAATCTCCTTTAGCAAATATCATCATTGTCATTACTACAACTTCTAGCTTACTAGTTACTTGCTATTTGCTTTTAACTTGGGGCTGGTGGGTTCCAGTAATTCCTACAATTATAGTTTTAACCATCAATGGTATAGAACTCACTGCCTTATATCAATGCGATAAAGCATTGCGATCGGGAATTAAAGCTAGACAAGATATTATTGAACGCACATTTGAAACAATTCATAATGGGCCGTTGCAAAGTTTAGCTAAAGTTTTAAAAATGGTTAAATATCAAGATTTACCAATCAAACAATTACTTCCAGAACTCGAAAAAGAACTTGAAAAACTAAACCACGAACTCCGAGGAATTTATGATTATTTACAACGAGAACCGCCAACTCAAGACAGTAGTCTTTATTTAGGAAATACTTTAGTATTAAATTTGCAAGATCCTTTACACGAAATTCTTTATCAAGTTTATAGTTATACCTTAGCGCGAGACTTTCCTTGCTTTAGAACTATTAAAGTTAAAATCCGTACTTTTGAACCTATAGATGAACGGCACTTAAGCATAGAACAAAAGCAAGGACTGTGCCGATTTCTCGAAGAAGCTTTGTGCAATGTCGGTAAACATGCCATAGGAGTAACTCGCCTTGAAGTCACTTGCTTTTCATCTGAAGGCTGGTACACCTTGAGCATTATAGATGATGGTTTGGGCGTTAATTCATCTAGAGAAGGTCACGGTACCCAACAGTTTAGAAATTTAGCAAAGCAACTCAAAGGTAAATTTCAACGAGTACCTCTTTCTTCTAAAGGAACAATTTGTGAATTGTCTTGGCCTGTAACTAAATTCTGGTAATTTAATAACTAAGAATTATACATATAGTCAATGACCGATAAGATATGTCTTTTATAGAAACAAATTAGTTCGCAAACTTATCGTTTTTGATTCTGAATACTGTAATTGAGTCTTCACCAAAAACTAATGACTTGGCTAATTCATTTTTTATAAACTAATAACAAGATTTCCACTGGATTGAAAAGTGGTTAATCTGGCTCAAATAACTATTAATAGGGGTAAAAAATGGTAAAAACAAGTCACTCATTTACCCAAATAAAATCACATTTATATTCTCAAAATAGCCAAGCTGAGAGCAAAAATCCTGAGTTGCTAGCAGACACCTGGAATAATTATCTTCAAAGTTTGCGTGAAGCTATCGCTGAATCAAAAACAGCAAAAGAAATTATTCAAAAAGATTACGATCGCCTTCAAGATTTGGCGATCGCGTGGGAAAAAGAAATTCAAATTGCCTTGAAAAACTCTCGTGAAGATCGAGTTCGTCAGGCATTCGCCTATAAAGAAAATTGTACTGCCAGAGCGCGAGAATTAAAAACTTTAATCGAACGGTATGTTATCCATGCCAGTACTCTCCAAACCCGACTTATTTATTGGGAGAATCAAGCAACCTAACTTTTAACAGCAACAAACTCAATATTTGTTGCAGTATATTTCAACGGTGTATTTGTAGTTAACCATTGATCTACAAATTCAAACACGTGATATTTAGGATATGAAATACGATTTTTAGGCAAAAGTTGTCTATGCCAAAAGTCAAGAAATTCAAAATTAGTTTGCTTGAGGAGGTGTTTTACCATTTTTTGGGAATACAAGCGATCGTGATAAAAATCTCCCCGTAAATGGGCTAAATGCTGAGTCCAAGAAAGATAATAAGGAAGAAAAAAACAAAAGAAAAGGCCTGATGGTTTTAACACTCTATGAATCTCGCCAAGAGAAGCAAGGTCATTATAAACGTGTTCTAGAACTCCAAAACTTAAGACAACATCGAAGCTGGCATCGCTGAAGGGAAGTAAATAAGGATGTTCTAGGGGTACAACTTTTAGAGATGCTTTTTGAATAATTGGTGTAATCTGCTCAAAAGCTGAATCACCGCCACCGCGAACATCACAACTAGTAATTTGCACACCTATTTCACGCATTAAAAAAGAAATATGTCCCTTCCCACATCCCCAATCAAGAACGCGTACTTTATCCAAACTTGTCCCAAACCAATACTCTAAAACAGCCCTCACGTATTCTGTGAGATAGAGGAAAATGTTCTGGGAGGCAGAATTTGTTAAAAACGCGTGGCTATCTATATCTTCTACTAAATCAATCAGCTGGTGATTGAGAGGTAAATTTTTTTGAAAATTAGTATGTCTGAGAGCAACCAATTTTTTGCGATTATCTATTGAATTTATGCTCATAGTTAGGGACTGGGGACTGGGGACTGGGGATTGGGGAAGTGTGGGGAGGTGGGGAAATGGGGAGATGGGGAAAAGGTTAAAGGTTAAAGGGTAAAGGGTAAAGGAATAAATTTAATCTTTCTCCTTTTCCCCTTACCCTTTTCCCTTTCCCCATACATACCCCATACCCCATGCCCAATAGAAAAAGTATTTTGCTCATCAACCGTGCCACTATAGAAACATAGAGCTGCAACTTGAGCAAGAGGAAGACTAAAGAAAGCTGTGCAGATAACATTCTTAGGGACGAGTTCCGGGGTACCCACGCGATCGCGCAATGTTTCCAGCGTCGCCCTGAGATTACCCCAAAGGGCAGAACTGTGGTTATTTGACTGTGGCGAAGGCACTCAGCATCAAATTTTGCGGAGTGAACTAAAAATCAGCCAACTCTCCCGAATTTTTATCACTCACATGCACGGCGACCACATTTTTGGCTTGATGGGGCTTCTTGCTACTTGCGGCTTGGCTGGCAATGTAGAAAGAATTGACATTTACGGGCCGCCTGGATTAAACGAATACATTCAAGCCGCCTCCCGTTATTCCCACACACATTTTTCCTATCCGATTAAAGTCCATGCCGTCCGTCCAGGGATAATTTATGAAGACGATGACTTCATCGTTAGCTGTGGTAATTTACATCACCGGATTACAGCTTTTGGTTATCGCGTAGCCGAAAAAGACCGTACAGGAAGGTTTGATATCGAAAAAGCCAAAGCCCTGCAAATTCCTTCCGGCCCGATTTACGGTCAACTCAAGCGCGGTGAAACAGTAACCCTTGAGGATGGACGTGTGATTCATGGTGCCCAATTGTGCGGCCCTACAGAAATTGGCCGCAAGATTGCCTATTGTACAGACACAGTTTTTTGCGATGGTGCAGTGGAATTAGCGAAGGATGTAGATGTATTAATTCACGAAGCCACCTTTGCCCATCAAGATGCAGACATGGCTTTTCAACGGTTGCATTCCACAAGCACAATGGCAGCCCAAACAGCTTTAGCTGCTGGCGCACATCGGCTGATTATGACTCATTTTAGTCCCCGTTATGCTCCCGGAAATAACTTAGAGTTAAAAGATCTCCTTCAGGAAGCCCGTGCGATTTTTAAGAATACTGACATGGCTTATGATTTTATGGTTCATGAAGTACCGAGGCGACGGGAAGTGGAGCTAACCAAAGTAAGCGTCTAAAAATGTTCTTTTTACGACTCCCCAAGACATTAACCATCAATCATAGCCTTGTAGCCTATTGATACTATTCTCAACTAAAGATTTCCATCCAAATATTTTTTATATAGGAATCCGGTATGATTCCTGAAATGAATTGCGTGGTGCGCGAACCGCAGCGCCAGCGCCATAGGTAGGGGATAGATAAGAGGATTCTATAGCCGTTCTCGCTTGCGTCAAATATCAACCTTCGTAGGGGCTTTACAGCTGTGCATTGGTGTCAACTTCACGTGAAACCCTTGTGAAGACGTGATATTGAGTTCTACTCACTTACTATCAAGATCCGCGTTACCCCACCCCGATTTTGTCTAAAGCCAAAATCGCCCCTCCCCTTGCCAAGGGGAGGGGTAAAATGATTGTGGGGCAAGAATTTTAACTTAAGTTGATACCAGTGAGCATTGCTGTACCCCTACTGTTCACC
Organism: Nostoc linckia NIES-25; assembly: GCF_002368035.1. GTDB lineage: Bacteria > Cyanobacteriota > Cyanobacteriia > Cyanobacteriales > Nostocaceae > Nostoc > Nostoc linckia_B. The sequence continues at coordinate 5,047,897 of NZ_AP018222.1, read as the reverse complement.
GTGGTGTACTGCATTCAAACAATAAGTGCTATAGAAGATCACTGTAGTGAGTTTTTTTCAAAAATCAAATATAAGTCTATATTACAAGTAGGATTTACGCAAAAATCCCTAGAAAGCTTCATTTATCCTAGACGGTTTGCGACTTGCTGTACTCCTAATGGAGAAGCAAGCTAGGCACAGCTTACCGTTCGCAAAGCGTCTCCTACAGAAGAATCCTAGAGTGTGCGTAAGACCTCACAAGTTAAAAAAATAACGTTGCTAGCTATTAGTAATGTGCTAAATTACAACAGCGTCTAGTTAAATAACTCAGAAAAATAATTAATTTTTTATCAAGATTTTTCTTCTTTAAATAAAGATTTATTGAAAAAAGGCTGTTTTAGTACTGATTGAAAATTTATATGCATGAATTCATGAACATGAAAACCTTAGTTGGCATAAGATCGTTTCAAGTGGTTTAATCTGTGTACAAAAATTAAGTGGTTTTTATATTTTATAGGTGTAAAAAATCATTTTAAAAAATGGCGATCGCAATCTTAGAAATAAATTTTTTCGATATTAGAGGAGTTTGATAGTGGTTAAAACTAGTCTGAATCAAGACCAAGAAGTTATCACCTCAGTACAAAGCAGGTTTAACATCAGACAACTACCTACTATTTTGCTTCGTCAACGCTTTGTGATTTTGGGCGTTTGGTGTGTAGTTATGTCAGTTGCCAGCTTCTTTGCTCTCACTGCCAAATCTAATTATCAAAGTTCCATGCAAATATTGGTGAGTTCCAATTTATCTCAAGGAGCGCAGTCAAATAATATCGCGCAAGACACAGACACTAAAAGTATTGATTACAGTACTCAAATGAAACTCATGCTGAGTTCCAAGCTACTTCAAAAAGCTGTAAATCTACTTCATTCTAATTATCCAGATATCACCTTAGAATATCTCAAAGGTCAAAAAGAATATACCAAACAAGCACCTCTCAAAGTCGCTCCAGAAGAGGCAAATACAACAGCCGAGCCAGTTTTAAGTCAAGTATTTGAAGTTTCTTTTAATGATGGCGATCCAGTTAAAGCACAAAGAATACTTCAAGCTTTACAAAAAGTCTATCAAAACTACAACAAAGAACAACAAAAAGAGCGTTTAGATCGGGGACTGGCTTTTGTGAATACCCGCCTCCCTGAAATCAAAAAAGAGGTCAGTCAAGCTGATAAAAATTTAGAACAGTTTCGCAAAAAACATAATTTAGTCGATCCGGAAGCACAAAGTAAAATTGTGCTAGAATCTTTGGCTGACATTCAACAACAGCTACAAAACACTCGCGCCCAACTTCAAGATGTTAACGCTCGCTACGATAGCCTACAACAAGAAATAGCATCTTCTTCCCAACAGAATGCCCAACTTTCTTCTCGCCTAAATCAATCAAGCCGTTACCAAATATTATTAAATGAAATTCAAAAAACAGAACTAGCACTGGCTAAGGAACGATTGCGTTATACAGATGATTATCCATCAGTGGAAAAACTCAAACAGCAACGCCAAAACCAACTAAATTTGTTACGGCAAGAAGTGAAAAATATCACTAATGCTGGCAAGGACGAAAAACTTTTACAAGCCGGAATAGTAGGAGTTGAACCCAAGCTAATAGACGAATTAATTCTGCTACAAACAAATGTTTTAGGGCTAACTGCTAATGAGAAAAGTTTAGTGCAATCAGAACAGCGACTTCGTTCGGAATTAGACAAATATCCTAACTTAACAACTGAATATAATCGTCTTCGGCAAAAGGTAGAAACTAGCCATAAAACCCTCGAACAATTACTTCAGGCACAACAGTCATTGGGAATGAAAATTTCTCAGGAAGGATATAACTGGCAAGTTTTGGAAGAACCTGCTTTAGGCACTTATGTAGAGAATAACAAATTATTATATTTGCTTGGAGGAGGAGTAATTGGGCCAGTTTTAGGTATTTTAGTAGCCTTGATTTTGTTCAAGTTTAATGACACTATTTATAGTGAGGCAGATTTCAAAAAGCTGACAAATCTGCGCGTACTGGGAACAGTACCAAAATTGCGATCGCTTCATCCTAAAAAGCGTCTTTTAAATCGATCTTGGAATCAGCAACGCAGTTTACCTCCTGCTATGGTAGAACCCAGCACCAAGTTGCCTGTCCATGAAAATTTGGACATGATCTACCAAAACATTAAAATATTCAAATATCCTTTGCCTTTCAAGTCGTTGATGTTGACTTCAGCATTACCAGGAGAGGGGAAAACAACTTTAATATTAGGACTAGTGGCTAGTGCTACCCGAATGCATCGACGGGTATTAGTAATTGATGCTAACTTGCAAAATCCTAACCTGCACAAAGTATTAGAACTCACTAATGATTGGGGGCTATCTTTGTTATTAGTTGATGAGACAACTAGTAATTTTCAAGATTACATTCAGCCCATTCACCCATTCATTGATGTTTTGACTGCTGGCCCCGTTCCAGAAGATAGAGTGAAGCTGCTGAGTTCTCAAAGAATGAAAGAACTAATTGAGTTATTTGAAGAAAATTATGACTTAGTACTGATAGATGCTCCATCAATTTTAGCCACGGTTGATGCTAGGATTATCGCATCTTTTTGCAACGCGATCGTCATGGTAGAGCGCATGGGGAAAGTCAAGCAAACTCAATTAATTCAAGCTATTGAAATCTTGAGTAAGTTGAATTTAATTGGAATTGTCGCTAATGAAGTGAAATAGGATATAGCCCAATACAGTTCAGTTAAGATCCCCCCGCCTGCGGCGACCCCCTTAAAAAGGGGGTGAAAGAGAGTTTGTGAGCAAGCCTTAAAAAGGGGGGTTGTGGGGATCTTAAAACACTAACTGAACGGTTTGGGATATAGCCTTACTTAATCATTGGTGAAAATTTAGATCCCCGACTTCTCAAAAAAGTCGGGGATCTAGAGACTTTCGCTGCTTATACCGTTTGTTGCCTCAACCAATCACGAAAACTAGCATGATAAAGACTATAATTAATTTCTGCTGGTATTGATTGTAAATGTAAAAACTCTCGCCATTTGTCTAAAATTACCTTGATTTCATATTCATCCTCATCTAATTTTTCTGCTATCATTTCTATTGAGATTGGTTGCTCTTTAACTAAGATATTTAACACCTGTAAAGCCAGAGTTTGCTGTTGACTGGTTGCTAAATTCATATTGTTTAAGTGATTTTGGTAGTAGAGTTGTAAGTTTTTTGGATAAATATCTTGATTAATAGCCCTCAAGATTTCACTAACATACATGAAATTTGTTTCATCTTGGCTAATTAGTGTTATTAAATGATAGTTAATATCCTGAGTATTTAAATAGTTTTTAATATATTCCTGAATATCAGCACGATTTTGTTCAAAGTAGGCTGATAAATCTAAAGATTGGGCCGGAGCTTCAATTAACAAACCCGATTTATCTGTTAGAAACGGACGACGAGTGAGGATAAAATAAACCTTTTCTGGGAGATATCGGGGTAAATAGAAAATATTTGAGCCGCGTGGTTGATTGTTAATATCAATCCTGTCGCAGCCATCAATAGTAATAATTAACCGTTGCTCTGGATGCAATCTATCGCTGATTTGTTGTAGTAACAGCGATAAAAAAGCGCTATTTTCTGTGGTATCTGTCAAACTATCAACAATATTTTTACTACCTTGACTTTGGGCAATTTCTATTAATTGAGTGCAAATCGTCGTCAGAAATTCCTCAACGCGATTTTTTCCTGCAATTTCGACATTGTAATAGACAACGCCGGGATTTTGGCTGACATAATGGGCAATAATCGCACTTTTACCAATCCCAGGCTCGCCGATAATAGTAAAGTAACCTCGGTCAGATTGATGGAAAAAGTTGTCGATCGCAGCAAAGACAAATTCACGACCGACAAAGTTGTGATTTTTGGTGGTAATAATTTCCTGAAATTCTGGGGGATATCTGGGGATATTAATTGTATTTTCGGTGATGTTATTCATTTTAATAACCACCTGATAAACTCAGGAAATGAACGCGCCCTGATTTTTCTCCAGCTACAATTGTCAATCCATCTGGGGAAACTGCACAGCACAATATAGAACTTTCACCAATAAAGGTAGAGATTTCCTTTTGTGTCTCCAAATCCCACAGTTTCAGGGCGCTTTCATCAGAAGCTGAAACGGCTGTTTTGCCATCAGGGGTAATCGCTACTCCTTTTACTGTTCCGTTATGACCAGTCAAGGCAGAGGTAGGGATTTCCTTTCCTGTCTCCAAATCCCACAGTTTCAGAAGGTAGTTAGTATAAGTAGAAACGGCTGTTTTCCCATCAGGTGCGATCTGTACTATATGTACCCAGTCGTTATAACCAGTCAGAGTAAAGATTTCCTTTCCTGTCTGCAAATCCCACAGTTTCAGAATGCCTTCGCCAGAACCAGAAAGGGCTTTTTTTCCATCAGGGGCGATCGCTATTGCTGTTACCCAGTCATTATGACCTCTGAGGGTAGAAATTTCCTTTCCTGTCTTTATATTCCACAGTTTCAGGGTCTTGTCACGAGAACCAGAAATAGCTGTTTTACCATCAGGAGCGATCGCTACTGCTATTACCCAGTCGTGATGACCAGTTCGAGTAGAGATTTCCTTTGCTGTTTCCAAATCCCACACTTTCAGGGTGCTATCCCAAGAACCAGAAACAGCAGTTTTGCCATCAGGGGCGATCGCTACTGCTGTCACCGACTTAGTATGACCAGTCAGGGTAGAAATTTCCTTTCCTGTCTCCAAATCCCACAGTTTCAAGGTATTATCAACTGAACCAGAAACAGCTGTTTTACCATTAGGAGCGTTGGCATAGCCCAACCCAGGCATCGCTACTGCTGTCACCGACTTAGTATGACCAGTCAGAGTAAAGATTTCCTTTCCTGTCTCCAAATTCCACAGTTTCAGGGTTCCTTCCTCAGAACCAGAAAGGGCTTTTTTCCCATCAGGGGCGATCGCCATTGCTTGTACCCAGTGGTTATGACCAGTCAGAGTAGAGATGTCCTTCCCTGTGTCTAAATCCCACAGTTTCAAGGTGCTGTCATCACAAGCAAAAAAGGCTGTTTTACCATCCGGGGCGTTGACATAGCCCAACCCAGGCATCGCTACTACTTTTACACAGTTGCTACAACCAGTGAGTGTAGAGATTTCCTTCCCTGTGTCTAAATCCCACAGTTTCAAGGTTTTGTCATAAGAACCAGAAAAGGCTTTTTTGCCATCTGGGGTGATGTATACTGCATATACCAAGTCCTCATGACCTGTCAGAGTAAAGATTTCCTTTCCTGTCTGCAAATCCCACAGTTTCAAGGTGGTGTCACGAGAACCAGAAAGGGCTTTTTTGCCATCTGGGGTGATGTCTACTGCATGTACCAAGTCGTTATGACCTGTCAGAGTAAAGATTTCCTTTCCTGTCTGCAAATCCCACAATTTCAAGGTGTTATCCCAAGAACCAGAAAGGGCTTTTTTACCATCTGGGGTAATGTCTACTGCTTCTATCCAGTGATTATGACCAGTCAGGGTACGCAGTAGATTTTCACCTGGAGTGGTTAAGCTGGCTGCTGTTGGCCGTAACCAGATAGTTCCATTTTTACTTTCTGCTGCATCTGCCAAGATTTTCTGAATTTCTGGCTGTTGAAAACACTGCAACCTTCCCCATAATTGCCCTACTAATTGATTAGGGTCTTGATTCACAATATGGGCTGATAACTGTAGCGCACGTTGAATTAATTTCAGAGTTTTGATTTGTTCGGTTTCTAGTTTTTCATCTGCTTCTAAATTCTCCAATATCTCTGGGTCATCAATCAAAGCATAATCTCTAACCAGAGATTCAACTCCAAATTTATGATATTGAATTTTTAGAGAAATAAAATCAAAATCTATGAGAGTTTGATAATACTTTTCAGAATTACCTGCTTTTAATTGTTGTTCGGGAAATTGACCAAGAAAAAAATCTTGAAACTCTGCTGATTTTGATGCTAACTTAGTGGAAAGTACCCCCATTTATTCTATCCCCTTATCCATATAGTCAGCCATAGCCTTATTAACTTCTCTAAACAATTTTCGCCCTTTACCTAATTTATCTTGCCCTTTAAGAAATTCTAGAAAACTGCGGTGATAAATACTATAGTAAGTTTTTTCTTCATCGACATTTACCTTCGGCGTTACATACTCAATCCAATCATTTAACACCGATTTAACATCATATTCATCCTCATCCAGAATTTCCGCAATCATATTTAGAGATATAGGTTCGCCTCTTTCTACCAATATATAGAGTGTTTTAACCTTCTTTTCATTGGATTCTTTATCCATCCCCATGCGATGCCAATGAGTTGTATAATAGTCTTGAAGACCTTGTGGCAATCCCTTCAAAGTTAAATCATTATATTTACCTTCGGATATTCCAGGTAATAGATAACGCAAATATATAAAATTATTTTCACTCTTGACAGCTATTTCCTGAGTAAAAGTATCCTCAGAAATATTGCGTTCCTGAATCCAAGCTCTCAGTTTATTATCATTCTGTAAAAATAAGTGAATATATTCTTTGACATCTTCCTGACTCAAAGCTGAATAATCACTTTTTGTTAAATCTAATTCGTCTCCAGGAGTATCTGGAGACAAAGTTAACCTTTTGGTTTCTTGGTTATAAGGTCTTCTGGTGAGTAAAAAATAAATTCCTTCAGGAAGATTTTGTGGTAAATCTAAAAGATTACCATTTCCTTCTTGTTCTACTTCATCTAGTGCATCAACAATAATGGCAAGTTTTTGTCCTTTGAGTTCTTCGCTGGTTTTTTGCAGTAAAGTTCTTAAATCAGCGTTGTCTGCATTTTGCAGAGAATAGCGCTTAATTAATTGTTGGCGAATACTGGCTAAAAATTGCTCTGGTTTGTTGCGCCCTTCTGCGAATACATTAAAATAGCAAGGAAATTTAGTAGCTAAGATGTATTTAGCAGCGATCGCGCTTTTCCCCATCCCTGCATCCCCAATCACTGTAAAATAACCCTTGGGTTGAGTTGTGAAGAATTTTTTAATAGCATCGAAAACAAAATCACGCCCGCAAAATAACCGAGTCTTTTCAAAGATTAAGGCTTTAAACTCTTTGGGATAAACATCTAAATTCCAATCTGGATAAGGCTGATATTTCGAGTTTTTCGTTTGTTTAGCAACTGCAATAAAAGCTTCGCCAAATTCTTCTAGTTCAGCCAGAAAATTAATTTTTGCATTGATTATTTGCGTTTTTAGTTCGCTATTTTGATTAATAAACTTTTTGGTATTCTCTATAAACTGAAAAGCAGCATTATTACTGTAAGCGTTCCAAAAATAATCCTTGACTATTTTGTCTCGAAACAAATTTAAAATTGCTTCAGGTTTAAATACGCCATATTTGACTAGAGTGTAAGCATAAACCCCATCAATATCATCGGGAATTTGGGTAGGATTGAGTTTTAATTCTTGTAGAATTCTGATAACAGCTTCGTTTTTTTGAGCTTGTTTAATGATTAGTTGACTAGCTTGCGGAGCATATTTACTAATCACTGAAGTAATGGCGGCAAACTCTATCATATTTATTACTCAAAATTCACTATTCCAGTTGTGAGCAATATTATACTTAAACATTCAGTGATATCATCCCCGTGAAATTACTTTTAATAAAAGAACCTCACCCCACTAAAGCACAGGTTTAGCGGGGTGAGGTTTTGGGTATTATGCTTAATGATAAGTAGGTGGACACAATTATTTAGAAGACGCATTTCGACTTCTCCCAAGGGGAGACGCTACGCGTAGCAAGATCCCGAAGGGTACGCTCAATGCTCGGTAAGCTTATTCCAAGAGGGTTGAGTTTCGACTACGCTCAACTTCCGCGCAGTCGAAACCCGGCGATATCGAGTCACGCCAGTAGGGTGCGTTACGCCAAAGGCTAACGCACCGTACAGATACTGAGATTTTGTCATAAATCAAATCGGACTCCTATATTACAGCTGCATATTTCATCGATTTTTCAACAACTCAGTGTCTCCACCGAGATATGACTGCGGCTGTAATACTTTGTTTAATTATTAATCCTCAATTCTGTTTTACTTTATTTCCTTAAAAGACACTTTAGCCATTGGTGCATTTAAATCTTTACTAGCAAAGGCGCAATATGCTTGTGGATTGATTTGTCCGTAATTTTTGAGAAAATTAATGCAATTGGGGCGGTCTTGAAAGGTGGCTACATAAACTATAAAGGAATTTTTCTTATCTGATAAATTGGGGTAATCTGGTATCCAGAACACTCCTGATTGACTAATTCCTTGGGATTGTAAAATTTTTACTTGCTTAATGGCAGCTTGCAAATTTGGCAAACTAGAATTTGCTACAAAATAAAAAGAATTAGATAGATTAGCGGCGTTTGTAATTGGTGATTCCCGGATTGTCCCTATTTGATAATTTGCTGCTCCCGGTGGAAGAGACAAGGAAGAATTTTCATGACTTTCTGTTTTTGGAATTATAGAGGATCTAGCTTCTTGATATGTCCCAGATTGGGGAGAGTTTGCTAACAAAAGTCCAATAATCACCGATGCACCGATTAATCCACCGCCGATTAAAGTGCTGCCAATAAAAATAGCGTTTTGTTTGCTGCTTTGAGCCGCTGGCAAGCGGATTACAGAATTAGTCAAAGCAGAGAGTTGACTGTACATCGGTACTTTTGGTGCAGCTGAAGTGGCAATGTTTTGCAAGCCATCCAGCATTTCTTTGGCAGTGAAATAGCGCTCTCTAACATCAAATTGAGTTGCTTTTTTTAAAACTTCCATCAAATTGGGACTGATGGCATCCCTATCCCAAACATGCTCTCCAGTATAGGAGTCTGTCATCAATTCGTGGGGCGATTTTCCCATCAACAAGAAAATAGCTGTTAGCGCCAAGCTATACAAGTCACTGGCAAAAACTGGGCGTCCTGCTGCTTGTTCGCTAGGCATAAAACCTGGTGTACCAATAATAATTGAATTACTAACAGTACCTTCTGGATACATGACTGTTGCCATCGTTTCTCGCACTGCACCAAAATCAATTAAAATTGGTTTGCCATCAGATGCACGCAGAATAATATTGTCTGGTTTAATATCGCGGTGGATGATGCCTTTGGTATGTACAAAATCCAGCACTTTCAACAGACTGATTAAAATGGGAATTACTTCACTTTCGCTCAAACAACCGTTTTGTTTTACGTATTGGTTTAACGTTTGTCCAGAAACCCATTCCTGTACGAGGTAAAATTGACCATCTGCTTGAAAGTAGGCGTACAGAGTGGGAATTTGATCGCTTGCTCCTCCCAGATCTTCTAAAATAGCGGCTTCTCTTTGAAATCGCCTTTGTACCAACTGGTAAACCTCTGGGTTGTCGGTTACTGGCTTGAGTTGCTTAATTACACAACGTCGCCCCGAAGGCATTTGGGTATCTTCCGCTAAGAATGTTTCGCAAAATCCACCAGTTCCAAGTACGCTAATAATGCGATAGCGATCGCTCAAAAGTGTTGATATCATAACGTTTTCTTGACTTAGGTTTGTTTGGAAGCACTCTTTATAAATAACAATCTACAACTGCCTGTTTTGAAAACTTTGGCAGTGCATACTTTTTGATATAAATTATTAATTTGTTCTAAACAAATAGGGCATTTATTAGCTGCACACTTATTTGGAGTATCTAAGTATGAGAATATCATGAATTTCCCTTTTGATTAAGATACTGAGATAGATATGGAGAGCAGTGGAGCTATGGGAATTTGTAATTCTTATTAAGAATTGCGAATTGGGCATTGGGCATGGAGCATGGGGCATTGAGCATGGGGTAAGGAGAAAGATTAAATTTATTCCTTTTCCCTTTTCCCTTTTCCCTTTAACCTTTTCCCCTGCCCCCTGCCTCCTGCCTCCTGCCCCCTTGCCCCACACTTCCGAATATGAGTAGCATGTACGACCTACGCCTAATAATACTTTCAATTGCGATCGCCATCTTCGCTTCATATACTGCTCTCGATCTGGCTGCAAGGGTAACAGCAGCCAAAGCATCGGCGAAAGTCGCTTGGTTAATTGGCGGCGCAATGGTTATGGGAATCGGTATTTGGTCGATGCACTTTGTAGCCATGTTAGCTTTCAGTATGGCAACACCGATCGCCTATGATATGTCGATTGTGCTGGTTTCTATGCTGCCTGCGGTTATTGCTTCGGGGGGCGCACTCTTCCTAGCCAGCCAACCAGTGTTAAGCATTTGGCAATTGCTGGGTGGTGGGACGTTAATGGGTATTGGTATCGCCTCGATGCACTACATCGGAATGCTGGCGATGCGGATGGAAGCAACCGCTACATATAACCCAACGCTGTTTATACTTTCTATAGCCATCGCCATCGGCGCGTCGATTCTAGCACTCAATATTGCGTTCCATTTACGCACGCCAACGAGTACAACTGACTGGTTGGCAAAGATTGGCAGTGCTATTGTCATGGGGGGAGCGATCGCTGGAATGCATTATACAGGGATGGCGGCTGTTAAATTTATGCCGACTAACCCAATAGCAATTTCTGGACTAGCAACAACGAATGATTCCCTAACTTTGCTAGGTATTTCTATTGGTACTGCTACATTTGTGATTCTCGGTTTTGCGCTGCTGACTTCGTTTATAGATCGGCGTTTGTCTGCCCAAACAAAGCTTTTAGCACAGCAAGAAGCCGAAACCAAACTTTCACAGTTATTTACAGAAATTACCTTAAGAATTCGGCGATCGCTAAAATTAGATGATGTCATCAACACAACTGTCCACGAACTTCGTCAAGCATTGAAAACAGACCGTGTGGTAATGTATCGTTTCAATACTGACTGGAGTGGCACTATCATCGCTGAGTCCGTTGCCCAAGGTTGGATGAAAACCTTAGGAAAAACGGTCAATGACCCATTCCGGGAAGATTATATTGAAATGTACAAAAATGGTCGAGTCCGAGCAACCAATGATATTTATGCAGCTGGTTTTACGGAATGTCACCGAGAAATTCTCGAAGGTTTTCAAATCAAGGCAAATTTGATTGCACCGATTATTCATAACAATCAACTTGTTGGTTTATTGTGTGCCCATGAATGTTCTACAACTCGGTATTGGCACAGATATGAAATTAATTTATTTAAACAATTAGCAATTCAAGTTGGCATTGCTTTAGAACAGGCGAGTTTAGTGGCTGAACTTGAGCAAACGCAGAAAGTTTTGCGGCTTCGCGATCGGGCGATCGCTTCAGCAAGTAACGGTATATTCATTACCGATCCACGTCAGCTAACAAATCCAATTATATTTTGCAATGCTGCCTTGGAAAAAATTACAGGCTATTCATCTGATGAGTTACTCGAATGTAACTACAAATTTCTTCAAGGGCCTGACACAGATCCAGATACTATTGCAGAATTAGACGAGGCAATGGAGGTTTCGAGAGAATGCCAAGTTGTGCTGAAAAGTTATTGCAAAAATGGAAGTTACTTCTGGTGTGAATTAACTGTTTCTCCCATTCCAGATGTATTTGGACAAACAATCAACTTTGTTGCCGTGCTAGTTGAAATTACTTCGCGCAAGGAAATAGAAGAAGAATTGAGGCGCAGTCAACAACTTCTCCAAGAGCAGCTTCGACAACTTATTTCTGATGTTAACGAGGTCTTGCAAGGAGATTTAACTGTTCGTTCTCAAGTGACAATAGGCGAAGTTGGAATCTTAGCTAATGTTATTGATACCATCATTTATACCCTGTGGCGAATTGTTACTCAAGTCCAACAAATTGCTTACCAAATGAATGTTTACCTTGGCGAAAATTCTAGTGTCATCCAGCAAGTGGGAAATGAAACGCTCAAACAAGTCGAAGAGATTAACTATGCCTTTCAAGAAATAGATAATCTAAATTTCTGGATTCAAAAAGTCGTAGATAGCACTCAACAACTACAAGAAGTAGCCGTCACTACTACTAACACAGCAGAAACAGCCAAGACAGCAATGGATTTTACTACGGAAAGCATTTTGAATTTGCAACAAACAAATTCACAAATAGCTAACAAAGTCAATAGTTTAAGTGAATTTTCTCAAAAAATTTCCGCTGTAGCATCCACGATTGAGCAAATCGCCACCCAAACTAACTTGCTAGCCAGTGACGCCAGCATCGAAGCCACATGGATGGGCGATCGCGGTCGAAGCTTTGTGAAAGTAGCAGAACAAATTAGTCAATTAGCCGTACAATCTGCCGAAGCAACGCAAGAAATTCAAGGCGTTTTAACTGATATGGAATTGGAAACTAGCGTATTAGTTCAAGCCATAAAATCGGGAACCAATGAGATAGGAGAAAAAGCAAATATTGTACAAAATGCCAAGTTAAGCCTGGAAGATATTTTAGAAGTATCTCAACAGATAAATCATTTAGTACAATCAATTTTTACGGCAACAGGATCTCAAACCGAAACTTCCCAAGCGATCGCATCTTCGATCCAACACATCGCCGAAACCTTAAAATATACCGCAGATTTATCTAATACCGTATCTAACTCACTCCAACAAACAACAGAACTGACACAACAATTACAAGCATATTTAAGTGGATTTAAGACCGGAGAGTAGGGACTGGGAGGCTCTTGACGCAGGGGAAAAGGTTAAAGGGAAAAGGGAAAAGGAATAAATTTTATCTTTCCCCTTTTCCCCTTACCCCTTTCCCAATGTCCTGTTTCCCTCCTGCCTCCTATTTAAAAATCGAAGGTTGTGCGAAGTACTCCCACATATTGAGTATCATTTTCGCTGTTGTTTTCTGGGTTGAGAATTACCCAAAAGCCAGGAGTTACGGAGATGTTGTCGTTTAATCGTAAGCGATAGAATGCTTCGATGTGGTAAGCGTTGTCTGGTTCTTCACGGACATCACTGTTAGATATACGCGGTGGCAAACCAAAGAGAATTCCTGGCAGATTGCCCTTACCTCCCACATCTGGAAAGGACAAGCCAACCGCTCCAAACCAAGCATTAGCATTATCGCCATTGTTCACAAACAAAGAATCCGTTCCGCCCCTACCATTGGAAATATCGCTCAAACCTGAGTTCTTGGCAGTTGCCCAGATATATCCACCCCAACCGTGGATTTGGAAATTTGGCGAAAACCGATAATACCCTTGAACCCCGACAATGCTGTTAGAAGTAGCAATGTTCGTGCCAAAGGGAGCGCTTGACAGGACGCTACCTCTTCCAGCTGTGACATCAACGGCGCCAGCAGGATTATAGCCATGAGAGTAGGCGACACCGATAGCTCCTTGTTTGGCGTAATACACTAGATGGGCAAGAGCGTTATAGCCGCCATTAAATAACCCATTGTTCTGTGTTGGGATATTGGGATTATTTGCTAAGTAGCCCACAGTCAGAACCAAGTCCTTTCTGATACTCCAGTTGAGAGCTGCACCCCCGCCACCTCGCTCAAAAAGGAAACTGTTCTTACCAAATAATGAGGGAATCCCGTTGCCATCATCGCCAATGGTTGCAGGAGTTACGTTGTCTGTGATGTCGTTGTAACCGATACCTGTAGGGCCGACAACGAACGAAAGGGAATCGCTCACTGGAAAGTAGTAACGAATATGGGGAATAAAGAGCGTATTGGTAAAGTCGTTGTCGAAGTTTAGCCGTGTCATCCGTGTACCGCTGGTTGCTGCAATTTGGCTTACGCTATTGGGATCGGCAAAGTTGCCGAACTCCAGACGTACTCGCAACAAATCTTTACCCGTGAAACTACTCTCCAAATTCAAACGACCGCGAGTCGCAAAGATAGTATTGGATTCATCGCGATCGCCTCCCACTTTGTCGCCAAAAGTGTCGGTAATCGCAGTAATAATTTGAGCGTTCAGCCTGGTAGTAGTGGAAAACTGCTGCGCCTCTAGTGTTGCTGCACGTGCTTCTAAGGTATCCACCCGCCCGCGTAGAGTTGCCAGTTCTGCCGCGAAATCTTCCTGTAATTTTTGCAGCACTGCCAAATCTTCCTTACTGACTAAATCGCCAGTAGCCGTAGCAATTAACTCATTAACCCGATCCAAACAAGCATTCAAACCGGCAGCAAATTCGTAACGAGTTAAAGCACGGTTACCGCGATAGGTGGAATTGGGATAACCTGCAATGCAACCGTAACGTTCCACCAGGGATTGCAGTGCTTGAAATGCCCAATCAGTCGGCTGGACATCAGAAAACTGAGAGACTGAGGTGACTTGCCCTTGCAAGGTTCCAAAGTTAGCATCTGGAGTATTTGAATTATCATTCAATGGATTTGCCCAAACTGCTGGGCATGATAATAAAAGCAGTGGAAAACTGTATAAAAGATTTTTCAGCATTGGATATAGTCCGATCTGGAATCAGATATGGATAAAATCTCGGTTCAAAATTCATGAGTCAGGATTCTAGATTCTGAATGCTGAGGATGAAACCATTAATTAACGTCCAGATAAATTTCTAAATTCTGTATTCTGACTCCTGAATTCTTTTTCAAACCCCTATTACTTTTTGGCGATCGCTACTTTTAATAGCGGCTTCTATAATCTGCATCACATTACAGCGTTTTTCATCTATTTGAACCACAATCTCCCCTAGGGGCGCACAGCTGTGCGCCCCTACAACGTGGTCTATTTACCTGAAAATTGCTGTAATTCCGTCTTCGACAGTTACAGCAATTGGCTGGTCATGGATAATTGATTGATACATCGCATCGTAGTAGCCTAAACAACTACCCTGCGAACTTTTGACTTTTTCTCGGATTACTTTTGCAATTTCCATTTTGTTACTAATTTACTGAAGCGAAATTTTATAAACAAGAATTCAGATCGCAGAATTTCGGATGACTTATTTCCTATTGTGTGGATTAAGTTTTGCCTTTAATAAGTAGAATATTTTTAATTGTCAAATATGGCTAATTTTTATATTTGGTTGTTGTCTGATTATTACTATATTGATTTAAAAAATAAAATTCTTTGAAGCGCCTAAATTTATTTAATTTTACTTTTTATGTAAGAATTCAGAGCCTAGAATTAATAAGGTTTAGATACCAAGCTTGATAATTTTGAGAAAATCAAGCAGATATATAACCATTGATTTTCAACTTTTCTAAATCCTGAATTCTTACTTTTAACTTTTATCTTTCTAGCGTCTGGAACGTCTGCGAAGTCGGTCAATCATTACGGCAACGATAATTACTAGTCCTTTAACAACTAGTTGCCAGAAGAAAGACATATTCAACAGAGTCAAACCATTGTTGAGAACGGCAATGATTAACGCACCGAGAAGAGTACCGCCAATTGTACCAATACCACCTGTAAAACTAGTTCCACCTAAAATTACAGCAGCGATCGCATCTAATTCATAACCTTGACCCAATAAGCCGCTAGCACTATAAAGACGGCTAGCACTCATGGTTCCTGCCAAACCTGCTAGCAATCCACTCACGCCATAAACAAACAGCAGCACCCGATTAACTTTAATCCCAGTTAATCTTGCTGCGCGTTCGTTACCACCCACAGCGTAGATTTGCACTCCTAAAACAGTCTGCCGCAGTACAAACCAACTAACTGCTACAGTCAGTAAAGCAATAATTACCAACCAGGGAAAAGGGCCGACATAGCTATTACCAATCCAAGCAAAATTGATATCGCGGTTAATAACTGTGGTTCCCTTGGCAATCAAATAGGCAACACCCCGCAAAGCAGTCAGCGAACCCAATGTGACAATAAAAGGTGGCACATCCAAAAAGGTAATCAAAGCGCCGTTGACTAAGCCCAAAAGCAACCCTGCCACCAAACCGGCAGGTAAAGCCGCCCAACCTATAGCCGGAACTAGCGATACCATCAACGCAACTACAGCAGAAACAGCTAATATTGACCCCACAGACAAATCAATGCCTCCGGTGAGAATCACGAAGGTCATACCAGTGGCTAGGACAATGTTAATAGATGCCTGCCGTAAGATATTAACGAGGTTACCGCCGCTGAAGAAGTTGGGTGAAAGGAAAGTAAATAAGATACAGATAAGTACGAGGATTGGTAAAATACCTGCAACTTCCAGAAAGCTGGCGATGGATCTCGGCGATCGCGCGTTTGGATTGTTGGTGACTTTATTTCTATTGGTAGGTCTTACTGTTTGGCTCATGATTCTGCTACTCCCGATGCTCCTGTTGCGTAATGCATAATCTTTTCTTGGGTAATTTCTTTACCGGGACTGTCGTCAAGTTCGCCCACTAGTTGTCCTTCTCGCATTACCAAAACGCGATCGCTCATCCCAACGACTTCTGGTAATTCGCTGGAAACCATTAAAATAGCAACGCCTTGGGCTGCTAATTCGCTGATGATCCGATAAATCTCGCTCTTAGCGCCGATATCTACGCCGCGTGTCGGCTCATCTAGCATTAGGACTCTTGGTTTGATAGCTAGCCAACGTGCTAACAGTAGCTTCTGCTGGTTCCCACCAGAAAGATCTACAGCTCTGATTTCCAAGTTAGCCAGTCGGATATTGAAGTTTTCCACCGCTTCCTTTGACAATTTATTGACTGAACTCCAGTTGACAACTCCAGCCTTGGCATCTTGTTTGAGTGTGTTCAGAGCAATATTCTTGCGGGAACTCATTTCTAGAAATAAACCCTGGTCTTTGCGATCTTCTGGGACGTAACCGATACCGGCAGCAATGGCATCACTGGGGCTATTAATATTCAGTTTGACGCCATTCAGGAACACTTCACCACTAGCTTTGCGATCGGCACCAAAAATCAGCCGCGATACTTCTGTGCGTCCAGCACCCACTAGCCCCGCTAAACCGAGTACCTCACCAGCGCGAATTTGAAAACTAGCCGGTTCAATCTTGCGTCCGTCGCTGATATTTCTAACTTCCAACACCACCGGGCCGGGATTGGTTTGGCGTTGATGTTCGTAAAAGTCTTGCATCGAACGACCGACCATCATCTGCACTAATCGCTGGGCAGAAATTTCATTGCGCGTGAGACTGCCGATATATTGACCGTCGCGCAGCACGCTAATCCGGTCAGCCAATGCATATATTTCTTCCATCCGGTGACTGATGTAGATAATGGCAATACCATCGTCTCGCAGTCTGCGAATCACTTGAAATAAACGCTCAGTCTCGCGGTCAGATAACGCTGCTGTCGGCTCATCCATCACTAAAACCCGACTGTTGTCTTTCAACGCCCTGGCAATTTCTACCTGCTGCTGTTCGGCGATGGATAAGGTGCCAACTATTGTATTGGCTGTAAAATTTGCCCCCAGGCTTTGGAGTACTAGCTTTGCTTCGTCCTCCATAGCTTTGCGGTCTAAGAACTGACCCCGTTGTAACTCGCTACCCATAAAAATATTTTCGGTAACGGTTAAATTTGGTGCGACATTCAGTTCTTGATAAATCAGGTTAATCCCCGCTTTGCGGGCTGAAGCCGGATCGGTAATTTTCACTGGCGTACCATTGATGCGAATCTCGCCTTCATCGGCAATGTAAGCCCCGGCGAGGATTTTCATCAATGTGCTTTTGCCTGCTCCGTTTTCGCCCATGAGAGCGTGAACTTCTCCCGGATAAATAGTCAAATTCACATTTTGCAAAGCAGGTACGCCATGAAACTGTTTGCCAATCCCTTGCATTTCTAATACAGGGGCGGCGGTTGGCGCTTCAGGGAAGGAGGTTTCAATACTTGTGGTCACGAGTAACTCCTAAAAATAATGGGGACTGGGGATTGGGGACTGGGGATTGGGTATGGGGAAAGGGTAAGGGGAAAAGGGGAAAGATTAAATTTATTCCTTTTCCCTTTTCCCTTTAACCTTTTCCCCTGCCTCAAGATTCCCCCATGCCCCATTTACCAGCCTTTCTCTGTGCCGACGTTATCTTTGGTAATCAGCTTGACTGGAATCAAAATGGTGGGGTTAGCGGGTTTTTTACCGTTCAAAATGTCGTTGCCAACTTCGACTGCTTTGGCTGCCATGCCTCGCGGATTTTGAGTCGCTGTTGCTGCATATATACTATCTTTGGTAGCGATCGCCTTAATTGCTTCTGGCGCACCATCAACGCCAACAATAAAGAAGTCTTGACGTTGTGCTTGCATGGCTGCTAGTTCTGCGCCTACTCCACTGGGGTCGTTGATTGCAAAAACAGCATCTATCTTAGGGAAGGTTGTTAGCAAATCTGTCATGACTCTGAGTCCGCCGTCTCTGCTACCCTCTGCATTCTGATTTTTCGAGAGAATTTTGATATCGGGATATTTGGCCAATACGTTCTCGCAGCCACTAACTCGCTGAATCACCGAGTCCACTTGAGGCCCGTTGACGATTACTACATTACCTTTACCTTTGAGGCGATCGGCAATATATTTACAAGCAACTTCTCCAGCTTGCACGTTATTGGTTGTAACTGTCGCATCTACACCGCCCTCAGCACCCGTATCTACTGCGATCACAATTCTGCCTGCTTGTTTGGCTTTTTCCACTGCTGGCTTAATACCACTTTTATCAGCAGCATTCAGAATAATAACGTCAGTATTCGATGCTGTGAAGTTTTCGATTTGGTTGGCTTGTTGGTTGAGGTCGTAAGCGCTAGAAACTACGGTTGTCCTGACATTATTGCCGCCAATTTTTTTGGCTGTGGTTTCAATTTCCTGCCCCATCAGAACGAAGAAGGGGTTACTTAAATCGCCAGCGGTAAAAGCTACCGATCGCAATTTCCCATTCCCAGTACCTGCGCTACTCTGGGCGCTAGTATTAGTAGCAGTATTACCAGGTGCGTTGGCATCGGGATTAGTAGCAGTATTGCCATTTTCAGAACCATTCGAGCAACCAATCACGCCACCACCAACCAGACTGATTAAACTAGCTGCGATCGCAATTTTTTTGAAATTCATATCTCTCCTCTTGAAAAAAATCTGAATTGGGCAAAGGAGCAGGGGAAAGGGAAAGGGGTAAGGGGGAAAGGAGAAAGATTAAATTTATTCCTTTTCCCTTTCCCCATGTCCGATTACCACCCTTTGTAACTACCAAGACTCTCGCGGGTAACTAATTTGACTGGAACCAGAATCTCAGGGTTACTCAATTTTTTGCCTTGGATGACATCGTTGCCGACTTCAACGGCTTTTTGCGCCATACCTGCGGGGTCTTGGGCGGCTGTGGCCACAAATACGCCGTCTTTGTCTTCCATTGCTTTGGTTGCATCTGGGGAACCATCAACGCCAACAATAAAAAATTCTTTACGTCTTGCTTGTCTGGCTGCTAAGTCTGCGCCAATACCGCTTTGGTCGTTGGTGGCAAATACGGCATCGATTTTGGGGAAGGTTGTTAGCACGTCAGTCATGACTCTCAGTCCGCCATCCCTCGTCCCTTCTGCGTTCTGGTCTGAGACGATTTTGATATTTGGATATTTGGCTAAGGAAGTCTTACAACCGCTGACTCGCTGATTGATGGAGTCCATTGGCGTACCGTTGAGAATAACTACATTGCCTTTACCGTTGAGGCGATCGCCAATATACTTGCAAGCAATCTCTCCAGCTTGGGTATTGTTGGAGCTAATCATCGCATCCACATCTGCATCAACGGCTGAATCCACTGCAATCACTACCCTACCTGTGCTTCTTGCTTGGTCTATCGCTGGTTTAACTCCTTTTTTATCAACCGCACTCAGAATAATTAGGTCAGTATTCGCCGCTGTGAAATTTTCGATTTGGTTAGTTTGTTGGTTGAGATCGAAAGCACTAGAAACTGTATTAACTTTGATATCATTCCCAAGTTTTTTTGCTTGTTGTTCGGCTCCCTTCTGTACTGCTAGATAAAAGGGATTACCTAAATCGCCCAAAGTAATGCCAATCGTCTGCAATCCTTTATTCTCTAAACTCGCGTTCACAGCAGTATTAGGACTATTATTGGTAGCGGTATCATTTGGGGTAGGATTACAACCCACAAGCCCAGTCCCAACAAGACTTAATATGCTAGCTAATAAACAAATTTTCTTCATATCGATTTATAATCCAAACAATGCTTTTGAATCTGGCGAAGATTAGCAGAATATAAATCCGCAATATTCTAGAATTTTGACAACTTCAGCATTGAGTTTTACCGATCGATTTGGCAAGTTAGACTCGCTCAAATCTCTAGCAAGTTGACGTAATTTTAGTTGTTATTTGTTACAACAAACCAAGCTTTTGCTTGAATCAGCAAAATACCGAACGTTGCAATAATTCTAAAGTCTGGTTTTCTGGGAAAATTAGGTTTGAAAATTGCTAGTTTGAAAAATTTGTTTGCTAAAATTTTAATAATCTTAGGTTGTCAAACTTCAAACTTGTATCTTATTTGGTTTTTTATTTTATCCTGAAGTTTTTCCCAAAATTAATTTTGTTTATCGAAATTTACAAAATTAAGAAGTATTATTCATTTTTATTACGTGTAATATTCTGTCAGATACTAATACAAGTAGGATGCTCGCTTGAGAGGACACAGGAAAGTTTTTAATTTATACTCTTGTAATTGCAAAACTATTCCTCTTGGTTGAAGTTTTGCAAAGTTTTTTTGTGGATAATGAATAGCAAAAACCTTTGCAATACCAATAACTTAAATCGGAAACCAAAATATTTGCTGTTGCAAGAACAAATATCTAGAATTTTAAAGTTGGTGGTAAATATTTAGCTACTAAATCCCCGTAGTATGACTTGAGTTTTTGCCAATCAGGCGGATTAGGATTTTTGGAATACAAATCGTAAGGATTGAATAATTTCACCCATTTAAACATTTCTTCATCGTGTTTATCCATTAAATGCTCGTAGGCGTTTTCACGATGTTGAGGATAAAATGAGTGATACCGGAGAATGTACAATGCTGGTTCCGGTAAGTAAGGTTTCATCATACTATAGAAATACTCATCATGTCCCCATGACATTTGTACGTTACGCAATCCACAATTCGGCTCATATACACCATATTTGGTGTTATATTTCGGATTGTTAAAATCTGGATTATCTTGGAAAAATTCTGAGTAAACAATTTTGCTTGAAAATGCACAACCTACAGGATAAGTATCGCCGACAGTAGCCCATTGGGGTTCGCCAAATAAGCAAAGTACTTTCCCCATATCATGAAAGAAACCTGTTAGCACCATCCAATCAGGATGACCATCAGCGCGGATAGCTTCTGATGTTTGCAATAAATGTTGTAATTGGTCTAAGTCTGTATCGGGATCTGAATCGTCAACTAATTGATTCAAAAATTCCACCGCATCCCAAACAGTCATTTCTTTTTTATCAAATTTTAAATACTCTGCTTTTTTCTGTAGTACAAAATCGTATGTTTGATTAATATGATTTAATCGGTAGAATTCTTTAACTGTATCTCTGGTAGGTGCTTCGTAATTCCTGTATGCTTCAATAGTTTTACCTTCTTTAACTATGCTATTGGGATCTGGATAGCGATTGAGTAAGTCTTCTTCCCATTCTTCTAGTGAATGCAAAGGATTGTTTTGAGCTTCTTGGATGGAATGATTTAGAGTTTGAGACATATTTTTCTACTTTTGAAACAAAGTTGTCATTTAGATAAAACCTTTGGAATTTATCGATGCACAGGTGTGCATTAACTGTATATTTTTAGTTTTGCACACGTGTGCAAAACTGTGTGTTAAGTTTTTTTGCATAACTTGTGCATCAATTACTCACGCCGCCTGTGCGTTTTTGGTAGCGACGACCTTATACCACAATAGACCTCTTGCATAAATAGAAAATAAGAACCCCACCCCCGCCAAAGCTACGCTTTGTCTCCCCTCCCCTTGCTAAGGAGAGGGGGTGGGGTGTTAGAGACTTTTGCGAGAGGTCTAATACAACGTGAGTTCGATGAACCTCTCCCCAACCCCTCTCCGAGGCGGGGAGGGGCAGAAATATTTTTAGTTTCCAACGAAAAAATTAGGGTTTCAAAGCCTCTCTCCCTCTGGGGGAGAGGTTTGGAGAGGGGTTTTTACAGCCGTCGAACTCACGTTAATACAGTTCAGTTAAGACTCGATCCTCCCTAACTCTCCTTAAAAAAGAGGGAACTAAGCCCCCCTTTTTAAGGGGGGTTGGGGGGATCTTCCGGAGCTAAATACTGTTAACTCAACCGTATTGCCTTAGGGACTTCCAATTGAAAAAATAGCCAGTAACGCACCGCCAGGTCTTTGGGTGCGTTACGGCTTTCGCCTAACACACCCTACTGTATATTTTATTTTTTGCCTTATACCAAAGCGATCGCGCCAGATGCGATAATTAGCGCGAATCATACCGCAGTATCGGCATATCCCTGCGCTTCATCAATTCCTTGAGTTTTGTAGGGTGTGTTACGCCTGAAAGTAGGGCACCACCTGGAATTTGCGGTGCGTTATGGACGATAGTCCATAACGCACCCTACCGGACTCAAATCTTTATAACTAAACAACGATTCTTTGGGCCTGTGGACGGCAGTTTCTTCAAGTCGGGAAACCCACCCAAGGCACTGTCTCGTCTTTGCCTGAGACTAATTCAAACTTTCAATCAGCAACGCCAAATTTTGAATTGTTATGCCTTCTTACCTGCTACTGGTTCAGCTATATTTTCCATATCGACCAGATTCCACTTTAAACCTTTGCTTCTATATATACGCTTGTGCAAATTTGGATAGTCACCGATATCATGGTCTAGCCTTTGACCAACTACTATACATTTCAATATAGAATTGCCCGTGTTTTTCAGCTTGTGCGGCTTACCACCAGCGCGATATCCAATAAAATCTCCTGGTTTAACTGGATAAACGCTTTCTCCAATTGTTGCCTCAGCTTCTCCCTCAAGAATGTATACGCACTCTTCTTCGTGATAGTGCATATGAAGCTCAGTTGATTCGCGTCCAGGCTCTACTTCAATGATGTGAAAACCGATATTATTTAAACCTGTCAAATCTCCTAAAGACTTATTCCGTCTGCGAGCATTGGAGTTGAGAAAATGTGTTTTTTCTAGTCCTTCATAAGACTCAATCTCTTCTTTGGTGACTAAATACTTTTCCATTTCTTGATACCAAGTGCTAAGAAAATTTGATGGCGAACAAGCCAGGAATTTAAAGATAAAGATGAATTAAGACGGAAGTTAAAACAAGTTCAAGGGTTCCATCTCAACAGAAGCGATGCCTACGCCGCTAAACTACGCTTCTATTTGTGGATAGGATTATATCATTACCTCGTTATTAAGTGCAAATCCATAGAAAATTGGTATTAGAAGTAGTTTCTAAATAACAAAAGACACATCTAGTGCAAATTATAGTAATATTTTTGCACACGCGTGCAAAAGATAGACTTATTAAGTTTGTTATCTATTTATACAAGTGTGTATTTTGCGTTCAACAAACATTTTTTACTTGACTAAATGAATTTGTTGCTCTGGATACTTGACAATATCGGACAACTCCCGCAACTGATTGATTGCTTCTGCGCCCTCTAACTTCATTAATTCGCGGTCGTCCCAAATTTCCATCCAAGTAATACCGTAATCAGACACTAAAAATCGAATCAGGTGCTTTTCTCCCAGGCTGACCATAAATGAAGCACTCTTGATTTCGTTGCCGCAGCTATAAAAAGACGTAGTATAACCGCGTTGCTCAAGTACAATTGATAAAGCTTCCAGGCTCATTACTAAGTCCTGAAGGACTTGCTGATGTTGTTGCGCTAATCTCAGAAACACTAATTTCCTCCTATCACTACAATAATGCGATTAGTTTATATTTGTTTTAGATGTGTTTTCGCACAAACGCCATTAATCTTCCTTTGTGCAGATATAAGCTAACATTGTGTTTGTTGTAATACTCCCAAGTAATACGCCACAGATGCTAAATTCCTAAAGCTGTTGTGATGTTTTGAACAATTACCTGGGGTGTCTCGATAACATCTATATATATGGTGTCTAATGGTTCTTCTAGAGTATTAAACTGGCTATCTAGGAGTTTCTCGCTCATGTAGTGGTTATGACGTTCTTGCAACCGCTTTTGAATTAACTCATAAGAGCCTTTAAGGTAAACTAGCTTTATGCGTTCGTTATCCACGGCCAGAAATTGCCGATAGCTTTCTTTGAGAGCCGAACACGCCAACACCATATTTTTATTTTCTTGCAGCCAGTTTTTAATAGCTATTTGCAAATCTCGTAACCAAGGTATTCTGTCTGCTTCAGTCAGGGGTATACCGCACCGCATTTTCTCAACATTCTTTAGTGAATGAAAAGCATCAGCATCGCTAAATTCCCAGCCTAAAGAATTTGCTAGCAGTTTTCCGATGGTGGTTTTGCCAGATCCTGAAACACCCATAAGGATGATAACCATTGACTTGTCGCTCATAGTTTTGCAAAAAAAAGTTAAGAAATGAGAATTCAGGAGTCAGAATTCAGGAGTCAGAATTCAGGATGTTGTGTTTGTTTAGTACGAGATTTAGATGGGGTACTCCAATTTCCTTAAAATCTGCTCTATGGTTAAAATCTTTCTGTCTTCGCCTAGATTATAAGCCTTTTACCCAAAGCGATCTATTTACTGCGATCGCCATTATGTCAACCTACCTCAGTAATAGTGAAGTATTGATTTTTGAAACAGCAAAGTTTTTGTTAATTTTACTTTTTGTTACGTTCCTCCCGCGATCGCAGTTTTATGGTTGCTTAGTCGAGCGAATAGATTGACAGATGGCTCAACTTTGCTAATAATTAAAATTATAATGCACACGTTTGCATTAAATATGGTAAGATTATGAAGAAACGAAAAGTTTCCATCGAAGATATTGCTCGTCGGGCAGGCGTTTCTCATTCTACAGTTTCACGTGCTTTGCGAGATAACTCTCTAATTAGCCCGAAGGTGAGAGAGGAAATTAAGAAAATAGCGCGAGAGATGAACTATGTACCAAACGCGATCGCTCAAAGTTTGCAAAATCAACGCACTAATACTGTTGGGGTAGTTGTGACTTCAATCGCAGATCCCTTTTACGCTGAGGTGGTAGAGGGAATCGAACAGGTAGCGAGAACGGCAGGTTTGAGTGTTTTCCTAACTGCTTCGCATCGGGATTTCCAGCAGGAAATAGCAGCTATTGATAATTTTCATCGTCGCAGAGTGGACGGGATATTAGTCACTGATTCGCGAATTAATAAAAATAATACAAATGAAGTAGGAGAAATTGCTGTACCGTTAGTTTTGATTAATAGTCAGACAGAAAATCAACCGGAGGCATTTCACACAGTGACAGTGGATGACTTGTTAGGCGGTAGATTGGCGGTAGAGCATCTGATAAGTTTGGGACATACGGCTATTGGTTACTTGGGTGTAGGCGATCGCAGTCAGTCAAACCACTTGCGTTTAGAAGGATATCGCACGGCTTTGAGGGAAGCTGGTTTGCCACAAAACAGCGATTGGGTGGCAATTAGCGATGAAGACAATATCAGAATTAGCGATGTTGATACCGGAAAAAAATTGCTACCTCAACTATTTAACGCTAGAGTCACAAGCATCTTTTGTTACAACGACATGGTAGCAGTTGGCGCTCTCTTAGCCTGCCGGGAACTAAATATTTCAGTACCCCAAGATTTAAGTTTGGTTGGATTTGACGATATTGCTCTTTGCCGTTATATAACGCCGTCGCTGACGACAGTTTGTCAACCGATGTTAGAAATTGGTCGCTCGGCTATGCAAATGTTACTCGACTTATTAGAAGACAAAACTGTAGAAAACATCATTTTGTCTCCTCTTCTAGTACAGCGCAGTAGTACTGCTGTATTTGGGAGATGAGGAGCCTTTTGAGGCAGGGGAAAAGGTTAAAGGTTAAAGGGAAAAGGAATAAATTTAATCTTTCCCCTTTTCCCCTTACCCCTTTCCCTTTCCCTAAGCCCAATGACCAATGACCAATGACCAATAACAAAAATATGTTAACTAAAAAATGGAGTTTATCTAGCGATCGCTGTTTCGCTCCAGAACCAGAACAAAGACAACTAGCACGCCAATTTTTTGACAGAATATCTAGTCTACCGCTGGTCTGTCCTCACGGACACGTAGACCCAGCTTTATTGGCTAATCCCGCAGCGCGTTTTGGTTCGCCAACTGAATTATTGATTATTCCCGATCACTACATTTTCCGTATGCTCTATAGTCGGGGCGTACCTTTATCAGCTTTGGGCATACCGAGTCGCGATGGTTCGCCAGTAGAAACCGACCACCGCAAAATTTGGCAGCTTTTCGCCGACAATTTTTACCTATTTCAAGGTACTCCCTCTGGGTTGTGGCTGAAAGACGAACTCACTAACGTGTTTGGAGTGGACGAGCCTTTAAATTCTCGCAATGCGGGATATATCTACGATTACTTGCAAAAGCTGTTATTGTTACCTGAATTCTCACCTCGTGCTTTATTTAAAAAGTTTAATATTGAAGTCCTTTGCACTACTGATGCAGCCAGTGACACACTTGAGTATCATCAATCGTTACATCAAGAAGGTTTCACTCAGATAAGACCTACTTTTCGACCAGATGCAGTAGTCAATCTCGATACTCTTGGTTGGCGGGAAAATCTAGCCAAGCTCGAAAGCACTGTTGGGCGAGAAATTAATACTTATGCTGCTTTCGTGCAAACTCTAGAAGAACGTCGAGCCTTTTTTAAAGAAATAGGTGCGACAGCTACCGACCATAGTGCAGCTACACCTTATACTAATCGCCTTAGCGATCGCGAAGCAGAAGCGATCTTTGCTAGAGCATTAGCCAACAAGCTAAATCCAAGCGATGCAGAGCGTTTTACCGGCCACATGTTTATGGAAATGGCTCGGATGAGTGTAGAAGATGGTCTAGTTATGCAAATGCATTGCGGTATTATGCGTAACCATAACCCGGCCGTCTTTGAGCGATTTGGAGCTGATAAAGGTGCTGATATTCCCTTGCAAATAGAGTGGACTAAAAATTTGCAGCCGTTGTTATCAGCTTACGGTAACCAAAAAGACTTTCACTTAATTTTGTTTGGATTGGATGAAAGCACTTATAGCCGCGAACTAGCTCCCCTAGCCGGTCACTATCCCGCAGTACTATTGGGGCCGCCTTGGTGGTTTCACGACAGCATGAATGGAATGGAACGGTACTTCAATCAAGTGATGGAAACAGCCGGACTTTATAACACTGCTGGCTTTAACGATGATACGCGGGCTTTTGTTTCCATTCCTGCCCGCCACACAGTCTGGCGTCGCGTAGCTTGTAACTGGTTAGCGGGGTTAGTAATACGGGGGTTAATTGAGGAAGAGGAGGGCTATGAAATGGCTTACGCATTAGCTTACGACCTTGCCAAGGATGCTTACAAATTGAACTAATACAGGTAAATGATGCATCTTTGGGTGAAGAAGACGCGATGAATCGCGTCTCTACAAGTTGTGTTTGCTGAATTTGAATGTGAAACCTAAAAATCAACTCTTCTCAACTCTTACTCTCTGCGACTCTGCGACTCTGCGTGATTTTTTCAAATTTGTACTACTTCATTAACACACCCCAATTAAATAGAGGAATTATCGATGCCAGATTTATTAAATAAACCAGATTTGATTTTGCATAAACTTTTTAGCCTCAAAGACCGGGTAGCAGTAGTTACCGGCGGTTCTGGTGTGCTTGGTGGGGCAATGGCGCGGGGTTTGGCGCTTGCGGGAGCGCGGGTAGTCGTTCTCGGTCGCAATGAAGTACGGGCGGATGCAGTGGTAGCTGATATTACCGCTAATGGTGGGGAAAGTATGGCAGTGTTGGCGGATGTTGGCGATCGCTCCCAATTAGAAATAGCCAAACACGCGATTTTAAAGCGTTGGGGTCAGATAGACATCTTAGTAAACGCTGCTGGTGGTAACATTCCGGCTGCCACAATTACTGCTGATGCGAGTTTTTTTGATATGCCACACGTAGCATTTGAGCAAGTTATGAGTCTTAACTTGATGGGAACTTTACTACCCAGCCAGGTTTTTGGACAAGCGATGGTGGAAAGAAATCAACCCCAAGGTTGTATTGTGAATATTTCTTCCATGTCTGCTATCCGTGCGATTAGCCGGGTGGTTGGTTACTCGGCGGCGAAGGCGGCGATAGATAACTTTACTCGTTGGCTAGCTGTGGAACTCGCTCAAAAATATGGGGCTGGGTTGCGAGTCAATGCGATCGCGCCGGGTTTTTTCATTGGCGAACAAAACCGAGATTTATTGCTCAATCCAGATGGTAGTTTAAGCGATCGCGGGCAAAAAATCATCAACCATACCCCAGCCGGACGTTTTGGAGAACCGCAGGAATTACTCAGTACTTTGATTTGGTTATGCAGTTCTGGTTCTAGTTTCGTCAATGGCGTAGTTGTGCCGGTGGACGGCGGGTTTAGTATCTACAGTGGAGTTTAAAAATGTATTCATTAGCCGTAACTAATAATGGGATACTTGCGGATGAGGAAGTTTCCCAACTAGTTCATCAAGCTTTAGCAAACCCTGAATTTGATGGACAGCGCATCTTAGTATTAATTCCCGATGGTACGCGCACTGCACCCATCCCGCAAATGTTTCGACTGCTTCATCAGGAGTTAAATAATAGGGTTGCTGCATTAGATTATTTAATTGCTCTGGGTACACATAATCCCATGAGTGAAGAACAAATCAATCATTTAGTTGGGGTGACACAAGAGGAAAGAGAGACAACTTTTAAAGGAGTTAACATCTTTAACCACCTTTGGAATCTACCACAAACTTTTATTTCTTGTGGCGTAATTTCGGCTGAAGAAATAGCAAAAATTAGTAATGGAATGCTGCACGAGGAAGTTGACGTGCGTGTTAATAAATTAGTTACAGAATATGATTTGATAATTATTTGCGGCCCAGTATTTCCCCACGAAGTTGTCGGGTTTTCTGGGGGTAATAAATATTTTTTTCCTGGCATTAGCGGTCAGGAAGTAATAAATTTATCACACTGGTTAGGAGCTTTAATCACTTGTTATGAAATTATTGGTACGCTTGGAACTACGCCAGTTCGGCGTTTGATCGACCGAGCCGCTAGCATGATTTCTACGCCGAAACTTTGCTTGGCAATGGTGGTTGCACCGAAAACAAATAGGTTAGCCGGACTTTATATAGATAAACCAGAGTCAGCCTGGGAAGGTGCTGCAAAATTATCTGCAAAACTGCATATTAAATATGTAGATAGGCCTTTTAAACAAGTGCTTTCAGTTATGCCCAAAATGTACGATGACATTTGGACGGCTGCTAAAGGAATGTACAAACTAGAGCCAGTAGTCGCGGATGGTGGAGAAGTAATTATCTATGCACCTCATATTACCGAATTTAGCTACACGCATGGCGAAGTTTTAGCAGAGATTGGTTATCATGTGCGGGATTATTTTGTTAAACAATGGGATAAATTCCAAGGATATCCTGCGGGAGTGCTAGCACATAGTACGCACTTGAAAGGTATGGGTACTTTCGATCCTATAGAAGGGGAAAAACCTCGAATTCGCGTGACTCTAGCTACTGGTATTTCTCCAGAACGTTGTGCTGCTCATAATTTGAACTACCGCGATCCGGCTACGATTCAACTAACAGAATGGTCTCATCGGGAACATGAAGGTATTTTACTTGTACCCAAGGCTGGCGAGATACTTTACCGTCTGAATAACTAAAGTTAGATAAATAAATTTGCTTATTTTCAGAGCTTTTTAGATTTTAAATTTAGAATTTATAATGCAAAATTTAAAATTTAAAATTTTGTGCGAAAATTTTTGGAAAAGGAAGGGTTTTAGGTTTAGCGATCGCCCGCCAAATTATAGTAAAAAAAACGGTGGCATTCTAGATCTTAATTCTACGCTAGGTGAAGGAACCGAATGTAGCACGTTCGTACCGATTTGCGATCGGCTTGTTACTACTTTTCATCCTTGGTAACATACCAAAATATTTTAATCAAAAGATAAACTCTATTTAAAGAAGTAAATTTACTAATATATATAGTAGAAGGCAGTTATTTACTAGCTAATAGATCCATATGCGCTTGTCTCTCATTATCAGTGTCGGCTTATTGCTACTTACAGGCCTCAACCTACCAGTAATGTCTCAACCCCCCATAGAGGTAGCACAATTAGCAGCGAATAATAATTTGGCTCAAAGACGGTTAAAATTTAACCGCAATTTGTGGAATAAACAAAATATTTCTAACTATCGCTATACCTTGAGTAACAGTTGCTTTTGTATACCAGAAGCTAGAGGCCCAGTAATCATTGAAGTACGTAATGGGGAAACAAAATCAATCACTTCTGTAGCTACAGGTCAACCAGTTGAGAATCGAGAATTCTTTCAAAAGTACAATACAATTCCTAAACTTTTTAATGTAATTCAGGATGCTATCAGCCGTAAAGCCTCCAACCTGGATGTAAACTACAGTCCGAGACTTGGCTATCCAACCCAGATTAATATCGATTACAATAGTCAAATAGCTGATGAAGAAATATATCTGACAATTGAGAATTTTGAACAAATTAAATAAATACTTAACTGATTGTTGTTCAGTATAGAATGAATAAAGTTTGATACTTACCTCAAAGGCGATCGCACCCTGTTCGCCTTTTTTTATTGCATATATTAAATTGACTTTAAACGTTTACGGCTAATACAGATACCTAAAAGTAACACTTTTACTCAAAAAGCACGGTAACCACAAAAATTTCTTTGAGCTAAGATAGATAACAATTTTCCAAATAACTTGAATCTGCGTTATAAACGCTTGAGTTTGGGTTTATTAAGTTAAGAAAAATGGCTTCATATTTTTTGGTTATACCCTGTGCTTGTTTGATCGCTAGCTATTTTGTATTAAAAAAAATTAATAGTGAAATTTCACATTTGGTGGCTGTATTTGCAGTTATCACCTTAATTTTGGGTTTAATGTTCGCTCCTTGGCAGATGTTAGTTTTACTATTAATTCCTGTAATTATTAGTACAAGCTATGAATACTACACAAGCAAGGTGGTTAGTGAGAAAATAGAATCACCACAACAGCTAGTTTGTGAATCTGAAGCAGATTGTAATTTGGTCTACCGTGGGGTTTCCTATCGTGCTGACTCCAACGGCAAATTAGATAAAGTAAATACACCAAAAGCTACGTATAAATTAAGCTTTCGGGGAAGTACTTATTTTGCTTGTGTTAATCCTAACCCGGAATCGCCTGAAGTAACTACATCGCCAGTAACTTATAAATTGAGCTTTCGGGGAAGTACTTATTGTGTGAAGAAATAGGAATCGGGTATTGGGCATGGGGCATGGGGTGTAGGGCAAGGAGTTACTGTGCATTAATTCTTCCCTTACACCCTACCCAGTCTCAACAGACAACCTTTGTGCGTAAGTCCTGTTTATATAGAGGTTGCCTTGGAACCAACAGAAGGCATAGTCTAGGAATATAGAACCTGTTCCCAAAAACTATGACCGAGAAATACTCAGATTTTGAGCTATTGTTTGGCTATTTTATTGGTAGTAAAGTGGAGAATTATCTGGTAGATCCACTCGAACTTAAAAAGCTATGAGAGAAAAACCTAAACAACAAATGCGTATATGGGCTGTGTTGTGTCATCTCTCGGCTTTATTGGCATGGATCTTAGTCTTGTTTTTGGTATATATTGGCATACCTTTATTTTTACCCCTGAATCTGTTAGCCCCACTCATGATTTGGCGATTAAAAAAAGCAAAATATCCCTGGATTGATTTTCAAGGTAAAGAATCTTTAAATTTTCAAATTTCTTTGACGTTTTATACATTAATTTTTATTGTTATCTCTTTATTTTTTGTGTTAACCAGCTTTAGTTTGGCAGTAACTACTAATAGTAAAATTAACGAAGTAAAATTTACTTTAGATAGTTTACTAATTGTACTGACATCATTAATTTCATTAATACTAATATTACAATCATTTTTAGTTACTTTTGCTGCTATCAAAGCTTACAATGGACAACATTATCGTTATCCTTTCACAATTAGAGTTTTGCGATAAAAGATGAATAAGAGTTATCCAATTTTTGGCATAGAGTAGTTCAAAAAATAAATAATCCAAATTTGTTTGTAGATATATAAGGAAGCAAAACATTTAGCAACTAATAATTTGGTTATCAAATGACAAAGCGTGCAGATATCAGTACCAAAAAGTTAATTAGCCTCGCACCTGATAATTGGGTAAAATGGGTAACACAGATTCCCGATATCGTAGCTGGCGAAATTCTCAATTCAGAATTTCAATGGATTAGCAGAGAAAGCGATGTTTTAATCCGTGTTCAAAGTCAACAATATGGTCAATTTTTGGTTCTCAACGAATTACAATTGCGTCCTTCATCAGCAATGCCACGCCGGATGCGTGCTTATGCAGCACTAGCGGAAGAGAAATACCAATTACCAACATACCCAGTATTAATTAACATTTTGAAAATCGGTGATGAGGAAATAACTAATAGATTTTCCTCAAATATTGCTGGATTAGAAGCACGTCAAGATTATCGTGTGATTAATTTGTGGGAGGTTGATGTCAATATTGTTTTTGAGAAACCATTACCTTCATTGTTGCCTTTTGTGCCAATTCTTAAAGGGGGTGAGAACGAGTTTACAATTAGAGAAGCATTGCGAATTTTGCGTGCTGATGAACAGTTAAATCAACTGGAGACAGTGCTGGCCTTTTTTGCAACCTTTGTGCTAGAGAGTACATTAGTTCAAGAGATTATGAGGTGGGATATGGCTGTGATACGTGAGTCGCCTTGGTATCAGGAAATTGAACAGCGTGGGATAAGCATTGGTGAGGAACGCGGACGGCGGGATAACATTTTATCCAATATCGCAATGATTTTGGAGGTAAAATTTGGCAATGAGGGTATAGAATTGATGACGCAAATTAACCAAATTTATGATTTCGAGCGGTTGCAGGAAATCTTACGTGGCATCGTTCTGGCAAATACTGTAGCAGAAGCGCGAGATATTTTGTAGTACTATGTTTATTTAAGATAAATTGCTACACGTTTTATCTTCTCAGATTTTGAGGCTATTTCGTCGCCCCGTCAGCATAATGAATTCTTGAGAATAATTTGTATAAATATGGGAGTAAAGATCATATGATTGGGGTTGCGATCGCTGGTACTGGATTTGGTCAAAAAGTCCACATTCCTGGATTCCAAGCACATCCTCGCACCGAGGTAGTTGCTGTTTATCACCGAGATATCAATAAAGCCAAAGCCATAGCACAATCCCATAATATTCCTCACGCCTGCGATACACTTGCAGATATTGTGGCATTACCAGAAGTCCAAGCAGTCAGCATTTCTACGCCACCTTTTTTGCACTATGAAATGGCAAAAACAGTCCTAGAAGCAGGCAAACATTTACTACTAGAAAAACCCATAGCTTTAAATGCAAATGAAGCCAAAGAACTTTATCGATTAGCTAAACAAAAAGGCGTCATTGCTAGTGTAGATTTTGAATTTCGTTTTGTACCAGGATGGCAATTATTTGCTGAACTTTTGTCAGCAAAATATGTGGGCGAGTTGCGCTTAATTAGAATTGATTGGTTAGGTTCTTCTCGTGCTGATGCTTCGCGTCCTTGGAATTGGTATTCTGATAAAGAAAAGGGAGGCGGTGCATTGGGGTCATTGGGTTCCCACGCCTTCGATTATATTCATTGGTTATTCGGCCCAGTGCGGAAATTAAGCGCCCATTTGACTACTGCAATTCCGGCGCGAATTGACCCAACAAATCAAGAATTAAAGCCAGTAAATACAGATGACAATTGTATATTAACGCTGGAATTAGCAGATGGTACACCTTGCCAAGTTACCATCAGCGCGGTTGTTCACGCAACAAGAACCCATTGGATAGAAGTATATGGCGATCGCGGTACTTTAATTGTAGGTAGTGAAAATCAAAAAGATTATATACACGGTTTTCGTGTTTGGGGTTCCCAGCCAGGTAAACCTCTTGCAGAAATAGAAATACCAAGTCGATTAATTTTTCCCAAAAATTACGCTGATGGACGAATTTCTGCATTTATTCGTGTCATAGACCAATGGGTACAAGGAATTGACCAAAACCAGCAAACAGTACCATCTCTGCGAGAAGGAATTTATTCTCAATTATTGATGGATTTATCTCACAAATCCCACGAAACAAGCAGTTGGGTTGATGTACCCAGCTTAGAAAGTTATCTGCAAAGCTACTAAACGAAGATTGAATTTTGGATTTTAGATTGTTTCTTCTAATGCAAAATCCAAAATTCAAAATCTATAATTCACAGCTAGCGGTGATGAAACTCCACTTGTTTCTCTAAAATCTTAATATCGTAGTTACCAAAAAAATCATGACCTAGTAGCCCAATGTCAGCTTGTGGAGCGATCGCTACTTGAATATTATGCGCTACAACCCCACCTACTGTAATAGATTTTACCTTACTTGTTGAAAATTGGACTTCACTACCATCAGCAACTTGAGCTTCTAAGATACCTGTAGTTTTGAGTTGCAGGCTACTTGCCATATTTCGAGTAATCACAGTAGCACTAGCACCTGTATCTACAATCATTTCAAAGGTTTTTTTGTCATTGAAAGTAACATCAACTATAGGAGTTCCACCAAAGCGGCGTTTGATGGGAACTCGAAAAACTCCGTCGTCCGAAGAAGCGTCTGAAGGTTCAGCTGTCTTACCACCACAAAGCTTTGCCAATCCAATGGTTTCACCAGAAGAAGTTACCATAAAACATGTTCCTGGATCTCCAATTGATGCTTGATTGAATAATACTAAAAATAGTAGTGTAGGCATGACTGCAACCGCACTGAAATTGATGGTTTGAATCCCATGCCTCCAGACGTTCTTCATATTATCTTAATTCTCCATTATTTCGATATTTATTAATATCTCAATTGCTAAAATAAATTGATTTCTATTTTTTTAGTTTTTACTTTTTTATTTTTACTTATATTACCTAGAATTACTGATTTATAAATTAAAGATTAGATAAAGACATGATAAAACTACTGAGAGTTGATTAACCGAGTAAATAGAGAGTTGGGATAAGGAGAATAATTTATTTTAAGCTTGCCACGCCAGTAGTAGCGTGACAAGGCTAAAATGTTGCATTAGATTTTATTGTGGGATGGGTGTCCTCACCCGTCCGGGCGGGCAGGATGCCCACCCTACAAGAGTTTACTAATGCACTATTTTAAGCTTGTCACGCCAGTAGGGTGTGTTATGGCGTAGCCTAACGCACCTAAATCGTTAACTGCCGCGTTAGCCTTGTCACGCCACTACGTGTATTTCTCCAAATCAAATATGAGTCCTATATTAATTACCCGGCTCAAATATTGTTGCTGCTGCGCGTACAGCAGTGGCGATCGCATTTTTCACAGCAATATCTCTCTGTTCTAAAATGATATTTTCACTGACAGTACGGCCAGCAACTACACCACAAATAGCTGCTGCGGCAAAATTATATACTCCAGCCATTTTAAACAACGTGCCGGATTCCATCTCATAATTCAAGATATTTAATCGCCGATATTCTTCTGTAATACCATGCAGCGATCGCATTAAATTTGGATTTGCGGAATCAGTGCGTTCTTGTCCTTCATAAAAAGTATCAACTGACGCCGTAATTCCTAAATAATAGTCAACCCCTAATTCTTGTGCGGCTTTAACTAAGGCAACTGTGAGAAAAGGATCGGCTGCGGCTGGATATTCCACAGGTGCAATATCATTTGCCGCACCTTGGCGACACAATGCTGCATTGCTAATAACAACGCTACCAACAGCGATATGGGGTTGAATGGAACCACAAGTACCAATGCGAATAATTTGCCGAATACCTACTTGTACCAACTCATTCACAACAATACTTAATGAAGGCGCACCCATACCACTAGTAGCAGATAAAATGGGGCGACCATTAGGTAAAAATCCCAGATAGCTATTGAGTCCGCGATTTTCTGACAACAAGAGTACATCTTGTAAATAAGTTTGGGCAATCAGACGCGATCGCTCTGGGTCGCCAGATAATAGGGCTATGGTGGGAGGCGATGAACCTAAATTATCTTGTCCGAAGCCAATGTGATAGAAGTGTTTATTTGCCATAGCGTTGAGAATAGCGATCGCCCCAGCAGGATACCACGCCAGGGTCTTTTTTGAGACTTTACCTAGAATCTCCTTCCCATATCTGAAGTTGTCTTTCGGCTGCAACTATATTTCTACATTGGGTAAGTAATTAAAATTCTGTTGAAAGGCTGCACACAACAATGGGTTGGGAGCTACCAATATGAGTTTCAAGCTTTTATTTCCTCCGCTTGAATACCTATCTTAAACGTCAGCTGGGGCAAGCATCAACAGTTTTTCTCTATTATCAGTATTTTCTTCCATATCTACTTTATGGTATTGCTTTAAGTAACACTTGTGCTAATTGCAACAAAATGATTGTCTCCTTGACAAAATTTACTTATTTTGAACTTGTTTGGAATGGGGTACTAACAGTAAGAAACAGCAAGTATTATGCTTTAAATTTTAATTTAATCTTTTAACAGAATGAGTTGTAGCAGAGTTAAACTTAAACAAAGGTTTGGTATAAGTTAATATAAAATAAAACAATTACGGAAGATAGTGTTTGCTTCGATTTTTTATAAATAAAACAATTTAAATTATCATTTTTTATGCCAGACAAAATGTTACATAACATCACTAAATTATCTGCTGATTTATTGTGTAAACTTTTAGGACAGCCTAGTGTTAGTAATTTAATAGCTCAATTGCATGAAAAAAACGTTCAAATTCAGCAATTAGAAGAACAAGAAAAGGCGCTTTATAGAGTTATTAGTAAAATCAGGGCTTCTCTAGAGTTAGAAACTATTTTCCGTACAGCCACTAAAGAAACTTGCAAGTTACTCCGCGTTGAACGAATTGCCGTCTATCGTTTCCATAATGACTGGGGTGGAGAATTTGTCAACGATTTTGAGTTTGCAGAGCCTGGATGGGATCATGTAGACGCATTAGGAAAAAATACACTTTGGAATGACTCTTATTTACAAGAACATCAAGGTGGACGTTATCGGAATAATGAAACTTTAGTGGTTTCAGATGTCTACTCAATAGGCTTGTCTCAATGCCATTTAGAAATTTTAGAACAGTTCCATATTCGAGCTTATGCAACTGCACCAATTTTTGTAGGAAAAAAACTTTGGGGAGTACTGGCTGCTTATCAGCACTCACAGCCACATCAATGGAAAAAATTAGAAATACAGTTTTTGTCTCAGATTGCAACGCAGTTAGGATTTGCAGTTAAACAAGCAGAATTATTAGCTCAAGCAGAACAAAAAGCAGCAGAACTGCATAAAGCAAACCAGCAGCAAGAGATTCTGTTTAATTTAGTTGCTGAAATTCGTGAATCTCTGAATTTAAATACTTTATTTAAGACAACTGTACGAGAAGTTCGTAAAGCTCTCCGTGCAGATCGGGTCGTTATCTTTCGATTCGATCCTAAATCAAACTATATCTCTGGCGAATTTGTCTCTGAGAATGTATTGCCCGATTGCGATTCAGTGATTGGCATAAAAGTGAAGGATCATTGTTTTAGTGAAAAATATGCAGTTCCTTATCACCAAGGTCGTATACAGGTATTCTCAAATATTTATCAAGCTGGACTACAAGATTGTCACCTCCAACTCTTAGAGCAATTTCAAATCAAGGCGCAAATTGTTGTACCTCTCATGAAAGGAAAAACATTGTGGGGATTATTATGCGTTCATCAATGCACTGGTTTGCGCGAGTGGAATATGTTTGAAATTAAATTTATTAGGCAATTAGCAGCTCAGTTTAATGTAGCTTTAGAACATTCAGAATTATTAGAGCAATCCCGCTTCCATGCTAATCAATTGGCTGAAGCGAATCATGCTTTAGAACTGGCAAATTCTAAGTTAGAAAAACTTAGTAAGCTAGATGGTCTAACTAAAATAGCTAACCGTCGTTGTTTTGATGAATTTTTAGAAAAGGAATGGAATCGACTAAAACGAAGTGGAAATTATTTATCTTTAGTTTTATTTGATATTGACTATTTCAAAGATTATAACGATTATTATGGACATCTAGCAGGGGACGAATGCTTAATACAAGTTGCTCGTGCCGCACAAATTGTATTAAAGCGTCCTACCGATCTCCTAGCTCGTTATGGTGGTGAAGAATTTATTGTCCTTTTGCCTAATACTAACGAATCAGGTGCTATTAAAGTAACTAGCTTGATTCATCAATCTATTGAAAAATTAAAAATTTCTCATACGAAAAAGAATAGCTCTCAATATTTTGTCACCGTCAGTTTAGGTGTGGTAACTCAAATTCCAACAGCTAAAAGTTCTGCTCAAGAGTTAGTTGATGCAGCTGATAAAGCTTTGTATAAAGCTAAAGAACAAGGACGCAATAGATGGGTTTGTGCTGCAAAAATCTGAGAGGTTGTTTGTTAACTGTTGACTGATAGCTAAAACTAAGGGTGTGTTACGCCTGAGGGTACTGGCGTGGCAAGGCTAAAATATTGCAATAGATTTTATTGTGGGATGGGTGTCCTCACCCGTCCGGGCGGGCAGGATGCCCACCCCACAAGAGTTTAATAATGCACTATTTTAAGCTTGCCACGCTAGTGGCGTGACAAGGCTAAAATAGTGCATTAGGAGTAGGTTGGGTTGAGGAACAAAACCCAACATTGATCGCGGTGTTGGGTTTCGCAGAGCCTCAACCCAACCTACAATTTTTGCATCAATTTAGGCTTGCCACGCCAGTACGGCACCGCCAGAAATTTGCGGTGCGTTAGGACTATCGTCCATAACGCACCCTACCGGACTCAAATCTTTTGTAGTAATAGTTTTTTGACTTGTGTATACACCGTAGCTTAAAAAAGGGGGAACCTCTGTTAAAAGCCTTTTCTTTTATTTATACTACATGTATAATACAAAATATATCACCATCTTAGTGGTGACTATTTGTCCCTTGAACAAAAAGGAAATTTTATGATCCCGCGAGAACGCGTCCGCAATATTGGTATTTCTGCCCACATTGACTCTGGTAAAACTACGCTATCAGAGCGAATTCTCTTCTACACAGGCAGAATCCATGCTATTGAGGAGGTGAAAGGAGGCGGCAAGGGCGCAACAATGGACTTTATGCCGGAGGAAAAGCTACATGGTATTACCATCACCTCTGCTGCAACAACCTGTCAGTGGCATGACACCCTAATAAATTTAATTGATACACCAGGACATGTTGATTTCACTATTGAAGTAGAGCGTGCCCTGCGGGTACTTGATGGGGCAGTAATGGTGCTGTGTGCTGTGGCGGGCGTGCAGTCCCAGTCCATCACAGTAGATCGGCAGATGAAACGCTACCGCGTGCCGCGTTTGGCATTCATCAATAAGATGGATCGGATGGGTGCAAATCCATTTCGTGTAGTACAGGCAATACGCGATCGCCTGCAATTAAACGCCGTATTACTCCAATATCCCATCGGTAATGAAGACCAATTCCAAGGTGTAATTGACCTAGTGGAAATGACCGCTCACTACTTTGAGGGTGAAAACGGTGAAAATTGGGTGAAACATCCAATTCCCGACATGCTTGTGGAAGAAGCACAAGAGGCGCGGGAGAAATTGCTAGATGCTTTGTCGCTATTCTCCGAACCCATGACCGAGATGTTGTTGTCAGGTAAAGAGATTCCCCAAGAACTGATTTGGCAAACTATCCGCCAAGCAACTTTGAGGCTGGAACTCACACCAGTACTGCTGGGTTCGGCATTCAAAAACAAAGGAGTGCAAAATCTGTTGGATGCGATCGCTCTTTATCTACCATCTCCCATAGATAGAGAAGTAGTCAAAACCGCAGAATCAGTCAGTATCTACCCTAACCCCGATGCTTCCTTGGTGGCTTTGGCATTCAAACTCACCGTTGAATCCTTCGGACAGTTGACCTACACGCGTATTTACTCTGGGACATTAAAGCCTGGTGATACCGTTTATAACTCCCGTACAGAACAACGGGTGCAAATCGGTCGCTTGGTGAGAATGCACGCCAACAAGCGCGAAGAGGTGAAAGTTGCAGTAGCTGGGGATATTGTTGCTCTGTTAGGTGTAGATTGTGCCTCTGGCGATACATTGTGTACCGGAGAAACACTAATGTCTCTGGAAAGGATGTATGTGCCGGAACCAGTGATTACGCTGGCGATTACACCCAAAAAACAGGAAGATAGCGATCGCCTTTCCAAAGCACTCAACCGCTTTCAACGAGAAGACCCCACCTTCAGGCTGAGTATTGACCCAGAATCAGGAGCAACTTTGATTTCTGGGATGGGCGAACTCCACCTGGAAATCTACTTAGAACGGATTCAACGGGAATACAATGCTGAAGTTTTTGTGGGTACTCCCGCCGTGGCGTACCGGGAAACCATTGGACAAAAAGCTACCTTTGATTATCGATTCAAGAAACAATCAGGCGGCCCTGGTATGTACGCCCATATTATTGGGTGGATTGAACCGACAGATGAGCCATTTGTGTTTGAGAATCGGGTAGTTGGGGGGGCGATTCCCAAAGAGTACATCCCCGCGTGCGAGAAGGGTTTCCGGGAGGCGATGGAATCAGGAAAGCTGTCAGGCTATCCGGTGACCGGGGTGAAAGTCGTTTTGGAGGGGGGTTCATATCACCCCATTGACTCTTCAGAATTGGCGTTCCGGTCGGCTTCTCATCAAGCACTAGAAAGTGCGATCGCCAAAGCTAAACCCTACATCCTCGAACCAATTATGCTCGTAGAAGTGGAAACACCAAACGAGTTCATGGGAAGAGTTCAGGGCGACCTTTCCTCCCGTCGAGGTTTGCTGTTGGGTTCCGAGACAATGCAAGGATATTCAGTGATTCGGGCAGAAGTACCGCTAGCGCGAATGTTTGGGTATTCTACAGACTTGCGATCGCTCACTTCTGGTATGGCTACCTTTTCAATGGAATTTGCCTGTTATAAACAGTCCTAATCCACATTCGCAATTAGCATCTTGAAGTAATTTAATTTAGGGGCACAGAATAACTGTGTCCCTTTCATTTTTGCTAAATTTTGAATTATCGTTATCTCGATTCGATTTGCTATTTCTTCTGGTTTACCTATAAGATCCTTTGATTTTAATGTCAAATCCTCGATCGCTGAAATCTAGGAATTTGGGAAACTAAATTTGCACACCACAGGAGTTTTTTGTGCCTACCTTGAAAACCCTACAACCTGGAGATGAGCCTTTACTCGAAGCATTCCTCTGCCAACATGCCGAGACTTCAATGTTTTTGCGCTCTAACTGGCGAGCTGCGGGATTGCTCGATCGGGGTGCAAGATTTCAAGGAACTTATCTAGCTGCCTACATAAATGAAGTTATCGTGGCGGTTGCAGCTCATTTTTGGAATGGGATGGTAATAGTTCAAGCCCCTGTACATTTAGCAGAGGTGGTGCAAGCAGCAGTCACTCAATCTGGACGCGCCATTGCTGGAATTAGCGGCCCTGGAACACAAGTTGAAGCAACAAAAAGCGTTTTGGGACTTAGCAACCGACCAACTCAGCTTGATGAATCTGAGATATTATTTTCCCTGACGCTAGCAGACTTGCAAATACCCCTAGCTTTAACAGCAAAACAAGTGCAGTGTCGTTTACCACATCCAGAGGAGTTAGAATTACTGGCTGAATGGTGTGCTGCTTATAATATCGAAGCTTTAGGGCAAAAAGAAACTCCGGATTTAATACCAGCTTGCCGTCAAATAATTGAAGCGCGTCAAGCTAAGTCTATGCATTGGGTATTGGTAGCAGAAAATACTCCAGTTTCCTACTCTGCGTTTAATGCCACCCTACCTGATATTGTGCAAATTGGTGGAGTTTGGACACCGCCAGCGCTACGGGGTAAAGGCTACGCCAAATGTGTTGTCGCAAGCTCGTTGTTAGAAGCGCGATCGCACGGAGTCAAACGTGCCATCCTATTTACAAGCCACGCCAACCAAGCAGCACAAGCAGTTTATCGAGGAATTGGCTTTGTGCCCACCGGCGAGAAGTATGGCTTAGTGTTGTTTGAAGGATGATGGGTATGAGGCAAAGGGGAAGGGGGAAAGGGAAAGGGGAAAAGGGGAAAGATTAAATTTATTCCTTTTCCCTTTAACCTTTAACCTTTTCCCCTGCCTCAAGAGCCTCCCCTCTCCCTCATCTCTCTCATCCCATCCCCACTGATTAGGCTGTGAAGCCGCCGTCAATGTTCAAGCTTGCGCCTGTGACGAAACCAGCTTCGGGACTGGCGAGGTAGGAAACCATGCCAGCGATCTCGTCGCTGTGACCGTAGCGTTTGAGGGCAGTCATACCTTTGATGTTGTCAGCAAAGGCGCCGTCTGCTGGGTTCATGTCGGTGTCCACTGGGCCCGGCTGAATGTTATTGACGGTGATGCCGCGAGGGCCAAGATCGCGGGCAAGACCGCGCGTGAAACTAGCGATCGCACCTTTGGTCAAAGCATAAACGGAACCGCCAGCAAACGGCACAACGTCGCTGTTGACGCTGCCGATGTTGATGATTCGTCCGCCTTCGCCCATGTGGCGGGCAGCTTCTTGACTAGCTACAAACACACCCTTGATATTAATTGCAACGAGTCGGTCAAAGTCCTCCAAGGAGAACTCGTCGATGGGGGCTAAAACGGCGACGCCAGCATTGTTCACAAGGATGTCGAGACGACCAAAGGCTTTCACGGTTTCAGCGACGGCGTTTTTTACTGCTTCAACATCGGCACTATCAGCGCGTATCGCCAAGGCTTTTCCACCAGCCGATTCGATCGCCCGCACTACCTCATCGGCTTTTTGTGGCGAACTACTGTAGGTGAGGGCTACGGCTGCGTCATCCTCCGCCAGACGTTTGGCGATCGCTGCCCCCAAGCCACGGGAGCCACCAGTAACCAATGCAACTTTTCCTGTCAGTTTTTTTGCCATGATTGGTTGTGAGCGTAAATATACTATTTTACCGATAGGCAACGCGGAGACTTTGAACTAAAATCACCGCAGATGCGATCGCCATTAACCCGCCCCAAAACCAATAAGGCAAAAGTAAATACCGCTGCATTTGTGCTGTATCTGAGAGTCCAAGATAACCAGCAGAGCTACTAAATAAATAATCTAGTTGATGGTATGTACTCACACAAGCTTGTACGCCCAAAAATTGAATAGTAAAGCCTTGTACCCAACGAGGTGCCCTCAAGGCAATACCCAAAATTATTAAACCCAACAAAGGAATTGCCACCAACCCAAACCAAGAACGCACCCAAATTAATGTAGAAAATAACAAAAAACCTCCTAAAATTTTCAAACTCAAGGAAGCTGCTTTAAAACTGCGAGAAGCGAGAATCAAGGCTGCACCGGCAAGAGGTGGCCCCATTGGGCCTGCTGCTGCGACCATTGCCGGGCCGATTGGCCCCAATGATGACCGAATACCATAAGTTGCAACGCCGGAACCATCGCCAAAAATTTGCAATTTCTGAAATTGCCCTCCTAACAAAAGTGCCATTAAGCCGTGACCCATTTCATGAAACCAAGTTGCCAAGATTGTAAATGGGTATAAGATATAATCTCCTCCAGGAACTTGCCACAATAAAGCAGTAGCGATCGCCGCAGCAACTAGCCATTTTAGCCCCATGCGTTCAACAACTGCCGGAGCTTCTTTTGTCAGCAAGGGTTCAGAATTTTTGCTTGGTTCTTTCATAGATAACTCAAGTTTAGATTTTAGATTTTAGATTTTCTGCACGGAGTAATTGAGAGGCATTCAATTTTAGATTTTCAACATCTCAAATTGGTAAGTGTATTTTCATCTATCCTAGTGTAATTATTAAATTAATGGGAATTTCAATGTCTATCAAACTTTTTAGTAAAGGTTTGGAGAGAGATTTTTACCGTACTTTAGGACTTGTCAAAATGAGCGATCGCGAACAACAATACGACTTATCAAATCGAAGCTTGTAAAATTTAACGATGAGTCCAGAGCAAGCTAAGTAAACACTCAAAAAATACTTCAAATATAGGACTACTATTTGATTTTTGAAAAGATACGTAGGGTGCGTTAGCGACAGCGTAACGCACGATTATTAAGACTTTGGTGCGTTACGGCTTACGCCTAACACACCCTACAAATACTTAGATTTTTCAGAAATCAAATAGTAGTCCTATAGAGATTTTTAGTTACTCAATATCAAATCTTATTGAGATTCTTAATCCTGTGTTGCTGAATCGAAGTATGAATTTAAATGTAGCGATGTTTCATGGAACGTTTCTACAAGGGTTTTATCAAAACACAAAATGATATTTATATATGAAACCAGCAACGCCCTTAATCCAATACCCTTGGCGTTAAGCACAAAAGTAGGTTGGGTTGAGGCAATGCGTTACCCAACAAATCGCCAATAACGTTGGGTTTCGTTCCTGAACCCAACCTAGATCTAGTTTTCTTAA
This sequence comes from Nostoc linckia NIES-25, assembly GCF_002368035.1. Classification (GTDB taxonomy): domain Bacteria; phylum Cyanobacteriota; class Cyanobacteriia; order Cyanobacteriales; family Nostocaceae; genus Nostoc; species Nostoc linckia_B. The sequence goes on along the minus strand of NZ_AP018222.1, from coordinate 5,003,355 downwards.
TGCGTGAATTTTGTTAGAGCAGCGATTCCCCGTGTCCGCAAGCATCATGCGTGAATTTTGAATTGATATTAATAATACTCCCCAAAAAGGGGAGTTACTACACAGCATTTAACTACCTAAACTGAACAACAAAGTTATCCATTGCTTGGCCGATGCCGTTGATTTGTTTATCATCCAAAATGAATGGCAAAGAAAGAAAATATCTAGACTGATGTCACGATTGCTCGAAAATCAGTTAAGCAAGTTGAAACAAGAATGTCATCAAGTCTCCTTTGCCCAAACTAATGCGATCGCCTGGTCGTAAGCGGTGACGATTTCCCGGTAACAGAGGCAAATTATTAATATAAGTGCCATTGGAACTTCCCACATCTTCTACATAATGAGCGTCACCTTCGACGCGAATATCTGCATGAATGCGGGAGACAATTTCTGAATTGGGAAATCCTGAAACATCAATATCTGGAGGAATCCGATCGTTGGGCTTGCCGATATGAATTACAGAGAGATTTTGCGGCAATTCAATCAACATATCCGTTTGAACGTGGACTAGCCGGGCATTCACCTGCTGCAACTGCGTTCTGGCAGCAGTTACCGTTGGTGGTGGTGCTACTGGTGGAGGTACTTCATCTGGTGGGATTGGTGCTGGTTCCAAAGGTGGTGGTGTAGGAATACCTTGGCTAGATACCACAGGCGGGGCGGCGACAGTTGGCGGTGGTGTTGGAGGGCTGTTTTCTGTAACAGATGGCTGTGGCGGAGTTACTGGAGCAGCCGCCACCGCTGTTGGTGGTAAGGATGAGCTAACGGGAGGATGGGAGTTCGGGCCGTTAATTCCCAAAGCATCTGGCTGTAAAAGTTCTGCAAGAGGATCGGGTGTAACTAACGGCGGTACTTCCACGGGGATATCGGGAGTCACAGTTGCAGCCACTGGGGCGTGAACGTGTGGAACTGTTGATGAGTGCAAGTTATAGCCACACTGACCGCAGAATGCAGCATCAGCCTGTACTGATGCCCCACAACTGGGACAGTGAGTAGTTGCTGGTAACGGCGTATAACAAGCTTCACACTGGACAGCACCATCAGGATTGGGATGATTGCAATTAGGGCAGACGATCATCGATTTTAGCCTTTGTTCAAGATCATCATAAAAATAAAGAAAGCTGTCGCGCATCTAACGCAGCACATCTTTTCGTGTTGTTTGTTGACTGTTGATGGTCAACGAACCTCATGAATCATTGTGCAACTTAAAAGCGTAATAGCTTAGGACTGGCAAGCTCCAGGGGCGGCCTTAGCTTTCGATTCTAGCAATTACTCCTGAAGGGATGGGGAGATGGGGGAATGGCTTCGCCAGGGGGAAAGGTAAAAGGGAAAAGGGAAAAAGGAGGGATCTTTCTTTTCCCCTTTGCCCTTTGCCCTTTGCCCTTTGCCCCATGCCCCATACCCCATGCCCCCCCTTTACTTAAGTTTGGAGTTCCGAACCTGCTGCTGGATCCAGAAGCCACCAAAGTTCTCCTTGGGGCTGAATTAAACGGGATGGGTAAGTGAAGTCATCGGCTACAGGTGCAAAGACTTGCGCCAAAGCAGGTCTTTTGTTAGCACCAGCAACCAGAAAAATCACGCTGCGAGCAGAGTTGATGAAGGGGTATGTAAAAGTTATCCGCAGGCTTTCGTTTTTGTTACCCACAGCGACCAAGCGATCGCGTACTTTCAGTGCCTCTGTGTGGGGAAACAAAGATGCGGTATGTGCATCATCACCCATCCCCAGTAATATTACATCCAACACGGGAAACTCCGCCCCAGAAGAATTAAAAAATTCTTTTAGATGCTGTTCGTACTTAGCAGCAGCCTGGGCTGGGTCAGCTTCTAAAGTCGGTACGGCGTGAATGTTAGCAGCTGGGATATCAACACGATCTAGCCATGCACGACGCGTCATCAGTTCATTGCTATCGGGATGATCTGGCGGTACGTAACGTTCATCCCCCCAGAATACATGAATTTTATCCCAAGGCAATTTTTGATTGGCGATGGCTTCATATAACGGCTTAGGTGTACTACCGCCTGATAAAGCGATGGTAAATCGCCCCCGCTGCTCAATGGCAGTTTCTAACTTGGACAAAATTAATTCTAGCGCTCTAGCAACCAGCGCTGGCTGATCCGGTAGAACTTCAACCGTTTTGTTCATAGCTTCATCATCATATTGCTGGCTTCCAGCAATACAATACCTAACTTCTTACAATCCCCCTTTTTAACTTTTGAAACATTTAACATAGCGTTGACTGTTGAGTGTTGACTGATAACTGCGAAATAAATATTTTTTTGCCCTCGTTGTGTGATTTATCATAAGAGCGTCTACCTTGAATAAACGTAGACGCACCTTGACGTACCTTATCCCCTTCACATCTAAGTTGTCAGTAGTCAGTCGTACTAACTACTGTCATAATTATTTTTCTTGACATCCAGTTACTTCATACTTGGTTGATTGACGCCAGATGGGAAAAATTTATTCAAAATTAACAAAAATTTATAAAAATAATTAATTACTTAATTTTGGTTAGTACGGCAACCTAGCTGTGTATTGGTGTCAACTAAGTAGAAGGACTAAATTAAACCTAACTTGAAATTAGCGGGTTTCGACTGCGCTCAACCCTCTTCTGCGCTCAACCCTCTTTTAGTCAGGCTACTGAGCATTGAGCGGAGTCGAAATGCGTCTTATAAATAATTGTGTCCACCTACTTAAAATCTATGTAGTACATCCAGGACTTACGCAAAATCATCAAAAAACAAACCGCAAAGGACGCAGCGAAAAGTCTGAGTGCCAGCTTCCGGCGTAGACGCCCAAAGGACGGCTTGTCGTAAGACATCGGAACTTTTCAAGACAAAGGACACAAAGAAATAAGAGTAAGAGAGAGTTTTTGCGTAAGTCCTAATTCTTTCTTGTTAAACACCGACAGCAAAAGACTTTTAAGCCTATTGCCTCAACCCTGTTCCCTGCTATATTAAAAATCGCCTACGAATAAGTCTTTCCAGTCAGCGATCGCTTCGCGTTGAGAGATTAACAATTGCTCAATTCCTTTTTGGGCAACATCTAAAAGCTGATTCAACTGATCCCGGCTAAAACTACCTTCTTCAGCTGTACCTTGGACTTCAATGATTTCCAGATGTTGATTCATCACCACATTAAAGTCTACTGTTGCAGCTACGTCTTCTATATAATTTAAATCTAAAAACGCCTCTTTTTCTAGTAACCCTACGGAAACCGCCGCTACCTGTCCGCGCAGGGGCGATCGCTGCAAGGTTCCCTGCTGCAATAATTTAGAAATGGCATGAGCCAAAGCCACAAAAGAACCTGTAATTGCTGTGGTTCTAGTTCCAGCATCTGCTTGCAGGACATCAGCATCCACAGTCAGCGTATGCTCTCCCAGCGCCTCAAAATCCAATGCTGCGCGTAAACTGCGTCCGATTAAACGCTGAATTTCTTGCGTCCGTCCAGATAATTTCAATAATTCCCTTTCTTGCCGTTGTTGTGTAGCAGATGGAAGCATTCGGTATTCAGCAGTTAACCAGCCCTTACCTTTTCCTTCCAGAAACTTAGGAACTCCCTTAGTTACACTGACGGTACAAAGTACCTGAGTATCGCCGCATCTTGCCAGAACAGAACCGGGAGCAAACCTGGTAAAACTGGGGTAAAAACTTAACGGACGTAGTTCGTAGGGAAGACGACCGTCTGGACGCTGCCAAGCCATTGGATTTGCCTCAAGATTTTTAAATGGAATACTGCCTTAAGGTTACCTTAGTGGGGCAAACAGGACATGGGGAAAGGGAAAGGGGTAAGGAGAAAAGCAGAAAGATTAAATCTATTCCTTTTTCCTTTTCCCTTTAACCTTTTCCCTTTAACCTTTTCCCCTGCCCCCTACCCATCTCTAGGGAACAGAAAGCAGAGTCAAAATATTTTGCAGCACCATCTCTGGTGACTGATCGCCATTGATGGTTAATAGGCGGCGACGACGGTCGTAATATTCTAGGATGGGGATAGTGCGATCGTAAAATAATTCTACACGGCGCTGTACGATTTCCGGTTGGTCATCTGGTAGCGATCGCCCCAAGGATCGGCTAACCATAACCGCTTCTGGAACTTGTAGATAAATCGCCCAATCTAGTTTTTGGCCTAAATCATCTAATAAAAAATCTAATTCTTCAGCTTGAAAAGCAGTGCGGGGATAGCCCTCCAATACCCAAGCGCAGTTAATATCTGGTTGTCTAAGGCGAATTCGGATCAATTCAATAATCATTTCGTCTGGAACTAATTCCCCCTTTTCTAGATATGGCCGTGCATGGTAGCCTAATTCATTCAGGCTAGTGAAAACAGAAAGATAATTCCGGGAATCGGTTTGCGACCATTGCAAGTTCGGCAAGGACTTGCCACCAGATATGGCTTCTCGTAAAATCTCACCTGTAGAAATCAGAGGAATATCAAAGTATCTGCAAAGCCTTTGTGCTTGAGTGCTTTTACCCGATCCGGAACCTCCCAGAATCACTAATCTCACAACAATTCACCCCTCATCGTGTCAAATTTACTACTTTATAAGTCTGTTTTATGCAATAATCCGAAAATCAAGTATATAAAGACTTTCAGCCGCTAATTCTTGCTTTTTTAAGCGATCGTAACTGTAACTTATTTGTTATCATTTTTACGCTAATTTCAGAGAGAAAACTAAAATTTCAATCAAAATAACTATTGACTTCAGCACAAGGTAGTGTTTGACTAATAATGCAATTTGCCCAAACCACTGCACCTGTGAAAAACAGATTGATTATACAGGTAGATTCGCAATAACTAATTTTAAGTAATACTCTGTAACTTATTGTAAATTTTTGAACTTTACCTATGGTCGCCCAGCTAGAAACGCCGAGTATAAATTCAACCCTTAACTTACCATATCCAGTTGAAGGACTAATACAAGTTTTTACTAGTTCTCATCGCAATTTTTTTACAAGTGTGATGGCTCAAGCACTGAGAATCGCTGGACAAGGGACGCCAGTGTTAATAGTGCAGTTCCTCAAAGGAGGTATCCGTCAAGGGCACGAACGACCCATACAACTAGGACAAAATTTAGATTGGATTCGCTGTGATTTACCTCGTTGCATTGATACAGCACATCTTGACGATTCAGAAAACCAAGCCTTACAACAACTATGGCAGTATACACAACGGGTAGTACATGAAAGTAAGTATTGTCTCGTAGTTTTAGATGAGTTAAGTTTAGCGATTAACTTTGGTTTCATTCCAGAAACTGAAGTTTTAGCGTTCCTAGCAAAACGCCCTCCCCATGTCGATATCATTCTCACAGGGCCAGAGATGCCGAAATCTCTGTTGGATGTGGCAGATCAAATTACAGAAATCCGCCGCAGTCATCGACCCTAAACAAAATACTCAGTTCAAGGTATCCTAGTAGTTCGGTTTGAATTAGCTGTGAACTTGTGATTAAAAACGATATCTGGATTACTGAAATGGCTCAAAAAGGCATGATTTCACCTTTTGAGCCAAGTTTAATCCGAAAAGTACAAAAAGCGGAAAGTCTGAGCCAAGGTTCCCTGCGATCGGAACTTTCTAAGACGGATGAGTCTGTAGCACTTCAACCTGTAATCAGCTACGGTTTATCTTCTTATGGCTACGATATACGCCTTTCTCCGGCTGAGTTCCGCATTTTTCGCCACATACCTGGAACTGTTGTTGACCCCAAAAACTTTAATCCCCACAATCTTGAGCCAACAGTACTGCACACAGACGTTAATGGCAGTTACTTTATTTTGCCTGCTCACTCCTATGGACTTGGGGTTGCTTTAGAAAAACTAGAGGTTCCAAGTAATATTACAGTGATATGCATAGGTAAATCTACTTATGCACGTTGTGGTATTATAGCAAATTTAACACCTGCTGAAGCTGCATGGCGGGGTCATCTTACCTTGGAATTTTCTAATTCTTCTAGCGCTGATTGTCGCATTTACGCTAACGAAGGTGTGGTGCAATTGCTATTTTTAGAAGGCGAACCTTGTGCTATTAGTTATGAAGCAAGGCAGGGGAAATACCAAGATCAGTTAGAAATTGTGACTTTGGCTCGTGTTTAGATTTTTGCTGAAGGTGCTAATCGTACCTAACCTAAGATACTGCTTTTGATGTCCCACAGCGATCGCCTTTAGCTAATCATATTTTTTATATAGGAATTCAATTTGATTTCTGAAATTATTTTTGTACAGAGGGAACAGGGAAGAGGCGCGGCAAAACTGTACTAATTTTTTCCAAAAATCAACAGGACTTACGCAATATGTGACTGAAAACCTTATTCTTGCGTACCGGTAATTCATGTAGACGCGGAGCGGCTTCCCGCAGGGTATTACCGCTACTTTCGTTATCTTTTGCGTAAGTCCCGATCAAATATGAATCTTGTATTCACAAATTCTTGATTCTGAATTCTGACTCCTTTAAGGTGCTAACCTTGCTTTGCCTAGACGTTGCTTTTCATACCATTGAGCGATCGCAGGTGCCCAGTCTGCAAAGTGAGGCCACATCAGTTCGCACAACTTTTGAATTTCAAGTTGAGCGTCTTTCTTATTTCTCAGGTCACAAAAATGCAAGAAAGACCTTAAATTGAAACTAACTACAAAATGCTGACGATAGTCAAAAGGTACTTTACCTCTGGCGTGTTCTTCAGACATTCCACCTTCAAAATCAGCTTTATATCGTTTAGCTGCTTCTAGACACCACTCTAAATCCGCTGCTCGTTGTTCTGGTGTATAGTGGTACTTTTTACCTTGTCTATCTGTGTAGTAACCAACGGGACGCAAATAAATAACATCTTCTATGTCTTTCTTGCCTTCTACTACGTCGATAAATTGTTGTCCAGTATAACGGAAAGAGTTATGAACTACCACACCATTAGCAACAAAATTATGCCAAGATCCTTCTACCTCTAGGTCATAAGTCATTTGTTGTCCGAGGTATTCTACACTTTTCACTTTGACTGGATGCGCTTGGAGTTTTTTGCCCAGTGCCTTTGGTTTAGGTTGCCAATTTTCTGTATCTATGATGGGGTTGTAAAAATTAGCAAATAACGTTTCTTGGTTGTTCTGATGAATAGATTCGTGACACTTTTTGCATAAAGTCACTAAATTTTCAAAGTCATAAGCATACGATTCATCAGCATAAACTGGTACTAGATGGTGAGCATGAAGAATACCACCCCGAACTCTACATTGTTGACAAATATAGTTAAACTTATCGTGTACTAGTGGCGCAATGTCCCTTGTCCATGCACCTATTAGCTCGCGCTCAGTAGATGTACCCCCTTTCCAAAAGTTCGATTCTTCTCCTCTTCTGGTATATTTCTTGGCATTCTCAATACGTTTTTGACTACTTTCTTCTGATAGGTTTAATTTGTAACCACCTTTGCCCTTATTCCACGGTGTTTTTGCGCCAGGGGATCTCTTATTCAAAGATAATCCGTAAGCATAAACGCATTTTTTAATTGCTTCTATTGAGCAGTTAGCCAATGCTGCCATTTCATCAGCATGAAGTCCTTGATGAAGTTGTTCTTCTAACCAAGCTTTATCTCGATAAAGTGCATTAGAGTTATAGTTCCAGGGTTGATGACCATGAGAAAATTTACTATCTTTTTGGTTTAAAGATAGTCCATATCTATTAGCCCAATTTCTTAGTGTATTGATTGAACATTCAGACATTTGTGCAATCTCTAATGGAGACAATCCCTTTGCAATCTGAGATTTCAGCCATTCTTGATTTCTGTAAAGTCCGTTGCCTACTACTGCCAGACCATTACACATCAAGTTGCACGGCTTAGTCATTTTGGCTACACTACCATCACGATTAGTAACCAAACCAACTGCATCGCCCATTCTTTGCCAGCCTTCTGACGTAAAAAGGCGATGATTAACGGTGCAATCTAAAGTTTTTCCATCTTCTAAAGTTACTCGGTAGACGGGCTGAAGACCACTGCACATTACATCTTTAATATGTCCAACTTCAAATAACCCAGTTTCTTCGTTGAGAACTCGTAGCCGCATTTTACGGATACGTTGTTTACAGTCACGTCGATATTGACCAGGTAGTTGTCCATTTGTACCGCGAATCGACCGTTGACGAATGGCTTTTTCCCCATTAGTCCAAAGGTCGTATAACTCTCCAATGGTTTTTTTCAATTTCTGGTTAGTTTGGCCTTCACAGTTAACGAAGGTAACTTCTGTATCAAATGCCAGACACTGGACATCAAATGATACTCCGACTCTATGAGTACGCGCCTGTTGCATAACACTGTGGGGAAAGTAGCCACAGTTGAAAATAATTTGGGGATGCTCTAGAGGCCCATAATGTCCTCTTTCTCCCGCCAAAAGTCGCTTGACAATAATTTCGCCGCTTTGTGATTCCGTTGGCCATGAGTCGCGCTCATCAAACACGAACCCATCGGTATAGTCTTGGTGCATCGCGGCATAGATCGTCTGCTGGGGGTTTGGGGTTTTGGCAATAACCTCTACTCGAAATCGATGCATTGGCTGTATAGAAGTGGATTAGCGATTGAGAAGGCATCAGAAATGAGAACAGAGCCTATTTCATTAAACATGGCTTTGAACTCAATCCATAATCATATCTCTGCCTTGGACTTCTACTTGGGCAGATTAAGATACTTTACAAATATTAATAAACTTGTTACACTTCTTCACATATAAAAAGAACAGGGGATAATCACATGCGTACAAGTACCGCTATAGTTGACGAGCAAGGCAAACTGAACAACTTTGCCCTAGAGCCAAAGGTTTATGTGGACGATCAAGGCGATCGCACTGGCTTCACACCTTATGCAGAACTACTCAACGGTCGTTTAGCAATGATTGGTTTTGTTTCTCTGATAGCATTAGAAGTACTAACAGGGCATGGGATCGTGGGTTTTTTGACCAGCCTGTAATAACTCAGTTGTGTAAAATAATTTTCAACAAATCTTAGAGGCGAGAAATATCTCGTCTCTTGAATTTTTTACGGAAAATTTAGTGATATGTTGAAAATATCAGGGTAAAAATATCGGGTGAACTATGGCTTTAACAGCTTCAACAATGTTGCCGCTAGGCACTAAAGCACCAGATTTTAATCTACCGGAAGTTATATCTGGAAAGGCAACTTCACTTTCTACATTTGCAGATAAAAAAGCGCTGTTGGTAATCTTTATTTGTCGGCATTGCCCATTTGTCAAGCACGTACAACAAGAATTAGCGCAATTAGGAAAAGATTATTTTACGAGTGATTTAGCGATCGTTGCCATCAGCGCTAACGATGCCAAAAATTATCCAGATGATGCGCCAGATTCCTTAAAAGCATTTGTCACAGAACAAGGATTGACGTTTACCTTATGCTATGACGAAAGCCAGGAAACGGCAAAAGCTTACACAGCAGCTTGCACGCCAGACTTTTTTCTATTTGATGGCTCGCGCCGACTTGTTTATCGAGGACAATTAGATGATAGTCGTCCTAGTAATGGTAAACCCGTGACAGGTGCAGATTTACGTGCAGCCATTGAAGCAGTGTTAGCAGATAAACCTGTTGCAACTGAGCAAAAGCCCAGTGTTGGTTGCAATATTAAATGGAAACCTGGAAACCAACCGAGTTATTTTGGTTGAAAGGGATATGGGGCAGGCAGGAAATTAGGACTAAGGAGTTAGGAGTTAGGAGTTAGGAGTTAGGAGTTAGGAGTTAGGAGTAGTAGGGTGAAATTTTATTACAATCTCCCCATCTCCCCATCTCCCCATCTCCCCAGATATCAGTGCTTAATTTCCAAATTCAGAATGTAGCGTCCTAGTTGGATTTTTTCTGCCCACAATTCATATTCCAGTCGCAAATGCTCTGGTAAAGGATGTGCGTTGAGAGCTAGGCTGCTAGTAAAGTTTCGTAAACGAATCGGATCGTTGGATTGCAACGACTCAGTTGGCAACCAATAACGACTAATACCATAAACACCCTGTTCCCAGAAGTGGCGATAACTTACTTGGGCGTTACCTTGCATAGTCATAATTACCCGATATGGGGAAATTTCTAACCATAAAATTCTGGGACTGCTAGGGACATAAGCTTTGCTCTTACTTTGAGGAGAAGCGTCTTCTGGGCTGAGGACACTCTCGACTTCGCAAGTGATTAGGGGTGGTGCGGTTAACAGTAAATGAAACCGATCGGTGTCTTTTTGATACAATGTCCCGGCAGTTTCAACAACAGACCAAATTGGTAGGTCAGTAGAAATAATTGATAAGCACACGGGCTTGCGGTGATGGGTCAGCATGGGAGCGATAAGGGCTAAAAGCTATTGAACAAAATGAAATGAACACTAGGAGTCTAATAGTCAGGGTAAGAAACTAAATAGTAAAACAGGCTTAATATTAACTGAATTCGCTGGTTAGCTAAGCTACACAAATTGAGATATAAACAGGTAGGACATAAGCCCAGACAGCGAAAACGGCAGTTTTTCTAGAGAGAGCTAATTTGTAATTAAAGCTTGTAAATATTCTAAAGCTATAGACCCAAAACAGTGGGAGTCTTTAATAGATGCAAAAAAACGTTCTTGGGAGGACTTACCGTAGATTTTAGTAAGTTTCATACAAGAAAAAGCAGTAGGATACTAGGAAAGAAGCAGCAGCGGCAAATCAAATCGCTGATGAACTTTTGGTGTATTCAAAAGCCAGTTTATCCTACTCTTGTCTTCTGTTATAACCGTAAAAATTCCGGAAGAGCTTTCTCTTTCGTTTGAGGGGAGTGGTAGATGGGGAGATGAAGAGATGGGGAAGTGCAGGGAGATGGCAACGCCTTGGGGAAAGGTAAAAGGGAAAAGGGAAAAGGAGGGATCTTTCTTTTCCCCTTTGCCCTTTGCCCCATGCCCGTATTAGAAAGTCAAAGTGGTACGTAGTACCCCTACAACTGTTGTGTCGTTAGCGCTAAATCCTTCGGGGTTGAATAGCCAAAATACGCCGGGGGTAATGCTGATATTGTCATTAACTCTGTAGTTAAAGAAAGTTTCTAAATGATAAGGAGTTGTATCTTCGGGACGGATAGCAATTCCGCCGGTAGACTGTCGGTAAAGCGGCTGTCCAAAAATCACTGCGGCTGCATTTCCTCTACCGAAGATGTCTTTAACATGCAATCCAGCTGACCAGCTACTAAAGGTTGTAGAAGCATCTACATTTGACAAATTGGCAAAAAGCAAAGCGCCCGATACAGACAAAGAAGTTTGAGGAGTAAATCGCCAGGTTGCCGTTGCACCAACAGAATCAACCTTGATAGGCTCATTCAGAATTGCTAGTGTGGCACTACCACCCACCTGTCCCAGCTGTCCTGCATTGGGAGCAAACCGAATTGAAGCAATATCGGCGCTACTCAGACCTGTGCCTAAAATGTTGATTTCGTGGTAACTGTGTGCATAGTTGATCCCAATATCAAGACTTGAAATTGGTTTCAAGGTAAGTTGTGCTGCAACTGCTCCTGTACCGCTAAAGAAACCTCCTCCCAAAGGTGTGTTCAAAAGACCCAGATCTTGGGGCAAAGATGATGTTCCATTCCCGTATATAACTCCAAGTCCTACTTGTTTTGAAGGATTCCACAAAAAACCAGCGCCTGCAAGTAAACCACTGCCAGAAGTACCCCCAGTAATTCGTACAGCAGCGTTATAGCCTGCAAATCGAGAAATTGCTCCTTGGCTATCGCTGGCGTAGGGGGTAATGGCAGGAAACACATCTGTAATCTCTGCATTTGTGGCGGCAAATACGGCAAATTGTTGGGACAAGGGTAAGACATACGCTAGCTTGTAAAGACTAACTGAATTAACTCCGGCATCAGCTTGCAATGTCTGAGGACTAAAACCAGGAAATTCCGGCTCAAAGCTTAACTTAGTTGAACCTGCGCCCAACAAACTCGAATTTGGCAATAATTGTCCTTGAATCGTCCCCCGACTATAAAGTGAATCAGTAGCTCTAAAGTTGTAAGCTTGGAGTCCAATAATTAATAAGTCAGTGCCATTAAAGCTACTGGTGAGATTTAGCCTCACACGATTATTAAAGATAACATTGGCATCTTCACTACCTGGTTCTCCACCAGTGGCTGCTGCTAAAGATAAAATCGCTTCACCATTGAGTTTAGTGGTAGTAGAAAACTGTTGTTTTTCTAGGGTGGCTGTGCGACCTTCTAAGGCATCTACACGACCGCGTAATGTTGCTAATTCAGCTGTAAATTCTTCTTGGAGTTTTTGCAGAGTTACTAAATCTTCTTTAGTAACTAAATCACCAGTAGTGGAAGCAATCCTTTCGTTGATTCTGTCTAGGCAAGCATTCAAACCAGCAGCAAATTCGTAACGAGTTAATGCACGGTTTCCTCTGTATGTGCTGTCAGGATATCCGGCAATGCAACCATAACGTTCGACTACAGATTGTAATGCTTGAAAAGCCCAGTCTGTTGGTCTAACATCAGATAATTGAGATACAGAGTTGACTTGACCAATGGCATCAGTTTTTGGAGATTGATTATCAATACTAAAATTAGGCTGTGTCTCAGTAGGATTGGCAAGCGTAGGATATACTTTTAGTGAAATTAAACCTGTAACTAAGCACAACAAACTGCCTCTTGCAATGGATCTTAATTGCTCGTGATTCACATTTATTCCTCACACACAAATACAACATCTACTGATTTTTTTGACAACTAATAGGCTTTTTAAAATGTTTGAGTCACGAGAGCGTTGTATTCATAAATTAAATTTGTTTGCTGTGAAATTGTTGTGACAATGAGTGCCCTAATGGCATTAGGAACCCAAGACGCAAACGAAATATGTATGAATCACGTTTCTGTGTTAGAACTTTGCTAGTTAAACACGTCAATCCCTGGTGTCAGAATTGCTCTGTACAGGATTCACATAATTAATAGCGAAACCAACACATTGGCTCATACAAATGTAAGTTGAGATAGAGCTATAAAATTAATCTTCAAAAATTAGGTGGCAAAAAAGAAACACCTAACTCCTTGTGAAAAATAATTTCATAACCCTATTAATCCACTTAGACACTATAGGTGTGTCGTAGATTTCAGTATTTGTACTTTATCACGGCGATTTTGGCAAGAGCAATGTTTTTTTTGCGACACCTGAATAATATTAACTTATACAGTAGGAGTCACAAATCAGAATAGCTTTAGACTACTCAGCGTTGAGGATTTTTGGTACTTTGAAAAATTCGCCTTCTTGTTCGGGGGCGCTGTTGAGGATGCTTTCACGGTCAGGATAGGGTTGCAACTCATCTTCTCGCGTAATATTACTTACATCTATTGCCCGTGTTGTTGGAGGCACATCACTAACATCGAGTTCGTTGAGTTGTTGAATATAATCGAGAATACTTCCCAATTGATTGGTAAATTGTTCTTCTTCTTCTGGAGTTAACTCTAAACGAGCAAGATTAGCTACTTTGTGGACTTGTTCTTGGTCAATCATATTTTTTTAGTTAGGAGTTAGGAGTTAGGAGTTAGGAGTTAGGAGTTAGGAGTGAATTAGTCATAATTTATAACTCCTAACTCCTCACTTTTTTTCACTTTTAGAAGAATACGTCAATTTGCGATCGCCCTGTAGTCTTCAACCAGTTTTGAGCTTCAATGTAGTTATTGGGAGCCATGCGAATGGCTCGAATCCAATAGTCTGCGGCCTGGTCAAACAGTGCTTCCCCACCGTCGTTATCTCCAGCTTCTTTTGCTTTTTCGCCTTGGTAATGATAAATCACGGCGATGTTGTTCAAGGCTTGGGGCATACGTGGGTTTAACTCAATTGCTTGGTGATATAACTCTAAAGCCTTGTTGTGGTCGCCGTTGCTGGCATAGATTAGCCCCATATTGTAGAGAATGTAGCCGCGATCGTTGGGGTCTTCCTCTAGTGTTAACGCTTCTTCATAGTATTCCAGAGCTTCGGCATATTCTCCTTCTGCTTGGGCTGACATGCCATCTCGGTAATATACAAAGGCTTCTTTAGCTTTTTTGTTGGCTGGCAGGATCTTCAGAATGATATCCGCCATGACTGTAAAAGATTTGTCAATAAAGTTATCGTTTTTTTGCGTTCTTGGCATAGTTGTCTCTCGGTATTGCGTATTGGGGGGATTGGGGAATGGGTATTGGCGACTGGCGACTGGGCGTTATGAAAATTCTTCTCTAGTCCATAGTATACAGTCCTAGTCCCCAGCCTCTAGTCCCCAGTCCCCAGTCCCTAGCCCCCACTAATCGGCATAATGCATTCCCGACTATTATGCCGAGAGTTGTTTACTAAGGTGCTGACTGCATAAGCAGTCATGGCTTGGGCTGGATAAGGACGCAATAGCTGTTGTAGGGTTTGGGGCGTTTGCACTTGGGAATCTAGCCATAAATCGTAATCTTGTGGGTCTAGAATTACTGGCATCCGTTCGTGGATTGGTTGGAGTAATTCGTTGGCTGCTGTTGTCAAAATTGTACAAGAAATTATTTCTTCGTTGGTAGGCGAGTGCCATCTCTCCCACAAACCTGCAAAAGCGAAGAGTTGCCCATCTTGGAGACGAAAATAAAATGGCTGCTTCTTGCCTTGTTGACGTTGCCATTCATAAAACCCATCAGCTAGCACTAAACAGCGGCGATTTTTAAAAGCTGACCGAAAAGCGGGTTTTTCAGCAACAGTTTCCGCCCTGGCATTGATCGTTTTTGCGCCTATTCCCGGATCTTTTGCCCATGAAGGAATTAACCCCCAATGCAACTGCTGAAATTCACGCTTTTTACTTTCAGGATTTTGTAACACTGATGCTACTTTTTGCGTAGGTGCAATGTTATATTCGGCTGCTAAATCCGGAAGTTCCTGAACATCGAAAACTTTAGCTAAAGCTTCTACTGACTGGTTTAGCGTAAATCTTCCACACATACTTTTATTCCCGATCGCTGAATAAATTAAACATCTCAATCTAGAAATAAATAATACTTTTTTTATTTTTGGGGATGATTTTCTTTCATAGTCAGAAGTTAAATATAAAAGAAATTATCCGGTTCTTGTAAAATATTTTGGTAAGATACTGTATTTTGAACCCTTAGTTATCAACACATTCGTTATTGTATTTTAACATGGAACTACTGCGTTTGTACGATTTTTTACCTTCTGGTAATGCTTACAAGATACGTCTTTTATTGACACAACTAGGTGTGCCTTTTGAGAGGGTAGAGGTTAACATATTGAAAGGCGAGACTCGAACGCCAGAATTTTTAAGTAAAAATCCCAACGGCAAGATTCCAGTTCTGGAAATTGAGCCAGGAAAATATTTGGCAGAGTCAAATGCTATATTGGTTTATTTGAGTGAAGGTACAGAATTTTTACCCTACGATCGCTTCTTGCGATCGCAAGTCCTCCAATGGTTATTTTTTGAACAACACAGCTATCAACCTTTTATTGCCCCATCAAGATTTTGGATTTCTATTTTAGGTAAAGCTGAAGAATATAGTGAAGCTTTAAAGCAAAAACGAGAACCAGGTTATGCAGCACTTAACTTGATAGAAAAACATTTAAGCTATCATACTTTTTTTGTAGGAGAACGTTACACAATCGCTGATATTGCCTTGTTCGCTTACACTCATGTAGCTGATGAAGGTGGGTTTGATTTAACACAATTTCCTGCTATCCAAGCTTGGATAGAAAAAGTCAAAGCTCAGCCCAGGTATATTAGTATTAAGGATATACACAAAGATATAGAATTTTAAAAATTCTCTTTTCCAAGCTTGTACCTCTCGATTTACAGTCGCATCAAGTGATACATTAAATTACATGAAGTTTTACCAAGCAGCGAAGAACTAAAGATTAAGATAGTCAGCACTACATAGCGGTGTCAATTTCAATAAGTTTTTGTCGAGAGGACAAACCAGACTTAATTGTAATATCAGATTTAGCTACACCAAATTTCTCTGCTAAAAGCTTAATTAACTCTTGATTAGCCTTGCCATCAACTGGGGGCGATTTTAAATATACAATCAGGCTATCATCAGATTGTTCTAATATTTTTTGCTGTTTGGAGTTAGGTTTAACTTTGACTTTTTTTTGCATAACCGATTTTTTGTAATTGTTGCAGCCAGAACCAACCTAAAATACAACCCAATAAGTAATGAGGAAAATCCCACCAAACAAAGGTAGTACCAAGTAACAATTTACCTATGAAGGTGGCGCGAATTTCATCTAATAGTGGTAGATGCCAAAGTTGCAAAAATTCTATTATACAGGTGATGACAAAAACCCATATTGGAATTTGGATTACTGCTGCTCGACTTCTAAAAAACCAAAATCCAAACAGACACCAAAATATTTCGTAAGCGATATCTCCTCCGTAATCATTAAACCACTTATAGCCAGGGCCAGTGTAATACTTAAAGAAAAAACCCATCGGTACAACGATGAGTATAGAGAGAAGAATATATATTGTTTGTTTTTGATTGCGGCCCATTTTTTGAAACCTTTAGAGACTAAGCAAAATTTTAGCCTCTGTGGGAGGGACTGGGGATTGGGGATTGGCGACTGGGGATTAGGGACTCAATTCTAGCCAATACTCAATACCCAATTCCCAATCTCTTCCCTATTCCTTACTGCCCATTTCCCAGTCCCCAGTCCCCAGCCGCCATTTATGGATATCTTCGACTACCCGCACCGACTACACCGATTTTGTGGCGATATGAGAGTTCAGCGCCGAACCAGCCAGAAGCGCTAGTGAGAGTACCAACAACTAGGGAGAGAAGCAATCCCCAAGGTAGGATTCGGGCTTCGGCGTCGCCCAAACGTAGGAGGAAGTTGACCAATGTTAAGACTAGAATAGAAACGTTAAGTATCAAGTGTATCCAACCGGCGCTACGTTTGCGGACTCGTTCGATTTTCAAAAAGTCACTCAAACCGATCGCAGCTGCAAGGACGCCTCCACCTAACCCCAGTCCGATCAACCATATCGAAGCCCTAGCCCAGAAGAAATCGCGAGTTAACCAGTAGCCAAAATCGGTTCCCAAGGCTAAGGCTAAAAAGGCGATGGGGAAAATTACACTCAAGGGGTGTAAGGGATGTCCGGCGATCGCCACAGTGCTAGGTACGCCAGTATCACGATATTCACTATCGTTACTTTCAATAACTGGTGGGATATTTGGAAAAGGTGTTGAACTTGTTTCGGTTCTTTCTGTAGTTTCCATTATTAGTAACCTGAGTTAATAAGTGTCTATTTTGTAAGAATTCATAATTCATAATTCAGAATTCTTACTTGATTTCTAACCAGAAGGAATTTGTTTTACATAAGCTTGGGCTTGCAAGGTGAGTTTACCTACTTCTACTTTTAGTTGGTTAACTTGTAGGTTAATCCCCTCCAAATCAAAGTTGCTCAAATTCAGAATTTCGCTGGTTTGAGCTATCAAAGATTTTGTAAACTCTGGCGATATTTCTTCACTTTCGCCATATTCAACATTTTCCAGCGAAACACTTTTTCCATTAGCACTAATGGTCGGTACTGCTGAAAAAGCAACTTGTTGATTCTCGCCTGTTTCTGCTAATTTAATGTTGGCATTGAGCGCTACTTTTCCATCGCCAGGCAGTCGAAAGTCTACATGTTGCGGTTCAATAGTCCTCTGTTCGCCGTTAACCTGGATTTTTTGATTTTGTAGTTGCGATCGCACATATTCCGAGTTGAAGGCGCGGTTGATGTCAGCTTCGGTTAAAACAACTCGTGTATTAGCTTCAGTAGGTTTTGTAAGTTCAATTTTCCCAAAAGCTACACTCAGAGGATTGATGGCAACACTAGTCATTTGCATTTCTAATTCCTCCATACGGAGGTCTTTTTGTATTACTAGACCTTCGCCTTCAATTTTGACTTCATCTACCTGACCCTGAACCGCTTTCAGCGGATCGGTTTTGATATTTACATCTAAATTTTCTACTTCATCTAATTGGCTAGATAATCCTATTTTTGCTGCTTTATTTAGCGCCTCTTCTCCTAATCCAGGATTCTCTGGCATTATCAAATTAACTCCTAATTGAAATATCATATCCTTGAGTTAATTTAATAAATTTACATCACAAATTTATCTATCTGGCGATGTACTAAAGTTCTAAATGCTGTCTATCTAAAAGTATAATGATATAATTTTTGATGTTTTTTTTGTATTTGTACATTTTGAACTCAGATTACATTACTATAATAAATGTCAAAAAACTATAACATTTGATTATTTAAGTTAGGAAATGAGCAGTGCTACCAAATAACCGTACTCCCACAAACCAAACTCAGCGCTGGAAGTTTTTGCAACTTTTTGGACTGGTAAGACGTAATCCTCTTTTCATTTCCCGGTGGGTTTTACGTTGGGTAGTAGTGGGGACTGTTTGTGGTCTATTTGCTAGTTTGTACTGGAATGTTTTGGAACTGATGACTCACCAACTAGGAAGATTTGAGGGTTTGAGTCTGTTAATAGTTATGCCAATAGCTGGATTAATTGTTGGCTTGGTAATTCATTTTTTAGGCAACCCAGGGGAAATTGCTGTCATTGTCGATAATATCCATTTTCGTGGCGGACGTTTGGATGCACGAAAAAATCCGGCGATGATTCTCGCTTCGTTGGTGAGTATCGCTGCTGGGGGTAGTGCAGGGCCGGAAGCGCCATTAGTACAGGTTACAGGATCTTTTGGGACATGGGTAGGCGATCGCCTGGGTCTTGAGGGCGAAGAACTGAGATCCACGAGTTTAGCAGCGATGGCGGCTGGCTTTACCGCTTTGTTTGGCGCACCATTAGGTGGGGCGATGTTTGCCTTAGAAATACTCCATCATCAGCATATCGTCGAATACTACGAAGCTTTAATGCCAGCGATCGTTTCTAGTTGCGCTAGTTATTTAGTATTTGCCTTCATCACCCGTTTGGGAATTGGCCCCACCTGGCATTTTCCCCAATACAATTTACAGAACATCGATGATTTTGCTTTGGCTATCCTGTTTGGAATCATCGGTGCTGTTGCAGGTTGGATTTTTATGGCCATTTTTCGCGGCTGTGGCAAACTTTTAGCGATGGTTCCCGGCCCGGTTTATGTACGCACCACATTAGCAGGATTAGGCTTAGGTATTTTGGCAGCCTTCTTACCCCTAACCCGCTTTTTTGGACATGAAGAATTAGAATCAGTCCTAACCGCTAATTTCTCAGTTGTTTTTTTGTTAATTTTAGCCTTGGGTAAAATGGCATCCATCAGCATCACAGTTACTGGTGGGTGGCGTGGTGGTTTCATTATTCCCTTATTTTTTACTGGTGCTTGTATTGGTAAAGCAATTGCAATTTTAATTCCAGGCTTGAATCCTGCACTAGCTATGATTTGTACAATGGCAGCTATCAATGCAGCGGTGACACGCACACCGATAAGTACAACTTTGTTGTTATCAAAATTGACTAATTTTAGCCCTTTTACGCCAATCCTGTTTGCTAGTTTGATCGGGTTTTTTCTCGCACCAAAAGTTCCTTTAATAGGTTCTCAACTTAAATCACAGCAATCTCTGGAAGAAATCTAAACTTAAAAATTTAAAATGCACAGATGATTTGAAATTTTAATTAACAACAGGGCTTAGGGAAATCCAAAAAATTAGGACTTACGCACTGTACAAATTAATCATGATGTGCGTTCATGTGCATAGGTTGTTTCAGGCTTTTATTAATCTTATTTGATGGTAAATAGACCCTGGGTGTAGGGGCACAGCAGTGCTCATTGGTGTCAACTTAACGTGAAACCCTTATAGAAAGGTGATGAGCGAGTTCTACTCATTTACCATCAAGATCCGCGTTACCCCACCCCGGCTTTGCTGACGCAAAACCTCCCCTCCCCTTGCCAAGGGGAGGGGTTAGGGGTGGGGTAAAACGGCTGTGGGGCAACAGTTTGAGCTTAAGTTGACACGTATGAGCAGTGCTGTGCCCCTACGAAAGATGAATAAAGTTTTTAGACTTCATTCTTCATGCCTTTAACGTCAATGAAAGTATTTTATTGACTAGCGGAACATGCTGCTGACTGAAGTATCTTCATGAATTCGCCAGATAGTTTCTCCTAAAAGATTAGCCACCGACAGTACCACTAGTTGTGGAAAGCGGTTGCTTTCTGGTATGGGAATTGTGTTTGTGACGATGACTTCTTCAAACAAGCCACTGGATAACCGCTCCACAGCAGGTGGAGAGAACACTGCATGAGTAGCACAGGCATATACCTGACGCGCTCCTTCTTCACGTAGTAGTCGCGCTCCCTCGGCAATTGTACCGCCGGTGTCGATCATATCATCCACTAAGACTGCGGTTTTGCCTTTAACATCGCCAATCACATTTAAGACTTCTGCAACGTTGTGTGCCTGACGGCGTTTGTCAATAATTGCTAGTGGGGCATCATTGAGTTTTTTGGCAAATGCTCTAGCTCTTGCAACACCGCCAACATCTGGAGAAACAACCACAAGGTCGGGCAGTTGTTTGCTTGCTAGATAATCTAACAATACTGGTGAACCGTAAACATGGTCAAAGGGTATGTCGAAATAGCCCTGAATCTGAGCCGAGTGCAAATCCATTGCTAGAACGCGGTTAGCACCTGCTTCTGCGATCAAGTTAGCAACTAGCTTGGCGGTTATTGATTCTCGTCCTGCTGTTTTGCGATCGGCGCGGGCGTATCCATAGTAGGGAATTACAGCGGTTACTTGTCGTGCAGAAGCTCGACGACAAGCATCAACCATAATCAATAATTCCATCAAGTGATCGTTTACGGGTTGACAGCATGGCTGGATTAAATAGACATCACAACCCCGAATCGATTCTTGAATTTGAACGTAAAGTTCTCCATCCGCAAATCTTTTGCGGATCATTGGCCCCAAGTCCATGCCCAGGTAACGAGAGACTTCTTGAGACAGTTGGAGATTGGCAGAACCAGAAAACAGCCGCAGGCGATGATTATCAGTCAGTCTTATTGCAGATGCTTCTACTTTGAAAGTTGCAGAACTGAGCACAGCAGATCCTCGATGTGCATTCATAGCAATATTATCATTAGAGATTTTATAGATTTAACCAAGAAATAGCCTAAAAAAACATCTGTGAGTTTTATTGAAGCTTCCATACAAAATTTAAACATTTTTCCATAAAATTATCATTTGGTAATTGTCTAATTTTCTTGGCTCACAAACTCTTGATACCTTTTGTGGTAATCAGTCAAGTCGCCCCACTAGATATACTAGTTGAATTTTTTTGGTATTGAGGTAAATAACCCTAATCCCTCAAAGATTGGTGCGATAGATAGATTGTTCTAACTACCTCATTTATAACTGAGAGCAAAGTATTTACAACTTAAGTGATATTGAAATTTTTCAAAGATAGAAGAAGCCTTGTGACTAAGTGTTCAGAGGGTATTGTATTATATTCTACGATTTTAACCGCAAATAAATAAACTGCCAGATTTAATTTTAAGTTCTAATTAACACAATAAAAACCGAAAATACGCGTATTTAACGAAATTCAGATGTTGATGGTTAACGCTTAACAGTCATCAATTATCAATCATCAGGAGCCAGTGTGTTGCGGAGCAAGTGTGGTCTTAGAGGTTTCCCTCATGAAGAACTCGCGTTGGGGTTCCCACGCCACTTGCTTCTCCTGTCGGAGACGCTGCGCGAACAAGTCGGCAAAGCCGCCCAACGCAGTGGCTCCCCGTTGAAGCCACTGGCGTTCATCAGTCAACGTAAAATCCGTTTTGGTAAGGTAGAATATCGCTGCATGTAACTGTCTGTCGCCACTTGGACTTAATCTTTGTCGGTGACCTACTCCTCAGTTGCCATTACAACTCAATTATTCGATCATGCAATCACCAATTACAGTTGGCACTGTCTTGCAAAACCGTTACCGGATAATTCAAATTCTCGGACAGGGGGGATTTGGTAGAACCTATCTGGCAGAAGACCAAAGACGCTTTAACGAACTTTGCGCGATTAAGGAATTGATTCCAACAGCAATGGAGGCTGGGGCTTGGGAAAAGGCACAAGAGCTTTTTCACCGAGAGGCAGCTATTTTGTATCAAATCGAACACCCACAAGTGCCAAAATTCCGGGAAAGATTTGAGCAAGACCAACGGTTATTTTTGGTGGAAGACTACGTTGCAGGTCAGACTTACCGAAGTTTGCTGACCGAGAAGCAAGCTGTGGGTGAAACTTTCACCGAAGCAGAAGTATTTGGATTAATTCAGTCTTTGTTGCCTGTTTTAGAGCATATTCATAGTCGAGGAATTATTCACCGGGATATCTCGCCAGAAAATATTATTTTGCGAGATAGCGATGGCAAGCCTGTATTAATTGACTTTGGAGTGGTAAAAGAACTGGCAACGCGTTTACAATCGCCAGATAGCGTAATGCCAGTAACTAGTGTAGGAAAATTAGGCTACTCTCCGAGCGAACAAGTACAAACAGGAGGAGCGTATCCTAGTAGTGATTTGTATGCATTAGCGGTGAGTGCGATTGTTTTGCTGACTGGTAAAGAACCAAGAGATTTATTTGATGAAAATCAATTAACTTGGAATTGGCAGCGTTGGGCACAAGTAAAGCCAGGATTTGCCCAGATTTTGAATCGAATGTTAAATCATATTCCCAGCGATCGCTACCAAACTGCTGCTGATGTATCCCAAGCATTACAATCTTTACAGCAACCTAGCGCCCCTACCCCTGATTTTTCTCAGTTACAGACAATGGCTGTGGGCGGTCGGCCTGATTTGGTATCTCCAGCAGCTTCGCCAAAAAAACCTGCTCCTGTAATTCCACCAAGCCAGACTAGCTCAGTCTTGGATAATCCCTTAGCGATCGCTGCAATTGGTGGTGCTGTAGTTATCTTAGCGGGATTTGGTTCTTGGGCACTAGTAAGTTCGATTCGCAGCCAATCAAAACCACAACCAGACAAGACGCTTCCCCAAAATTTTCCTTCCCCAGTAATTTCTGGCGGCACTACATTCACCTCCACACCCACGCCCACACCCACACCTACTGAAGAACAACCTGTTATATCTACTAAGCCTTTGAATTTGGGAGCATTTAACGCCACCGCAGTTACAAGTACTCTCAAAACAAATCAAATCAACCGCTATACTTTTGTTGCCCAGGAAGGAGACAAGTTAAGTACATTTGTTGAAGCAGGAAGCAGTGTTTTACTAACAGTATTAAATCCCAATCAACAACCAATTGATAATAATGCTGTGCGAGTTAGATCTTATGAAGGTACATTGCTAGTTCCTGGCGTATACACTATTGAGTTAACTCTGCCTCCAGAAGTTACTGAAAGTAATTATAATCTCAATATTGGATTACAAAAACTTATTCAATCAACACCCACACTTACACCAACGCCAACCCCAACGCCAACACCCACACTTACACCAACGCCAACTCCAATAGAAACTCCGGCACCAATTCCTACACAAACATTAATACCAATTCCCACACCAATACCAACACCAATTCCAACTCCAGAGACAGGAAACAATAATCAAAATAATAACCCGTTGATTGATAGCACACCCACACCAATTCCCGATCCGACAATTTCGCCCTAAAAACGAGAGGATTTTGGATTGGATAGCGGAAAAATTCGCTTGCTGTATAAGATCGTAGAATCAACGAGTGATGAATTTAATTGTTGAAATTGTACTAAAATGATTTATTAGTTATTAGTGTTGATATCATCACTAATAACTACAGCAGAATTCAAAAGTAAAACAAGCTCTGTGTTTGGTTTTCAACTTCACTGAATCTGCTCTTGATAAAAACGTTAGTTAAGTATTTAGCAATCATTGTTGAACGCATTATTGATTACTGGAACTGATACGGAGGCTGGTAAAACTGTTTTAACCACAGCTTTAGCAGCCTATTGGCAAAAGCATTACCCGCAGCGTAGCTGGGGAATCATGAAACCGATTCAATCAGGAATTGGCGATCGCGAATGGTACGAAAATTTATTCGCCTTAGAACAATCTCCAGAAGAAATTACACCTTTGTATTTTCAAGCACCGCTCGCTCCTCCCATCGCCGCAGCACGAGAAAATCGCCAAGTAGATTTAGCCTTGGTGTGGCAAGCCTTGTCTAAATTGCGATCGCAGCGGGATTTTGTGCTAATAGAAGCCTTGGGTGGCTTGGGTTCGCCAGTCACAGATGAATTGACAGTGGCCGATCTAGCCGCAGAATGGCGTTTACCAACAGTATTGGTAGTACCCGTGAGATTAGGAGCGATCGCTGCTGCTGTGGCGAATGTGGCATTAGCTAGACAATCGCGCGTACATCTGGTAGGCATTGTGTTGAACTGCGTACAGCCACGTTCAGATGCAGAGATAGCCGACTGGACACCACCAGATTTGATTCGATCGTTAACTAACACGCCAGTTTTAGGGTGCTTACCTTATGTAGACAATCCCACTGATTTAGAGAAGCTTGCTCAAATAGCATCAGATTTAGATTTAGAAAGACTAATTTGAGAGGGCAGCTATGCTGAAGGGAAACCTCATAAATAATGGGGATTCAATACGGATATAGTATTTCTTGCGCTGCGCGTTTCGAAATACATATTTTTTCTTTTTTTAAATTAAACCAGACGAACTCAAACAAGTTAACTTGATTGTAATTCGTTAACAACTCGTTCGAGTTCTTTTGTCATCCAATAATTATCTGTTTGACGATAGATTTCAATTAATGATTGGTAAAACCAAAAAGCCTTTTCTTTACCATTATTAAACTCAACCCAAACGGCATCTCCCCGTTGTTGCAAATCTGCTAATAAGGATCTAGCATTATGCAATTTGTCTGCTAAAGATACCAGCTTTACAGATGGCGATGCATGGCGCAGGTTTTCTAAATACCGTTGTTTCCGTTCTAGCCAGGGGGGTTTAGGAGGTGTATCCCACTCCGTACAACCATCGATTATTGCTATTACTGTTTCACCAAAATGTTGGCGGATATCTTCACGGGTGACTTTACCGCCTTGGTCTTCGATACTGTCATGTAACAAAGCTGCGATCGCTTCTTCCTCACTTCCGCCAGCTTCTATTACCAAAGCTGCTACACTCAGTAAATGTGATATGTAAGGAACGCCGCTAATTTTGCGTGTTTGATTGGCATGAAGACGAGTTGCATAGACTAAAGCTGATTCAAATTTTTCTGTGAGTTTAACTGTATCCATAACTCTAAAAATTATAAGTAGAAGGCAGGAAGCAGCTAGCTATGCTGAAGGCAAAAGTATCCAAGCCTCTCCCCTATCAGGGGAGAGGCTTTAAATTTTGCAATTAATCTTTCCTATTGCCTATTGCTTAGCTCAACAAATACACTCTATTTTTGAGAAAGTTTTTCCTCATTAGTAGAAAGAGAGCGAATTAACTCGCGAATGACATCGGTTGCTGGTCTACCTGTGGTTGAGCAGTATTGCTCAAGCTTCTGTGCCTCTTCTGATGCCAGATTGATTGTAAATCGTTTAACAGCCCATTTTTTATTCATGATTCAACAAACTATGTTTTTGCAGGTACTTCTCTAATATCAGTTTTTTATGCTGTTACTACAATGGTATAATCAATGAAATCGCATTTAAGAAATAATGAAGATAAATGCTATATTTCTCGATTAACCGTGAAGAAATAAATTCTACTCTAAAATGTGAAGTTTAGCTAATTGGAATGCACTAATTGTAAACATAATGTTAAATTCACAACAAAGTATACATATAAAACAGAAGAATTACTGAACTTGGTGGAGGGCAATAGGCAAAAGCAAGATAAATTGAAGATTAATTCTTCTTTTTGATTTGATTAATAAATGATTCGCGATCGCCTTGAATTAATCGACAATAAATTTACCGAGAAGCAAGATATTTTTGTTCTAATTGTAAGGTAATTATACAGACCACTAAGCATAATAAACCTACAGCATAACCAACGAAGACATCAGTAGGCCAGTGAACACCTAGATAAAGCCGACTAAAACCGATAGCAAGAATTAAAATAGCAGTCAACGTGAAAATTTGCTTTTGCCATTGAGGGTATTGCTTGGCAAAAAGGTAGGCTATGAGGCCATAGACTACTAAAGAGAGCATGGCGTGACCGCTGGGAAAGCTGGGGTGGCCGACATTAATAATCCACTTCCACAGTGTTGGACGCGCTCTACCAAAAAGTACTTTTAGCAACGCCATTAAAACCATTGCACCACTGGTAGCTATACCCAAAGTAGTTGCTTGCCAGCGACGCTCATTATATAACAAATTAATTTCTACTCCTAAACTAATTAATAGTAAAACCAGTGGTTCGCCAAAAAAAGTTATACCAACAATGACCCGATCGAGAAGTGGAGTATGCAGCTTTTGGATTGCTAGCAAAATACTGCGATCGAGACCATATCTGTGCAACAATGCACTACAAAGAGCTAGGGAAAAAATAGCTCCAGATAATTCAATAAGGTGATTGTTTACTGTATATATAGGTAAATTTTTAGCCTTTTCGTTGATATCAAGTTTTGGTATAAGTAGTTTATTAAATTTTTTTGTGTAATCTAAGACAATATTTTGGAGAATTAAAGCGATCGCATTTGGACTCAAATCTTGATTAAAAATTACTAGAACATTTCCGGTCAAATTATTGACTTGAAATTGGCCAATTATTTTCTCCTGTGATAACCTTGATACTAAGTAGTTTTTTAAACTTTGAGAATGCTTCAGTCCACTTACTTTATATCTAGCTCTGCCTTTGACAGCAGTATGTATAGCTTGAATCAAAATATTTCGCTCGTAGCCATTACTCAAATCAGCGTTCATTATTCTAATTAATCAATTTTCGTAAAAGGATATTTTACAGCGATTTTCTGGCAAATGAACCATATTATTTTTATTTGACGTTAAGCAAGAAACAAGATTGTGGTCAAGATAGATGAAAACTACTGTAATTATAAAACAATAGACTTGGCGTTAGAGACAAAAACCTGACGTTGGTTAGGCTGGTTGAAGAACCTACGCCCAAGAAAGTTGGCTTGAGTAGGGTAACTGAATATTTTTGGATGGAGAAAATATTCCCGAAATAGTTGTCAATGTAGTGGCGATCGCTGGTTAAATTATGTTAGATAGAGGGCTGGCGATCGCACGTCAAATCAAATTGAATATTTCCATTGTCATAATATACTTTGTAAAATATGAATAGCTTGAAATCATTTGGTTTCACTTGCTGGTTAACTGGATTGTCTGGGGCAGGAAAGTCAACTTTAGGAATAGAAATAACCAAAGCATTAGAGCAATTATCAGTTACGTGTGAATATTTAGATGGTGATGTCATCCGCACTAATCTTTCTAAAGGTTTAAGTTTTTCTCGTGAAGATAGAAATACCAATGTTGCCAGAGTTGGTTTTATTTGTGGACTTTTAAATAAACACGGCATTAATACCGTTGTGGCTTTAATTTCTCCCTATCGTGATGCCCGCGAACAACTAAAACTTGAAATACCCAATTTTATCGAAGTTTTTGTTGATACTCCTTTGGAAGTTTGTATTACAAGAGATATTAAAGGTTTGTATAAAAAAGCTCTAGCTGGAGAGATTGCTGAATTTACTGGAATTTCTTCTCCTTATGAACCGCCTTTAAACCCAGATATAA
Source organism: Nostoc linckia NIES-25 (assembly GCF_002368035.1). Lineage (GTDB taxonomy): Bacteria > Cyanobacteriota > Cyanobacteriia > Cyanobacteriales > Nostocaceae > Nostoc > Nostoc linckia_B. The sequence continues at coordinate 4,975,664 of NZ_AP018222.1, read as the reverse complement.
TTCTTAAAACTCATAAAGAAACTGTAAATCAATGTGTAGAAACAGTTTTAGATTATCTTCGGGCACAGGGGAAAATTTGAGAACTCCCCACCGTAGAACCGCAGGGATTCTTGCTTCAACCAACATTGCCTCTAAAAGCAGTGCCTTTAGACGGGGGCATCAGCGAGAGTTTGTTGAGTATGGCATTAGTAGTTCTCAGGCTCTAAAGTTAACGAAGCGTCTAATTTGGTAAAGTTAACTGTTAATCGATCTACAGGAATTAAAAATCGCATATTTTATTACTATAATAGGAATATAAAGCGCATGGGTCCGTCACGGTTTCGACAGGTTGGCGAACGCTGCTCTGTGATTCAGGTCGAGAGCGAGTCATCTCTCGGAAATCAAAGGCTCAAAACAAAAGTAAATGCGAATAACATCGTAAAATTTGCTCGTCGGGAAGCTCTAGTAGCAGCCTAAAACACCTCTTACAGGTTCGAGCGTCTTTAGTCCGACTCCGTTAAGGGCTAGGGACAAACCCCAACGGATGCTCTAGCAAGCGTTCTCTGGTTGGCTTGCTGGCTAAGATTAAACCAAAGCATCCTACGTTCGGGATAATGAACGATTCCCGCCTTGAGGGTCAGATAGGCTAAACCTGTGAATGAGCGGGGGGTCAATACCCAATTTGGACAGCAGTTCGACTCTGCTCGGATCCACTAACAGAACAACTAACAAATCCACCTGATAAATTCATATCTAGGTGGATTTTGTTTTTTAGTGTCTGAACAGAACTATATGTAGCGATTCTCCAAAATGAGGCAACAGATCTGAATCAGGAAAGTCTAGCTGCATCTAATTTTCTGAATTGCGTAGCTTGCTTGTTGATGCAGGGGGTATTGCGGATTGGTATAACTTAGGTTTGGCAAACGAGTAACGATCGCCTCTTGAGTTTGACTGTTACTGTGCTTGTAGTAAAGATCTGCGATCGCTACCCAATCCTGTGCCAACTTTCGATCTGCTCAATTCCTCACTATTTGATTCTAATTCTCCAAACTCTGAGCGGCCCAAACCATCACTCAGAGTTCTCTGCCGATTCTGAATTCTTCTTTTTAATTATTTTGTTTCTGGAGTTGTGCGGGTGTATTTGCAAACTTCCTTCGCCTTTTTTTAAGTACCCGTCGCAGCCGATCTGCACTTAAATTTACTTGACGATCGGACGCCAATTTTTTTGCTAGTTCTTGAGAATTATAAGCCTTTGGCTCTTGAGCTAAGCAATTTTCTAGATAAATCAAATCTGATTCCGAATATCGCGGCTTTCCGCCTCGACCAGGAGCATCCCATAAGCCTGCTAACCCCAACTTTTCCCAGCGATGAAGGGTTTGGCGTACTGTTGAAATCGCCCAGTTCAAGCCTTTAGCTATTTGCTCATTTTTTAAACCACGAGCATTCAACAGTAAAACTTGGGCACGATCCTTGGTACGTTGAGGAATATCTTTAGCTTTTCTTAACTCTTCTAGAGTTAGCTTTTCTTCTTCACTTAGAAAAACTTTCAATCGGCATCCCATAAACAATAACCTTTTACACAGTCAATCTTTGGCATTTTTACGTCTATATCAGACCTCTCAATTGAGTACGGCACACATTCAAACAAAAGTTTAAAAACCAAACAATTAAGTATTAATGCTACCGTAATCTATTTTGATGGCTTATACAGAGGAATTTTGGCTTGAGAACATTTTTAAAGTTGAAATTTAGCATGAAAAATTAGGCATCTTTGAGAAGAGAGCCTTGGGCTTTATAGGTATGTTTATTACATAGCCAGAGGCCGAAGCAGACGGCTATGAAACCAGTATTTTTTTGGCTTTGTCTTGATTAGTGCCTAATGTCGATCATACAAAACTGTATCATTAATCTTTTTCAACCCTTTATATTGCTAGAGATGTTTATCGAAACTTTAAAAATTGTTTTGCTGCCATTTTCGACTTGGATGAGTAGAAAAATGAATGTATAAGCCCAATTTTTTTCTTACACTCCCTTGAGGTAATTAGCTTTGACAATCTCCGAAAATATTATCGTTTCTTCTAGTTTACATAAAATTTACATTTTAAGTATCAATATTTTCCTTGGAGTCAACAAAATATGTACTCTTTATTGGAAAAAATACTGCTGACTGCTTAGTATTTGATGATTGTGAAAAATCTCTAACAAAATTTTCATACCTTTATTACTTTTCTTACTTTTCATACCTTTATTACTTTTCTTACTTTTCTTACTTTCTTTGCTGAGTTATCACACTGGAGAGCATTTATTTTTCACTAAGAATAACAAACCAAGTTTACCTCAGAGTAACGTCAAATTTAAAAACAGACTTAATGTAAGTATGTAAATTGAGTGTTGATTTTTCTTGGTATTTTCTCTAGAATGGGACACTGCTTAACGGATTACCTAATATAAAAACTAAAATCTGCGATCGCCTAATATTTTGTGGCAGGAATCAACACTTGATTTTTGATTTTTGGTATATCATCAATATTTTTAATGTTTTGGATAATTTTGGATTTTTTTCAACTTTGATATAAAAAAAGATATGATGCACGTGATATTTTGTAATTATCAAATATTTTAATAATTAGCAAAATTTAGCACTAAGTATATATTAAAATACTAACTAGTGTTTAGTAGATTTTTTGAGTTATAAATAATGCAAAAAAATAGCAATAATTAATACAAGTTAAAAATTACAAAAACTGATATTTATTACAACTTCAAAAAAAAAATATAGGGATAATGGGAAGAGAAAAAATCTGATAATTTGCGCTCGGAGACAGATAATGGTAGCGATCGCAGAAAATGTTCAACATCGGCTAACTATACAAACTGTAGAAATTGCCCCTAATACAACAGCGATTCGCTCTCTTGATTGGGATCGCGATCGCTTCGATATCGAATTCGGACTGCAAAATGGTACAACCTACAATTCATATCTAATTAGGGGCGAACAAACAGTTTTGATTGATACTTCTCACCAGAAGTTTCGCCAGCTGTATTTAGATACCTTAAAAAGTCTTGTTAACCCCAAGACAATAGATTACATAATTGTTAGTCACACAGAGCCAGACCATAGCGGCTTAGTGGAAGATGTGCTTCAGTTAGCGCCGAGAGCCACCGTTTTGGCTTCTAAAGTTGCGTTGCAATTTCTGGAAGGTTTAGTACACGATCCATTTTCAAAACGGATTGTTAAAAGTGGCGATCGCATAGATATCGGCAAAGGACACGAAATCGAATTCGTGAGTGCGCCTAACCTGCACTGGCCGGACACAATCTTTAGCTACGACCGTAAAACCCAAATCATCTATACCTGTGATGCATTTGGGATGCACTTTTGTGACAATCGCACCTTTGACGAAGATTTAGAAGCGATCGAAGCTGACTTTAGATTTTACTACGACTGCTTGATGGGCCCTAATGCTCGTTCTCTGCTGAATGCCATGAAGAGAATGGGTGAATTAGGAAAGATTAATATTATCGCCAACGGTCACGGGCCATTACTATATCACCATCTAGATGTTCTAACTGGATGTTACGAAACTTGGAGCCAAAGACAAGCCAAAGCAGAAACAACAGTTGGCTTGTTCTTTGTCTCAGATTACGGACATGCTGAACGCCTTGGTCACGCAATTGCCGAGGGAATTCAGAAAACAGGAGTTGGGGTAGAAGTCCTAGATCTGAGTACCGCCCAAAGCCAAGAAATCCAAGAGCTAGCTGGTAGAGCCTCTGGCATCATTATTGGGATGCCACCTACTACCAGCGCCGCCGCCCAAGCTAGCATCAGTTCCCTATTAGCTGTAGCTAGGAACAAACAAGTGGTTGGGCTATTTGAATGTTATGGCGGAGATGATGAACCCATCGATACACTGCGGAGAAAATTTATCGACCTGGGTGTCAAAGAAGCATTCCCCGCCATTCGGATTAAAGAAGCGCCCACCGCATCGACATTCCAACTATGTGAAGAAGCTGGTACAGACTTGGGACAATTGCTGGTGCGCGATCGCAACATCAAGCAAATCAAATCCATTGATGTAAACCTAGAAAAAGCCCTGGGTCGGATTAGCAGCGGACTGTACATAGTTACCGCCAAAAAAGGTGATGTCAGCAGCGCCATGCTAGCTTCCTGGGTGACACAAGCGAGTTTGCAACCACTAGGATTTACAATCGCCGTTGCCAAAGACCGCGCCATTGATTCCTTAATGCAAGTAGGCGATCGCTTCGTCCTCAACGTGTTGGAAGAAGGCAATTATCAAGAACTCAAAAAGCACTTCCTCAAGCGCTTGCATCCCGGTGCTGACAGATTTGCAGGGGTAAAAACTCAAACCGCCAAAAACGGCTCCCCAATTCTGACTGATGCCCTGGCATATATGGAATGTGAAGTACAGAGCACTATGGAATGCAGCGACCACTGGATCTTATACTGCACCGTCCAAGAAGGTCGCGTCTCCAAAGCCGATGCATTGACAGCCGTCCGTCATCGCAAAGTTGGAAATTATTACTAGGAAATAGGGAGTAGCGAATAGGGATTAGGTGCTGAGTACTGAAACAACTCTTCCCCTTTCCCCTTTTCCCTTTCCCCTTTTCCCTTTCCCCATCAATTCCCCTACCTCACTCAACACCTATGATCAATTCCAAGCCACGCGACGTTCAAGTTTTACCAATTGCCACAAATAGTAAGGCTCTCAGGGCACGTAGTTGGTCACGTCTGCGGTTTGAAATTGAATACGCACTTGAAAGAGGTACTACCTCCAATTGCTATTTAATTGAAGCTGATAAAACCGCACTAATCGATCCACCGCCAGAAAGCTTTACCGAAATTTATTTAGAGACGTTGCGCCAAACTTTAGATTTGACACGTTTGGATTATGTGATCTTAGGTCACTTTAATCCCAACCGAGTTGCAACCCTCAAAGCAATTTTAGAACTGGCACCACAGGTAACTTTTGTTTGTTCTCTTCCCGGTGCCAACAATTTGCGTGCTGCTTTCCTAGACCGGGATTTGCAAGTCTTGGTGATGCGGGGGAAAGAAACTCTGGATTTAGGCAAAGGTCATGTTTTAAAATTCCTCCCCATTCCTAGTCCGCGCTGGCCGGAAGGACTTTGTACCTACGACCAACAGACCCAAATTCTCTACACAGATAAGTTATTTGCAACTCATATCTGTGGAGATGAAGCGTTTGATGATAATCCGGAGGCGCTTAAAGAAGACCAGCGTTACTACTTTAACTGCCTGATGGCTCCCCAATCTTCTCACGTGCAGGCAGCTTTGGAGAAAATATCAGACTTGCAGGTAAGAATGTATGCTGTGGGTCACGGGCCTTTGGTACGTACCGGCTTAATCCAACTGACCAAAGCTTATGGAGAATGGAGTCGTTCTCAAAACGATCGCGAAATTTCCGTTGCTTTACTTTATGCGTCAGCTTACGGAAACACAGCAACTTTAGCACAAGCGATGGCTCTGGGACTAACCAAAGGCGGAGTCGCAGTCAAATCCATTAACTGCGAATTTGCCACCCCTGATGAAATTCGCATCAACTTACAACAGTCAGATGGTTTTATCATCGGTTCTCCTACCATTGGCGGTCATGCACCGACACCCATACATACTGCTTTAGGTATTGTATTATCCAGTGGTGACAACAGCAAACTGGCTGGGGTGTTTGGTTCCTATGGCTGGAGTGGCGAAGCATTTGATTTGATTGAAGGTAAACTCCGGGATGCTGGATACCGTTTGGGTTTTGAGACTCTGAAGGTGAAGTTTAAACCTGATGATGTGACTCTCAAATTCTGTGAAGAAGTAGGTACAGACTTTGCCCAAGCATTGAAAAAGGCTAAAAAGGTACGCGTACCGCAACAAGCGGCGACTCCAGTGGAACAAGCTGTGGGTCGAATTGTTGGTTCCGTTTGCGTGCTAACGGCAAAGCAAGGAGAAGTATCTACTGGGATGCTAGGTGCTTGGGTTTCTCAAGCTACCTTTAATCCACCTGGACTGACTGTAGCGATCGCCAAAGATCGAGCGATCGAATCTTTAATGTATCCTGGTGGTAAATTTGCTTTAAATATTTTACCTGATGGCAATCATCAAGATTACATGAAGCATTTCCGTAAATCTTTTGCGCCGGGAGAAGATCGATTTGCCAGCTTTAGCACAGCAGTTGCAGATAACGGCTGTACCGTTCTTACCGACGCTTTAGCATATCTGGAATGTTCGGTCAACCAACGTCTGGAATGTGGAGACCACTGGGTTGTGTATGCAACTGTAGATGAAGGCAAGTTGCTCAAACCTGATGCTGTTACTGCCATCAACCATCGTAAAACCGGTACTCATTACTAATGCGAGTCTGCAAAGCAGGCGCACGTCATTATTAGTTAGATAGTAGATAGTTTTAGATTTTGCATTTACCTCTTAACCCGTTAGAGAATCAATCCTCTGGCGGGTTAAGCTACTGGCGTGGCAAGCCTAAAATGTTGTAAAAAAATTGTAGGTTGGGGAGCTACTGCGTTGGACGGATTTCCCGGCTTAAAGCAAGTGGCGTTTGACGAACGAAACCCAACACCTCAATCAATGTTAGGTTTCACTCTGTTCAACCCAACCTACTGCTACTGCTAATGCACTATTTTAATCTTACGACGCTACTACTAGCGTGACAAGACTAAAATGTTGCAATAAATTTTATTGTGGGATGGGTGTCCTCACCCGTCCCGGCGGGCAGGATGCCCACCCTACAAGAGTTTACTAATGCACTATTTTAGTCTTGTCACGCCACTACTATAATCGTTGCCAAGATAATTCTTGTGTCTGTTCATCCCAATGCCAGCGTAATAAATTAGCGGTTTTGGCTGGGGCAATTCCTGGTAAACCAATTGCTTGTCTTGGTGCATTGGTAGCTAATAAAATTGCACTTTCCACGTCGCAAATTCCCCACTTTACCAAATTCTGCACTCCTACCAATAAGGGTAAAGTCGTTCCTGATAATGTGCCATCTGGTAATCGTGCAGTACCATTTTTAACTTCAATTTGCCGACTGTCCCAAGGATAGACCCCATCGGGTAATCCTAGAGGTGCAAGGGCATCGCTAACCAGAAACAGCCCTTTTTCTCCATTGCTGGCACGCAGTAAAATTTGCAGCATGGTAGGTGAAACATGCTCTCCATCAGCAATAAAACCACACATGACATGCGGGTCGGTAATTGCTGCCCCTAGTAACCCAGGTTGGCGATGATGTAGTGCTGGCATAGCGTTGAAGGCGTGGGTTACCATCGTTGCGCCTAGTTCAAAGGCGCGTTGCGCTTCTGCGGCTGTCGCTTGGGAATGTCCTAAACTGACGGTAATTCCTAAGGAACGCAAATATGGAATGACTTCACCACTAGGATCTAATTCCGGCGCTAAGGTGATAACTTTTACAATATCGGCATAATCTCCTAAAACTCGCTTTACCTCGTCAATTGTTAAAGGTAATAGGTACTCTGCTGGGTGTGCGCCGCGCTTGTGAAAATTCAAAAATGGCCCTTCCAAATGTACTCCAAGAATTTTGGCGCATGATTTCGCCCCCAAGCTGTCTTTTTCAGTAAAATTAGCTATGACTGCAAGCGATCGCTGAATATTTTCTACCGAAGTTGTGACAAGTGTCGGTAAAAATCCATCTACTCCTACATCCCATAAATATTGCGTTATTTTCTCAAGCAGATGAGCGTTTTCAGTCTTCAAATCAGGAAATGCCAATCCCAATGCACCGTTAATTTGCAAATCAACGCCGCCTAGAGAAATCCAGTCACCTGCTACATTTAGTAGGGGCGCACAGCTGTGCGCCCCTACAGTATTCATTGGAAAGATTTGCTCAATTATTCCCTGTTGATTAATCAAGAGCATTTGCAAATCTTTGTAACCAGGTACTCTAGCGTTAATAATTTCTAGGGCACTTTGTGTTGCTTGAGTCATCACATTCGCGAGAATATAGCTAAATCTGATTTTATAGCAGAAGGCAGAAGGCGGGAGGCATAAGGTAAAGCTATTGCTATTCGTAGCATTCACATTTTTAAAATGTCCTAACCTATGTAACTACGGCTATAAATTCAACAATCGACCATTAATCCAAAATCCAAAATTCTATGGCTCCTTTAGTTGGTATTATCATGGGCAGCGATTCTGATTTGCCCACCATGAAAGACGCGATCGCAGTTTGTGACGAATTTGGCATTGAAAACGAAGTGGCGATCGTTTCGGCGCATCGTACCCCAGAACGCATGGTGGAATATGCTAAATTCGCACACCAACGCGGCATTAAAGTAATTATTGCTGGTGCGGGTGGTGCTGCTCATCTACCTGGAATGGTAGCCTCTTTAACTCCTCTTCCTGTCATCGGTGTTCCTGTAGCCACCCGTAACTTACAAGGGCTGGATTCACTGTATTCAATAGTACAAATGCCTGGTGGGATTCCCGTAGCAACAGTGGCGATCGGTAATGCCAAAAATGCTGGACTTTTAGCAGTACAAATACTCGCAACAGCACAACCTGAATTACTAGAAAAAGTGCAAAAATATCGCCAAACCCTATCCGAATCAGTACTAGCCAAGCAAGCAAAATTAGAAAAACTCGGTTATGAGCAATATTTAACAAGTTCCGAATTCTGAGTTCTTAATTTTACATTGCATTGCTCTAGAACACAGCTTAAAAGTAACAGCTAGTTAATTTTTCGTATAAAAATTTAATAACATACAAAAATATCTGATTTTAATACCGGAAAATACTTAGCTACAAAGGATATAGTTGCTTTATTTGGTTGGAGAGCGAGTTATGTTGTCATCATATGTTAAAAAAATGTATTTTTTAATACAGTTTTTTGACTTAACTAAATAGACAATCAGTCAAATTTATACGTTGTAGGTATAAATTTAGCAAAGTGCAGCAAGATGTTGTTGAGTCTATTACCAACATCGGCGATCGCTTTTCCAGCAGCAAAAAGTGAGCAATGAATAACCGTATTCGACCCTGGCATCGCCTAATGGCGCTAGGTATCGGTTCAATGGTATTTGCAGTTTTGGCGCCGGTAGTTGTCCAGGCGGCAGATCCTCCTACTGTGCAATCTTTATCGGAAACGACGACAAAACTGCAAATTTCGATTGATACTACCTGGGTACTGTTATCTGGTTTTTTAGTATTTTTTATGCAAACCGGGTTTGCCATGTTAGAAGCAGGTTTGCTGCGGCAGAGAAGTGTAGTTAATGCCTTGTTGGAAAACTTCATTGATGCCGCTGTAACTATTTTGGCATGGTGGGCGATCGGCTTTGGTATCGCTTTTGGTACGAGTGCTGGCGGTTTGTTTGGCATAGATACCTTCTTCCTCAGTCAGCTATTAGCTGCTGATGGTAGCTATCCATTGGGCGCACCTGGTTCCACAGCCGCCATCAATAGACTTCTTGCAGAAGTCGGGAAAAGGGTAAAGGTAAAAGGGAAAAGGTTTGGTATTTTCCCTTTCCCCAATAAAGATGAGTCCCTTTTCCCACAAGAGTGCAAAAAGCACTTTTGCAAGAGGTCTAATACGTATACCTTGTTCTTCTTCCAATTTGCCTTTGCTGCTACTGCCAGTACATCACGATCGGTTCAATATGTCATTGACAATTAATTAGGTATCTTAACCACTATTACTATATTTTTGATTTGGCGAATTATAGCAATTGAAAGTTAGTTTAGGAATTGTAAAATCGTGACACTCATAAGCGTTCATACCTGTTAAATCTTGATAATTACGTGTTCCGTGCTTATCTATATAATTTTTTTTAAATAATAAAGATTGAGTAAAGTAGATTTGATTATTGGATACATTATATCTGAATTTATTAAAAAGATATTAAAAAAATATTTACAAATATACTAATATTTTTTAAACTCCTACTAAGGTTATTTGATTTTCTGGTTTGGAAACAAATGGTCTCAAGAAAAAATATCGAAAGTGACTGAATTTCACTTTCTGGTTGAGTTTTTTTCGATTTTGAACGATGTTTTGAAGGATGATGTTCAAATTCATGTACAAACAAAAATCGAACCCAAAAAGAAAGCATGTGTCTGTAAGAAATTACAGAGAATTTCCACAATCAAACTCAAAAGTCAAGAGGTTTTATTTAGCACTTAAGCGACTAACTCCCAGTTGGCAAGCCTGCTTACCTTTAGCCTGTCTGATTGTATTGGGTTGGGGTTATGCCGCAGTTGCCCAAACTCCAGCTGCCGGCCCAACTACAGCAGAACTCAAAGTTGCTCTCGATACTTTGTGGGTTGCGATCGCGGCCTTTTTAGTATTCTTTATGAACGCTGGTTTTTGTATGTTAGAAACCGGCTTCTGTCGCCAGAAAAATGCAGTCAACGTTCTTGCTAAAAATTTGATTGTATTTGCTCTGGCCACCGTTGCTTTTTGGGCGATCGGCTTCGGCTTAATGTTCGGGAATGGCAACGATTTCATTGGTTTGAATGGGTTTTTCTTAGCAGGAGAAGATAACAGTCCCGCCACAGGAGATGCTTATAAAGGTGTCTTCAGTGCTATTAGTTGGGCTGGCGTACCTCTAGCTGCAAAATTTTTATTCCAGCTGGTATTTGCTGGGACAGCAGCAACAATTGTTTCGGGCGCAGTTGCTGAAAGAATTAAGTTTATTGACTTCCTCATTTTCAGCCTTTTACTTGTAGGTATCGCCTACCCCATCACCGGACATTGGATTTGGGGAACAGGTTGGCTAGCAGATAAAGGTTTTTGGGATTTTGCTGGTTCTACAGTGGTTCACTCCGTCGGTGGCTGGGCAGCTTTGATGGGAGCAGCATTTCTCGGCCCTCGCATTGGTAAATATCAAGATAAGCAAGTTGTTGCCCTACCCGGCCACAACATGAGTATTGCCACCTTGGGCTGTTTAATACTTTGGTTGGGCTGGTTTGGTTTTAACCCTGGTTCTGTAATGGCTGCCGATCCTAGTGCAATTACTCACATTGCTTTAACAACCAACATGGCTGCTGCTACTGGTGGTATTGCCGCCACAATTACAGCTTGGCTTTACTTAGGCAAGCCAGACCTGTCAATGATTATCAATGGTATTTTGGCTGGCTTAGTTGGCGTTACAGCGTCTTGTGCCTTCGTCAGTATCGGTAGTGCTTTCATTATCGGTTTAATTGCTGGAGTAATCGTAGTTTTCTCTGTCACATTCTTTGACAAACTTGGCATTGATGACCCAGTGGGAGCTACCTCAGTTCACCTAGTTTGCGGTATTTGGGGAACTCTAGCAGTTGGTCTGTGGTCTGTCGGCCCCGGTGTTTACTCTTGGTATACTGAAACACTTGGCCCAGCAAAAGGTTTATTTGCAGGTGGTGGCTTTGGACAGTTGGGCGTTCAATTCCTGGGCGTTATCTCAGTAGGTGGTATCACTGTTTTACTCAGTAGTATTTTTTGGTTACTACTAAAAGCTACTTTAGGTATCAGAGTATCCAAGCAAGAGGAATTAGAAGGCTTGGATATTGGCGAACACGGCATGGAAGCCTACAGCGGATTCTTGAAAGAAGCTGAGGCAACTTTATTTTCTGAAGCAGAAAGTTCAGTTGGAAAATTTTGAATTTTCCCCTGACTAAACTCGACGGGATTCTCAATTATTGCTACGAGGTGCGGTATAGATCTGTACTTCGTAGTTTTTTAGTTTTAGGAATTTTGACTGAACGTAGATAAATATTTCTTAAAGCGATCGCCAAGTTGTTCCACCGTCAAATTTTGAGTCCAATATTCCACTAAAGCGTGACCAAATGCCCAAGCATTTTGTTCGGCTGAAGCAGAGTTTTCTAACAGCAACGGCCACAAAGATAATAAATCAAAATTTAGTGGGTTAGGGTTACCTGTATTCAAAAGCGAGAAAAGCTCATAGGCCATTTGGAGTTTCCCGATTACAATTGGTAACTGTTCCACAGGAATTTGTTCTGCTAACACATAAGCCAAGGTTGGAGATCCAGTTGAGAAAGTAGAAATAAACTGAAGAACCGGACTTTTAAGCAGCGATGCTAATCCCTTGGTTGTGGTCATTTGAAAAGTGTACTGGTCGATGATTTTCGCAGCAGCAACGGTACGGGCTTCTAGATTACGCAAAAACCGGGCGAGACGGAGTTGTTTTGCAGGGGCGATCGCATTTACTAATCCCAACGATAGCGGTTCCACTCCCCAAGCAACTCGGTTTGTTTTACTGTCAGCTGTAACTACGGGGAAAACTAAATTGCAAAACTCACTCAGCTGTTTGGCGCGATATTCAGTAGCTTCACGAATCGCAATTTCCTTGGGACGATCGCCCCATTCCCAATCATAAGGCGGTTGCCATTCGCGGATGGGACGCAGACGATCTACCTGAGTCACAACTGCGATCGCTGGTAAATCTGCAATTTCCGCTTTCATGTCTTGGAGAAAGTCTACATCCATTTGCAATGCAGGATCTAGGGCTGGGGTAGCTAACAACAATAAATCTGCATTGGCAGCATAATCAAGCACTAAATCTCGGAAATCTGTACGGTTGACTTGTTCGTAACCAGGTGTGTCTAAAAGCGTCAAGGTTTCCCCAGTTTGAGACTGCCATTGGTAATTTTGAATGCGATCCGTACTAGGCAAGACATCGACATCTGCGAGATCTGCTTGAAATAGCGTGTTAATTAAGCTGCTTTTTCCGGAACCCGTGCGCCCCACCAGCAGAATATTCACGGGTTTTTGTTCAACTACCTCGGCTGGTTGGGCTTGAGCGAGGATTTCTTTGAGTGTTTGGGTTTTTACTTTGGGTAAGGTTGGCGTAGTTGAGGATGCTGAAATCGGTAGCGTGCTACCTCCGTAAAGGGCGATCGCTTGCTTGCATAAATTCCTCAGGGCAACTTCCCGGAATAATTGGCTCAAATTCACTAATAATTGCTCAGTTGCTCGGTTACTTGAACCTTGGCTAACTTGTTTTGCCACCGCCGCCACCGGATTTAATAGCCACTGTGCCCAGTTCCAAGCTTTCCAGAATTTTCGGGCAGATGGTTCCAACTTGCGGTAGACTCCGTAGGCTTGGTATGCTTGTCCGACTGTTACCTGATTGAGTACGGGGGATAAATTTTGCATCCACAAATCCACATCATCCACCGTTCCCCGAATCAGCCCGTAAGCTTGGGGTACGTAGATATTCAGTAGAGGATATTGAACTTGAGGATTGTAAATATGAGCGATCGCTACAACTAAATCCTGACATCGCGTCCAAAAAGTTTGCCAATCTTCCCAAATCGGGCGATCGCTTTGTGCAACTTGCAAAATCTCTTGCAGGGCGGCTTGGGCTTGCTTAGTTGTGTCACTTCCTGGTGATACTACATTATCTTCTGCCGCCGATTCTAATTCTTGGTGGAATTCGGCTAATACAGCTTCTACCTGCTGTAGAGCGGGTTGAGTCCATTTGACTAACAGCCAACGCCAGCCAACAAATAAAAGAGTAAACACAGCCCAAATCCAATTAATGGCCCACTCATGGATTTGCAAACCGGCGGATACCAGCAAGAAAATTATAATGAAAGCGATCGGTATTGCCAACACAACCCATTGCCACAGCTTTAATCGCACCATTGCCCTATACCTTTTGAGTTTTTGCAAAAATCCCTCTTGTAAAAAGTTTATCGTTTTCAATGAAGGTTAATTTTTGCTCTTCGATGCGACAAAGGCGTAAGCCGATGCGACAAAGGTGTAAGGCGATGCAACAAAGGTGCAAGCCGATGCAACAAAGGTGCAAGCCGATGCAACAAAGGTGCAAGCCGATGCAACAAAGGTACAAGGCAATGCAACAAAGGTGCAAGGCAATGCAACAAAGGTGCAAGCTGATGCAACAAAGGTACAAGCCGATGCAACAAAGCTGCACATCGAAAGAAAGACTTGTGTGTACAACACCGTAGCTTTGAAGGAAAGGCAGGCTGGGTGGGTGAGGTCTGTCGAATTCACGTCGTTCGTATTAAAGTCGGCATTTATCCAAGAAAGGCAGAGGGCAGAGGGCAGAAGGCAGAAGGGATTTATCCCTTCTCTTATTGTCCGAACCATCTGCGTGACTGGAAGGTGGGTTTAAGACCCACATCAAATTGAAAATTTGGTGGCTCTCTCTCATTCAGGTGGGGATTCTGACCCCACCTGAACGAAACCTTCTGCCCTCAGCATAGCTGCCTTCTTCAAGGCTTCAATAACTAAAAATAGCCAATCGCTAATTTGAAAATAACTAGCAATTGGCTATTTTGAACGATTCACAACAAGTATTTTCCTAAGTTAATGCTTCAGCACCACCCACAACCTCAAGGAGTTCTTGGGTAATTGCTGCTTGTCGCGCTTTGTTGTAAGACAAGGTGAGGGTGTTAATCAATTCACCAGCGTTATCACTAGCGTTACTCATAGCTGTCATCCGGGCTGCTAGTTCGCTAGCTGCCGATTCTTGCAGCGCTCGTAATAGCTGGTTACTCAGATACAGAGGCAACAAAGAATCGAGAATCTGTAGCGGATCTTGCTCGAAAATCATGTCAGGAGCTAATGCCCGCACTTGCTTAGTCACTTTCTCCCGTTCGACTTCAAATTTACCGCCACGCGTTGTCAAGCGGAAAATTTCGTCATCGCCTGCTTCTAGACCTTGCGGATCTAAAGGTAGCAGGGTTTGTATCACTGGACGGGAGCTAACCAAGGAGAGGAATCTAGTATAGATTAATTCAACGCGGTCTACTTCTTCCGAAAGGAACAAGGAAAGTAGTTGGTCGGCAATTTGAGTGGCTTCCGCTGCGGTGGGAATTTGCTCTAAGCCGCTGTAGGTGGCATCAATCGGTTGATTACGGCGTTGAAAGTACTGTGTAGCTTTACGTCCGACAATCACAAATTGGTAGTCTACACCTTCTGCCTTAAGTTCTTTGGCGCGATTTTCTGCACGACGGATAACGTTACTATTGTAACCGCCGCATAGACCCCGATCGCCAGATATAACCAAAAGCGCCACGGACTTAACTTCCCGTTTTCTCAGCAGTGGCAAGTTGGCTTCTTCAAACCGCAGACGAGCTTGTAAACCATATAATACTTGTGCCAAGCGGTCGGCAAAGGGGCGAGTTGCTAGCACTTGTTCTTGCGCCCGACGCACCCTAGCTGCCGCAACTAGGCGCATGGCTTCTGTAATTTTTTTGGTGTTTTTGACCGACTGAATGCGATCGCGTATTGCTTTAAGATTGGCCATATTTTTGTCCTTTGTCCTTAGTCATTTGTCATTTGTTACAAAGTTCTGTTCGGAGGAAACCTCCACTCAGCCTTTGCGCTTTGTCCTTTGTCACTAGTCATTTTAGTTATTCACCAATGACTAATGACTAATGACTAATGACTAATTACGCTGTTGCTTTGAAGGTCTTCTTGTATTCGACCAGTGCTTCCTTCAAGGCTGCTTCTTCTGTATCACCTAATGCTTTGGAGGCTTGCACTCCTTGGGTGTACTGGGTTTTACCAGTTTTTAAGTACTCTCGTAGACCTTGGGTAAAGCTGGTAACTTTATCTACAGGTACATCATCTAAATAACCGTTAATACCAGCATAGAGAATTGCTACTTGCTCGTATACGGAGAGAGGAGCGTTTTGGGGTTGCTTGAGCAATTCCCGCAGGCGTTGACCCCGTGCCAACTGGTCTTGAGTGGCTTTATCTAAGTCAGAAGCAAATTGCGCGAAGGCTTGCAGGTCGTCAAATTGCGCCAGTTCCAGTTTAATTTTACCGGCAACTTTTTTCATTGCCTTGGTTTGAGCCGCAGAACCTACGCGGGATACGGAAATACCGGGGTTTACAGCGGGGCGGATACCAGCGTTGAATAAGTCAGAAGATAGGAAGATCTGACCGTCGGTAATAGAAATTACGTTGGTGGGGATGTATGCGGAAACGTCACCAGCTTGGGTTTCGATGATTGGGAGGGCAGTCATGCTGCCTTTACCTAATTCATCGCTGAGTTTGGCTGCCCGTTCTAGCAAGCGGGAGTGGATGTAAAATACATCACCAGGGTAAGCTTCCCGTCCGGGTGGACGACGCAGCAGCAAGGACATTTGCCGATAGGCTTGGGCTTGCTTGGAGAGGTCATCGTAAACTACCAGGGTAGCTTTGCCTTTGTACATGAAGTACTCAGCGATGGTTGCACCTGTGTAGGGAGCTAGGTATTGTAAGGTGGCTGGGTCACTGGCATTAGCGGCGACGACGATGGTGTAGTCGAGTGCGCCTTTTTCTTGCAGTGTTTGGACTACGTTAGCTACGGTGGAAGCTTTTTGACCAACTGCAACGTAGACACAGATTACATCTTCTTCTTTTTGGTTGATGATTGTGTCAATGGCGATCGCAGTTTTACCGGTTTGGCGGTCACCGATAATCAATTCCCGCTGTCCGCGACCGATGGGAATCATGGAGTCGATAGCTGTGATACCCGTTTGCATGGGTTCGTGTACAGACCGACGGGCAATGATACCGGGTGCTGGAGATTCAATCAAGCGGGTTTCTGAGGACTTGATGTCTCCCTTACCATCAATGGGACGACCCAAAGCATCCACAACGCGACCGATTAAGGCTTCTCCCACGGGGATCTGGGCAATTCTACCAGTGGCGGTTACAGAGCTACCTTCTTGAATTTCCAGCCCTTCACCCATCAGTACCGCGCCCACGTTGTCTTCTTCTAAGTTTTGGGCGATACCAACTGTACCATCTTCAAATTCTAAAAGTTCGCCAGCCATAGCCTTTTCCAGACCATAGATCCGGGCAATACCGTCACCAACTTGTAGAACTGTACCGACGTTAGCAACTTTGACTTCTTGGTCGTATTGCTCGATTTGCTGTTGAATAATGCTGCTGATTTCGTCTGGTCTAATTGATATGCTCATGTGTCTATCTTTTTTGCTTGCGAGACTGAACTACAAGGGACTGGGGATTGGGGATTGGTGATTAGGAATTGGTGATTAAGGATTGGGATTAGGAATTACAATAATTCTTTCCTAGTACCCAGTCCCCAGTCCCCAGTCCCCATTTTCTAACCACTAGTTAAGCGCAAAGAAAGGCGGCGCAGCTGACCCCGAATGCTGGCGTCAATTACTTGGGAGCCGACTTTAATAATCACACCACCAATTAATTCGCCGTCTACTTTGGTTTCCAGTTCGACTTGACGAGCATTAGTAATGGCAATCACTTTTTCTCTAATTGCTTGCTGTTGAGCTTCTGTGAGGGGAACGGCTGAAGTTACTTCCGCCAATACGGTTTGGTTCAGCTGCCGCAACAGCGCTAGATATTGCTTTAAAATCGGTTCCAAGAAGGCAATGCGTCGCTTATCTACCAGTACCAGCAAGAAATTGCGTAAGTAGGGATTAGCGCCTTCACCGACTAGTTGTCTGATGAGAGATTTTTTTTTCTCAGGCTGAATAAATGGGTTGCCCAAGAAGTTTTGTAGCTCTTTGTTTGTTGAGAGCAGACCGAGGAGAGTACGCGCATCTTCTCCGAACTCTTCTGTCAAATTTTTCGATTGCGCTATTGACAAAAGTGCCTGTGCATACGGTTGGGCTACTTCGACTGTCGCTACTTGACTTGTCATACACTGCCTCCCAATTGTGCGATGCTGCGGTCAATTAAACTTTGTTGAGCATCGTCAGCAATTCCGCCTTTGAGTTGCGACTCGACTCTTTGTAATGCTAGTGTAGCTACCCGTTGGCGCAGTTGGGCGATCGCCCGCTCTTGTTCGGTGTTTAAGTCCGCTGCTGCTGTTTGTTTCAAGCGTTCTACGTCTTGTGCCGCCTTCGCCAATAAAGCTTCTTTCGCTTTTTGGGCGTTTTCTTCAGCAGCTTTGCGGATGCGTTGTGCCTCTGCTTGAGCTTCGGTTAACTGCTTTTGCGCTTGGGATAGGGCAACCTTGGCCTCTTTTAAGCGCCCTTCTGCTTCCTGAATGGCGTTGGCAATATTGGATTGTCGCTCGTTCAGGATATTGCTTAAAACTTTACGTCCGAAGTAGAATAATATGCCAACCAGAATCGCTAGATTGATCAGATTGGTTTCTAATATGTCTAGATTTAGACCGAAACCACCTTCTGCTGCGCCTTCTGCCAGTTCAGAGCCAACAGCGTTCGCTTCTGCGGCAAGTAATAAGAATGTGCCCATGATACCCATTTACAAGTGCGCTGCTTGCTGTACGTTAGTGTTTTCCGGTAAGGGAATTAGCTAAATAAATCCCGTAAGGGAATCAGGTAAATAAATCCTGAAGGGAAATCAAGTATCTTTCATTCCGAAGGAAAAAAGTGCCTTTTTTTTGACACTTAATTTAGCGCTCTGGAACTAGTGTCCAGCTGCGCCTATGCTGACACAGAACTACTCGTGCCAGCTTATCTAACTACCGGTTGTCCCAATAGTTTTTCTAGAATCTGTCTACTTAGACCATCAACTTGTTGCTCTAAGGTACGCAAAGCTTCCTGCTTTTGTTGTTCTATTTCAACAGCAGCTTGTTCTCGTTGAGACTGAGCTTCTTTTTGCGCCTCAGCGATTTTTTGTGCAGTAATTTTCTTAGCTTCGACTTGAGCTGCTTCTACAGTAGCTTGCGATTGTCTGCGAGCGTCTGCGAGCTGCTGCTCGTATTCTGCGGCTAACCGCTCGGCTTTTGCCAAGCTTTCTTTTGCATCAAGGGTATTCGTCCGGATGTAGTTATCGCGATCGTCTAGTACCTTGGTGAGTGGCTTATAGAAAATTACATTCAACAAAGCTGCCAATAACAGGAACTGCAATGCCATGAAGGGCAAGGTAGCATCGAAATCAAACATTTCTCTCCTCTTTGGCTGGAGTAGCAGTTTTCATGGCTAGCAAAATCATCCAACCTTTGATATTTTTACAGGCCGATAGCCAACAAGGGTCAAGGGGTTTTGGATTTTAGAGCGAGCGGTTTTAGATTAACACCAACCCAAGGATACGTTGCTCTGGGTATTTTAGATTACTGATTTGGGATTTCTTCTATCTACAAGCTTCGGCATATTGCCCAAAACTGTGAATAATCTAAAATCCAAAATCGTTGGACTGAGCATAGCCAAAGTCTAAAATTGCTTGACTAAATGCCCAAAATCTTTAGAAGGTAGAGGCGCGATAATTCACGTCTCTACAATCTCAGAAATTTTTACCTTTTATGCGAAGGGGTTAGCAAATAGCAACACCAAAGCAATAACTAGACCGTAGATTGTCAAGGATTCCATGAAAGCCAGGGTTAACAGTAGAGTACCCCGAATTTTTCCTTCTGCTTCAGGTTGACGAGCGATACCTTCTACTGCTTGGCCGGCAGCGTTTCCTTGACCGATACCAGGGCCAATTGCAGCTAAACCGATCGCCAAAGCAGCAGCTAGAACTGAAGCAGCAGAAATTAAAGGATCGATAGTGCCGGCTGCCGCAAGAACGTAAGAAGCAGAAATTAATGAACCCATGTTGATTTACCTTACCTTGAGTACAAAACGAACAATTTTTGTGTTGAGATTTGGAATTGCATCCAAATTGAGCATCCAAAATCTAACATTACATCAACTGAGGGACTCTAATGTGCCTCCTCATGCTCTTCTCCACCATGTCCCTCCATCGCCTCATGAATGTAGGCTCCGGCTAGGGTAGCAAAAACTAGGGCTTGAATGGCGCTAGTAAACAAACCCAGAGCCATTACAGGCAGAGGTATAAATAGAGGAACTAGCAGAACCAGCACCGCTACTACCAATTCGTCCGCCAATATGTTGCCGAATAGACGGAAGCTTAGGGAGAGGGGCTTGGTAAAATCTTCGAGAATTGCGATCGGCAATAAAACAGGTGTTGGCTCTATGTATTTCTTGAAGTAGCCCAAACCCCGCTTGCTAAAACCCGCGTAAAAGTACGCTAAAGAAGTTAGCAGTGCCAATGCAACAGTCGTATTGATGTCATTGGTGGGAGCTGCCAATTCGCCTGAAGGTAGCTTGATGAGCTTCCAGGGAATTAACGCACCTGACCAGTTCGATACGAAAATAAACAAGAACAAAGTACCAATAAATGGTACCCAAGGGCGGTACTCTTTCTCACCAAGTTGGTTTTTTGCCAAATCTCGAATAAATTCCAGGGCATATTCCATCAAGTTTTGGATACCCTTGGGAATTCTTTGAGCGTTGCGAGTAGCAGCGATTGAGGCCACTACTAAAATGCTAATCACAAACCACGAGGTCAGAAAAACTTGCCCATGAATTTTAAGATTGCCTAACTGCCAGTAGAAATGATGACCTACTTCTAATTCGGCTAGGGGAAAAGAATTAAAGGCGTTTAAGACACTAAGCATTTGCATTCTTCAAGCATTTCCCCAACGAGCGAGGATTGGGAGTATTGTCTTTAGTGAGCCTGATTTTTTAAGAATCAGGAATGAACGCAGTTTGCACCATATAGACGAGGAGCGTCGCTTTGTAGGTTAAAAATCCCAAAAATATGGGCACAATCTTTAGCTCATGCCATTGAGTTGCTAATACAATCAACCCAATAAACAGCGCAAAACGAGTTTTGCTCAAACGGGTTTTCTCACTACCGAGTTGCTCAACATCTTTAGCCAGCATTTTTAAGTAAACCACACCTGTACACGCTCCAATCAAATAATTGAGAGCAATGTTTAAGGAATAAAAAATCCACACAGAGATAAAAATAATCCCCGTCAAGACAAGTGTGATTACAAATAACTTCTGGTAAAGTTGATAGAACTCTCCCATAGTGTTACCTGATTCTGCGTTCTCAGAATCAGTTTTAGCATCTTGTCGTGTCGTCGGAGTCGGTGCAATTGGTTCTTCTGACAAGCTCACGGAACTCGAAAGTAGTACAGCTAAAGAGGATGACTGCACATTCAGTCAGCTGAATCATATCACGATCCGGTAACAATACTTTAGAAAAAAACAATTAACTTCTTACCAATGTGAAAAACGAAACAAAGTCACGCTCTGTTGTATTAATAGAGCGTTCCATGAGGTACTATCAGAAAATGTGGCAATAATCAAGAATTAATGCCTGAAGAATTCTCAACTTCTGCAAATTTTGGCTTTTTTAGTGAATAATTGTCCTCCAAGATTTTTGTATCATCAGCATCTTGGTGTTGAAACTAAGTCGTTATTGAGGAGTAAAGACGCTAACTGCAAAGCAGAATTTGTAAAGTAGCGCCTTGTTGTTAGACTTTGCACCACTGCTGAATTCCAGAAAGTTCTAACTTTTCCAGCGTGCAACACTCAGTTGATGGGGCACTTTTCTAATTTACATCAGATTTGCCAAAATTCGTGATGAGCGATCGCCCATCACCAAAACTCTAAATTAAACTGTCATTAAGCTGGTGTCAATAAAATCAACTGCTGTTGAACAAGCTTTCTGACCCCATCTAATTCCAGTTCCACACCTGACAAAATTTCTGCCACTGTGGAATTAGCATCACACCTTTGCATAAATTCAAACTCTGGAACTGACAATTTCACAATCTGATAATCGTAATTAAAGAAAGATTGACTGGGAAATCCTTCGATACAAGGATTAAGTTCCGGAGTTGCTGCCAATAACGCGTTATCGTCTGACCAGTCGGCTTTAACTAGGGAAGGACGACCGAGGAAAAACTCGTAATGGCTAACTTCTGGATCTAGTAATTCTATCAGCCGATAACGTTGGCGGTCGCTCAATCCTTGTGCCCGTTCTATCAACTCTGGTGCTTTACCCAAAAGTCTATCTAAATTCCAAAAACTCGGATTCGAGAAACCAATAAACTCCAATCCCGAAGCATCGATTAATTCAAACAGCGTATCGATGTTGTAGTCAATTTCCTGGGGATGAACGTACATATCAGCAAAGTGTTCGTCCTTGTGGTTTTCTAACGACCAACGCTGTTTTTCATACTTGACAATTCGATTATTTTCTGGTAAAGAGTTAAATATCTTGCGTCCGACTTGGACACCATCGCGGTAGTCGCCGCGTTTGTCACCTTGGAGAATGGCGATCGCTTTTTGCATGAGTTGAATTTCCCAGCGTCCCAACTCACCGTAGACAAAAATGTGCATTAAGCCGCCTGGGGCTAACTTTTTCGCCAAGGCTTGAATACCACCAATTGGGTCGGCGGTATGATGCAAAACGCCGACACAGTTAATTAAATCAAACTCACCCGGTAACTGTTCCGCATCAAACAAGCTGAGGTGATGAAACTCAACGCGGGTAGCCCCAGAACGCTGACAACGTTCTTTTGCTACATCCAAAGCACCACTACTAAGGTCAATTCCCACAACAGAAGCCTGAGGATTGAGGTGAACCAAGTACTCCGTACTGACACCGGTACCGCAACCAGCATCTAAAATGCGGATATCTTGCTTTTGGGGTTTTTGACCCGTGCAGAAGTTATAAGCGGCTAGCCAATTCCAGCGCCAATTATACCCTGGAGGTGGTTCGTCCAACAAAGCTTCTGGCGGAAATGGGTAGGTATTGTAGAGTTTTGCAACAGCAGCACTAACAGTTTGGGAATCCGACATGATGAGGAATAACGCAGCAGTTTTGAGTTTAGCGAATACTGGACACTTAGGGTAGACAGATAATTGCTTGCGATCGCCATTAGAAAGTGCAACGCTCGATTATTCCAACTTTGTTAAATTATGGATTTTGTTTCAATAAAAACATTAATATTTGAGTAATTATTTAGATAGTAAAAAAATTAATTTATGTCTTATAAAGCAATGAAATACCTTCGTAAATCTGTAATTATAGCAAATAAAAAACCTATAAATTGGCTTACAGTAACTAAATGCTCATTAATTTAAATAGCTAATAAATTTAGCTATTTTTCATTTGGTAAAGGTATTGTCCAATCTTCCATAAGCAAACCGGGGACTTTTTCAAAATGTTTCCAGTTGCGGGTTACTACAATTCCATTTACAGATTGTGCAATTGCCGCAATACGCAAATCTCGCGCCCCTATTTTCTGAAGTTTTTGCATAACTAAATATCGGTACATTTCATAAGCGCTATTATCAAAATACAATAAACGAATATTTTTAAAAAGCTCTATTTCATCTGCCAAGCCTTTATAAGCCCATACTAAGTTCTTAACATTATTAGATTTGAAAGGCTCACTATTACATTTATTGATACTACTCAGCCATCCTTTCATTTTCTCCTCTAGTGTAACCACGGTTACAGCAAGACTTTCAGCTTTTTTCTGATTTATACGCTGTGTTAGTATTAGGTTACCACGTTGTAAAAGTGAAAAGTGGTCTGTATCTAATATATATAAATTAGTCACTCTAAATTAGACTCCTCATCATTTATTTGCCTCTTTTGATTAAGCTCAATAGCATATAAAATTTTTGTAAATTCATCTAAATTTATAAGCCCCAATTTGTCAAGATTAAGCTGGTCAAGATAAAAGCGCTTCATTGTTATATTATCATCCAAATCTGTCTGTCCCAATTTTTCTAGTTGATTATCTAATTCATTAATAAAGTTTTCATGGCATGTCTCCATTTGTTTATCAAATTCACTACGTTCTTCTTCTATATAATCAAGTACTTGCTCAAAAAGAGGATTATCTTTGTGCATTCCCGCAAATTTCAACCAAGGATTTTCTGATTGAGTTGGTTCAATTGCTAAAGTAACTATCTTGGCATTCTCTAACCTATTTTGTAAACTTTGACTGACTTTTTCTATTGCTTCTGTTTCTGTATTACCTAAACCTTGACAGTCTGGTAAACCTAGCAATGTTGCTTTAACTGTGCCATCTGGTTGATTTTCAATCAGCACATCATAAGTTGACTTTGGTGCTGTATCGCTAGAGGAAATTTTGACAGCGAAATTCATGATATTTTTACCTTTTAAGTTTTATATGAATTATAGCTTGCAACGGAATAATCTATAAACGCCGATCCACTTACCGCCCAAACTTCGATCAAAGCTTTAGATTTAGGCCTGGGCATTAGTTCATAGTCAGGGTTAAAGCACTAAAGTGGTTACTACAAACCTTTAATTATTTACATTTACTTACTTATCTATGGTTGAATTTCTATAATATTGTATAAAAGCGATCGCTCTTATGATTTATGACCAATCAGAGTTTGATTTACGGTGTGAATGGGGCGCACAAGGAGTTTCTCAACTTGCTTCTATCAGCGATGTGGTAATAATAGTTGATGTTCTTTCTTTTTCTACTTGTGTAGAAATTGCCACAAACAATGGTGCGATAATTTTTCCCTACGCATATAAAGATGAATCAGTTATTGATTATGCAAAATCTCTACAAGCAGAATTAGCAAGTCATAGACAACGTTGGACAACAACTGGATATTCTCTTTCACCAAAGTCACTAGAAAAAATTCCCGCTGGAACTAGACTAGTTTTGCCTTCACCTAATGGTTCTTTTTTAACTTTACATACTG
This sequence comes from Nostoc linckia NIES-25, assembly GCF_002368035.1. Lineage (GTDB taxonomy): Bacteria > Cyanobacteriota > Cyanobacteriia > Cyanobacteriales > Nostocaceae > Nostoc > Nostoc linckia_B. The sequence continues at coordinate 4,951,231 of NZ_AP018222.1, read as the reverse complement.
GAAATACACCAACTTTGGCTGGCTGTTTGCGAAATTGCCAAGCTGTAGCTGAGTTTGCCCAAAAGTATGGCGATAAAATTGCTGTGATTCCTGCTGGTGAGAGATGGAAAGATGATGGTAGCCTCCGACCTGCTTTTGAAGATTTGATTGGTGCTGGGGCAATTCTTAGCTATTTACCTGCTAGTTTATCCCCAGAAGCCGAAGCAGCTATAGCAGCATTTAAAGCTTTCCAGCAGGATTTAGTAGGATACTTGAAAAAATGCAGTTCTGGTAAAGAATTGATAGAAAAAGGTTTTGAACCAGATGTTGAACTGGCGGCTGCATTTAATATTAGTGATTGCGTACCTTTATTAACTGATAATGCTTATATAAATTCCAGGTTACAGAGTTAATTAAACGTCACATTCATTAGTTTGACAATATTTTGCACTATCTATGTTTTGTTGCAAGTTATTCAAGGGAATAATTTGAAAAGCTGAAGTACTAGACGCATCAGCAGTAGCCTCGAAATCAGAAGCGGTGTAAGCAAACTTTTGCCCGCGATAAAACTGTTCGTGACCAATTTTGGTGACGTAGCGAGAATTCTTGAAGTCATTAGCAATATTAGAACCATAAATGTCTTGAAGTAATTTCACTGCTTTGACATTTTTCTTGGTGAATTGAAGCTTGGAGTCACCATTTATAGATATACTTTCTTGAGTAACTATCTTTTGAGGAACGGTCACATAAAAACTCAAGTTACCCTTAGTACCGTAATAAGTTAAGGTTTCGTGGCCATATTCTAGGGTTGGTAGCTGAGGTTTCGTTTTTATCCAGTTCAAGACAGTGTTAATATTTTGTCCTGGTAAGGCATTGGCGGGAGCAACGGCAAATGTGATTGCTAAGGTGGACAAAGCAGCAAAGTGCAACAAGTTAAATTTATTACTTTTATTCATAAATATTTTTTTACTACGACAGTTTTGATCTAAAGATATGAATCCAGATGAGACGTTGCATTGCAACGTCTCTACACGGTCAAAGGTCACATTGATTGGTTTGGCAATATTTTGCATTGTCGATAAATTCTTGCAAGTTTCTCACGGGAATTATCTGCAATGACGACCCGTCTTGCACCTCAGCGGTGATGTAAGCAAACTTTTGCCCGCGATAATATAGGTCGCGACCAACTTTGGTCACATACCGAGACTTCTGGAAATCATTGGAAATCTGAGAATTATAAATATTTTGTAACAATTTCACCGCATTGGCACCTTTTGTGGTGAATTTGAGACCGCTACCACTGACAGTAATTCCTTCTTTTGTTACAGTTCCATCTTCAGAAGTGACATCAGCATAAAAGTAGAGTTTCCCCTTCGTACCCTCATAGCCGTGGGCTTCGCTGTTATATCTGAGAATAGGTAGTTGAGGTCTTGTTTTTGCCCACTTGACAACGGTGTTGATGTTTTGACCGGGAAGCGCGTTTGCAGGAGTGACAGCCAGTAGAATTGCGATCGCAGACACAGTAGCATTGAATAAATAGTTCAGCTTAAAACTTTTTTTCATACGTATTTTCCCCATAGCGAATGTTGATAGCTAAAGCCTAATTTCCATGAATTCAGACGAATTTGCACGGCAGCGTTGTTTTATGAGTATTAAGCTATTAGTAGCAAAAACAACTTAGCACTGACTAATAACCACTGTCCACTGAGGTGACTCTAGGGCAGTTGTACAAAGGTTGCCATTCTTCATTAGCCATAGGACAAATGACTATATCAATTAGTTACAAAACTTAGTTTTGTCTCAGGCAAACAAGATTATCTATTGGGATTTGATGCATTAAAGCTACATATTCTACATACTTCTTAATAAAGCAGCCTTAATAACCCAAAACGTTTTAATCTAAAAGCTAACTGGGTTAATTTACTGGCAGTTTTGCAGGCAGTACTCTTAGGCTAATAAGCATAGACGCACCAATGTGTCAAGCCTCAAAGCGACCCAGACTTAACACATAAACGATTATGATGGGAGTTTTAAAAATCCGATGAGTGTTAAGGCAAGTGGTGGAAGCTCAGTTGCGCGTCCGCAACTATATCAAACCCTAGCTGTAGCGACAATTACCCAAGCGGAGCAGCAAGACCGCTTTTTGGGCAATGGTGAACTAAATGAACTGGCAAGCTATTTTGCATCTGGAGCAAAGCGTCTAGAAATTGCCCAGACGCTCACGGAGAATTCCGAGATCATCGTATCTCGAGCTGCCAACCGGATTTTTGTCGGTGGTTCGCCAATGGCTTTTTTAGAAAAGCCCAGAGAACCGGAACTAGTAGCTGCTAGTGCTGCTAGTGGTGATGTTCAACAGGGGATGCAACTAGGAACAATAACTTACGTTGAAAGCCGTGGTGGGTTCCTAGAAAATTTACGCTCAATCTTTAACTCATCCCCCTCAGGCCCAACACCTCCAGGTTTTAGACCAATTAACATTGCTCGTTATGGGCCGAGCAACATGGCCAAGAGCTTGCGGGATTTATCCTGGTTCTTACGCTATGCTACTTATGCGATCGTGGCTGGCGACCCCAACATCATCGCAGTGAATACACGCGGTTTACGGGAAATAATTGAAAATGCCTGCTCTGGTGAAGCGACAATAGTGGCTTTGCAAGAAATTAAAGCCGCGTCACTTTCCTTTTTCCGTAGGGATGCTGAGGCTACAGAAATTGTGTCTCAGTACATGGATGTTTTGCTTACAGAATTCAAAGCAGCCACACCTTCCAATAAACTGCGCCAACGTCCTTCTAGCGACCAACAAGGCTTGCAACTGCCACAAATTTACTTTAATGCGGCAGAACGGCGTCCCAAGTTTGTGATGAAACCTGGGTTGTCAGCTACCGAAAAAAATGAGGTAGTAAAAGCAGCCTATCGGCAAATCTTTGAGCGCGATATTACCCGTGCTTACAGCTTGTCTATTTCTGACTTAGAATCCAAAGTCAAGAATGGCGACATCTCCATGAAGGAGTTTGTTCGTCGTCTAGCTAAATCTCCTCTTTACCAAAAACAGTTTTACCAGCCTTTTATTAACAGCCGAGTCATCGAACTAGCTTTCCGTCACATCCTGGGACGGGGGCCAAGTAGCCGGGAAGAAGTACAAAAATATTTCTCAATTATTTCTAACGGTGGTCTGGCAGCTTTAGTAGATGCCTTAGTAGATTCTGCTGAATATGGCGACTATTTTGGCGAAGAGACAGTACCTTACCTGCGGGGTCTGGGTCAAGAAGCCCAAGAATGTCGCAACTGGGGGCCGCAACAAGACCTGTTTAACTACAGTGCGCCTTTCCGTAAGATACCTCAGTTCATCACCACATTCGCGGCTTACGAGCAACCGCTACCAGACCAACATCCTTACGGTTCTGGTAATGACCCCTTAGAAATTCAATTTGGGGCGATTTTCCCGAAAGAAACCCGCAACCCCAGCACCAGTCCGGCTCCTTTTGGCAAGGATACCAAACGCATCCTGATTCACCAAGGGCCAGGGATTAATAACCAAAATAGCAATCCTTTGGCACGCGGTGAAGCTCCTGGTAGCCTTGGACGCAAGGTGTTCAAGTTGGATCAATTGCCTGGGACTGTTGGCAGAAAGGCTCCGAAAAATTCTAGTATCAGATTTTCCGAAAGCTCTACCCAAGCAGTGATTAGAGCTGCCTACCTACAAGTTTTCGGTCGGGATGTTTACGAAGGCCAGCGGCAAAAGGTATTGGAAATCAAGCTGGAAAACGGTGATATTTCCGTGCGGGAGTTTGTCCGTGCTTTGGCTAAGTCGGATGTATTCCGTAATTTGTACTGGTCATCGCTGTATGTTTGTAAAGCGATCGAGTACATTCACCGTCGTTTGTTGGGTCGTCCGACTTACGGTCGTCAAGAAATCAACAAGTACTTTGATATCGCCGCTAAGCAAGGCTTTTACGCGGTGGTTGACACCATCATTAACAGCGTAGAATACAGCGAAGCATTTGGTGAAGATACAGTTCCTTACGAACGATATCTGACTCCTGCTGGTGTATCAGGGCGGCAACTGCGCGTTGGTACTATTCGTGAAGATATTGCCCCGAAAGTCCAGAAGGAAGAAACACCGAGCTTTGTGACACTAGGTACTGTTAGTGAAAAACGGACAGAACCAGATATTCAGTTCCGCATTAACCAAGGTGTTAGCAAACAGCGCGAACAAACCAAAATCTTCAAGTTGGTGGCGAATACCGGTGACAAAGTTGCAGTGAAAACTTTGATTAGCGCTGCCTATCGTCAGATTTTTGAACGCGATATTGCACCTTACATTGCCAAAAATGAATTTTCGGCATGGGAAAGCAAGCTGGGTAACGGCGAAATCAGTGTGAAAGAATTTATTGAAGGTTTGGGTTACTCAAATCTCTACCTGAAAGAATTCTACACACCCTACCCCAACACGAAAGTAATTGAGTTAGGAACCAAACACTTCCTCGGACGTGCGCCACTAGACCAAGCAGAAATCCGCAAGTATAACCAGATTTTGGCGACTCAAGGTATTCGTGCCTTTATCGCTACTTTGGTCAATAGTGTGGAATATAACGAAGTCTTCGGTGAAGATACTGTGCCTTACCGTCGCTTCCCGACCCTACCAGCAGCAAACTTCCCGAATACCGAGAAGCTTTACAACCAGCTGACCAAGCAAAATGACGACGTAGTTGTACCGAGCTTTAAGCCCGTGCAAGCGCGTCCAGGATCTAGCGATACGCCGCTTTTAGCCCAAGCGATCGCAGATATCGCAAGCCAGAAGGCTAGCCAGCCCTCCTATGCCGAACTGGGTCGTTCTTACAGCAATGGTAGCGGACAAACCGTAGAACTGGGCGTGCGAAAACATGCACGTATTTACCGTTTGACAGAAAGTACGACCTTAGCAGAAAGACAACAGGCAGTTAACGCCATTTACTCTCAAGTATTGGATATCTACAGTGGTCAAGTGCTGGATAATTTCCGCCTGACTGACCTAGATAGCAAACTCCAGGATGGTGAAATTTCTGTCCGCGAGTTTGTCCGCCAACTGGCTAGTTCCGAAATCTATCGCCAGCGCTTCTTTTTACCTTATCCGCGTGCCAAGGTAATTGAATTCCTCTTCCGTCATCTATTGGGACGCGCACCCGCGACTCAAGAAGAAATTCGCCAGTACAACAAACTGCTAGATGATAGCGGTTTGCCAGGGGCTGTAAAAGCAATAGTCGAAAGCCTAGAATACAGCCGCTACTTTGGTGAAGATGTTGTGCCTTACAACCGCTTTCCATCGGTGCCAGCAGGTAACTACCTTGGCAGCGTGCAGGCGGCTGAATAGGGAATAGGGGCTAGGGACTAGGGACTGGGGACTAGGGACTGGGGGCTAGGAAGACAAAAAGACAAGTTACAACAAGTCTTTCCCTTTGTCCTACTATCTTCTTCCCAATGCCCAGTACCCAATCCCCAGTCCCTGATAGCCTTCGCAACCTTTCGTAATACTGCTCTCAGATAGCATCTAGAAGAGCAAATCTGAAAAGTAATATTACAAAGTGTTAAGAGCAGTCATAAATGCTCAACAGAATGCCGGAAAATGTTTTGCGGAAGGTAGCTGAGTTTAGAAGCTTGTGTACTTATGTTGACTCAAGCAAACTCGTAATTTCTTTAGCCGTAGCAGTTATGAAACTGTTGTGTCTAAAACAATGAGAAAATAAACTCAGTTAACCAAATCAAAGTCGCACCAGTTTAATCAAATCCTGGTTTCATTCGTATTGGAGGAATCCATTAATGAGTATCGTCACGAAAGCGATCGTGAATGCTGACGCAGAAGCCCGCTACCTAAGCCCCGGTGAATTGGATCGGATCAAATCCTTTGTAGCAGCTGGTGAGCGCCGTCTGCGGATTGCTCAAGTTTTGACAGAAAATCGCGAACGGCTAGTTAAGCAAGCTGGCGACCAACTGTTCCAAAAGCGTCCTGATGTTGTGTCTCCTGGTGGTAACGCTTACGGTCAAGAATTGACAGCTACTTGTCTGCGCGACCTAGATTACTACCTCCGCCTCGTTACCTACGGTATCGTTGCTGGTGATGTTACACCCATCGAAGAAATCGGTGTTATCGGTGCCCGCGAACTGTACAAGTCCTTGGGAACTCCTATCGATGGTGTTGCTGAAGGTATCCGTGGTTTGAAGAATGGCGCTGCTACACTGCTATCTAGTGAAGATGCTGCTGAAGCTGGTGGCTACTTCGACTATCTAGTTGGCGCCCTACTGTAGGCTGAAGCTATTTAGCTGCTGAAACAGAAGTATTGCAATACGGTTGGAAATAAGGAATTAACAACATGGCTCAAGACGCAATTACCGCTGTCATTAACTCCGCAGACGTTCAAGGTAAATACCTCGACTCTGCTGCTTTAGAGAAGCTAAAAGGCTATTTCTCTACTGGCGAACTGCGGGTACGTGCTGCTAGCACCATCAGTGCTAACGCTGCTACCATTGTCAAAGAAGCTGTAGCAAAATCTTTGCTGTACTCTGACATCACCCGTCCCGGTGGTAACATGTACACCACCCGTCGCTACGCTGCTTGTATTCGTGATTTAGACTACTACCTCCGCTATGCCACCTACGCTATGTTGGCTGGCGATCCTTCCATCCTAGATGAGCGCGTACTCAATGGCTTGAAGGAAACCTATAACTCCTTGGGTGTACCCGTTGGTGCTACCGTGCAAGCTATCCAAGCAATCAAGGAAGTAACCGCTAGTTTGGTAGGTTCTGACGCCGGTAAAGAAATGGGCGTTTACTTAGACTATATCTCCTCTGGCTTAAGCTAAGAGCTGGTTTGCGCTTAAGAATTTAGGTGCGGCTTTATTAAGGTCTGGAAATCAACCGTGAGTGCTAGAACGTTATATTGCTTATCTTGGTCAATTATCAGTGATGAGTGTTGGTGGTCTAGTATTGATGTTTGATTTCCAGCCTTGGAAAAAATAATTTAAAGATTTGCACTCAAGATTTAGAGATAAAAAAGTTTCCACAAACAATACAGGAGATTTTCAGAACATGGCCCGTTTGTTTAAGATTACTGCTCTAGTTCCCAGCCAAACCCGAATTCGTACCCAACGCGAACTGCAAAACACCTATTTCACTAAGCTAGTTCCCTATGAGAACTGGTTCCGCGAACAGCAACGCATTCAAAAAGCAGGCGGCACAATCATCAAAGTAGAACTAGCAACTGGTAGACAAGGTGCTAATACTGGTTTGTCGTAATTGCTGTAGACAGAACATTTTTTTTAGGGAATTGGTAAGAGGTCGAGAGTGACCTCTTTTTTTGTTAAGGATTTATACTACAACAAATCTGGTATTGCTAAGAAAACACCTGTTGTCATGATTAGACTTCTTGCAGAAGTCGGGAAAAGGGGAAGGGGAAAAGGGGAAAGGTTTGGTATTTTCCCTTTCCCCCTTAACCTTTTCCCTTTTCCCACCTCTTGCAAAAGTGCTTTTTGCAAGAGGTCTATTGTGCTGTACCTAAATTATTACAAAGGTTATCAACTTCTCTCAAAATTGAGAAAGAGGTCTGTATTAGACCTCTTTCTTTTTTGTTGTTCGTATTTTTGAAAATTAAAAGTTAAACATATTTACCAGGCGATACCCGCGAGTGTAAAGCGGAACTGGAGCGCTAATATTTTGCCTATTTTTAGCTTGTTCAACAGTCTCATCAAATACAATCAGCGTTTCATTGCCAACTTTCAGCCAGTCTTCATAGGGCACGCTCATATCTTCTTCGACACCAGCAACACTAGATGATACCATTGCTCGGTAGGCTTCGTTGAATTTCCTGCGGAAGCGAAAATCTACTGAAATTCTCAGACCTTCGTTTTTTCGTCTTACAGTTTGGTGTAATCCACGAGCATCATTAAAGTACATCGTACCGTGTTGTAATTGTGCTTCAGTGTAGGAAACAACCATTGGAATATCTCGACCTTCATCGAAGTCTGACATTACCTGCATAGCCTGTAGTTCCATTTCGCGGGGCATTTCACCAGCTTCGATGGTTATATTATCGATATCGCCAAATAGTGGCAGAACTACTACAGTGGCATCAGCGGGAACACCTGCCCAAACGTCGCTATGGCACTTAGAGCTAGCGAAGGGCAAACCCAACTTCGTTGCGTCAGTTTTGCCGTAAACCATACGCAGGTTTACTGGTAAATCTACTGCATCGATTAAGTCATTTGCTCCTAATTGATAAAAAGCCTCAGCTACGCTTTTTTGAAAGAGGTTAAATGCTAAAGTGTGTTCTCGCTTAGGCATTAAAAGACCGGTACCGGTGTAGTTCGCCAAAGTATTTCTTGCTTCGAGTAACCGTTGAAGCATTTCAGCTTCTGAAAGAATGATGGGACTATTTAGGCAAGCTGAGATGTAACCAGCAGCAGCAACTCGAATTTGCTGGAATAACTCAGGCTTTAATGTGTGTTCAAACAGCAGTCGATACTGGCGTCTCGTAGCCATTTTATCAGCCAGTTCATCGAAGAGGCGATCGCCTAGTTCAGAAAATGCGATTGCGCGTTCGCGCTCTAAGCTAGACGCTGGTGATTCTACTGCCAGTTTTGTTAACATTTTTTCCCCGCAAAGTTCTTCTAAATTAGCTAAATAACTTGATGTATCCCAAGCTAATTTTTTGTAAAAACGAGCCTGGTTATTATAAATTAACAAGATTATCTTACTGACACTTCGTGAAATCTACTGTTTTACTTTTGCTATTTTTATTAAAGAAAAAAGCAAATTTTACTAATTTTATAAAGCAGAGATGAACTGAAAGCTCAAACAATAAAAATGTTTATATAGTAATCATATTTGAATTTTGAAAAAAATTATGTATTGTAGGGTGCGTTATGATGAAATCCGTAACGCACCATTCTTTTGGATTGGATCTGGTGCGTTACGCTTCGCTAACACACCCTACGTATTTTTTCAAAAATCAAATACTAGTCCTATATAGCAATCCTATTTTCTTTGCTCTCCATCGAGAGACTCAGATTCCCAACTTCTTCAATAAGTCGAGGATCTTTTTGTTCGTAACTCGTTTAAGACTGCTATATATAAAGTATATTTTCAATTGAAAATATTAAAACTTCATGAACGCGAAGAATTTTGGATTGCTTTTTTTTAAGAACTTGCAAAGTAAATTAGATTTAGTTTCCCTAAAGATTGAAAATATTGAATTTAGAATTCAGTCGATATCGCAGATAAAAATCGGTACAATCAACGTTAAAAATTAAATTTATAAATGCTAAAAGATATATATTGTCGGTATTAAATACTGATAATTTGTAATTTCTCAAGTGAAACATAAATCAAATATAAAGAAATAGTTTAAAATGTCAACTTTGGATCGTAAAAACTCAACTAGAAACTTATATAATCGCACAGCATCAGAGTGGATTCGAGGAGAACCTATTTCCTTATCAGACTTTACAGCACGCCCTTTCGTAATAGGGCTTTGTGAGCCTGTTAGTGGGTTGCGAGTACTGGACATAGGTTGTGGCGAAGGTTATTGCAGCCGAGAATTACGCCGACGTGGAGCTGCACAAGTACATGGAATAGACCTTTCTCAAAGCATGATTGAAGCAGCAACTTTGCAAGAAGTAGAGGATGCTTTGGGTATTAGCTATGAAGTTGGATGTGCTACCAACCTTAAGCAATTTAATAATGGTGAAATTGACTTAGTTGTTGCAGTTTTTCTATTTAATTATTTAACAATTGCTCAGACAGAAGAATGCATGACAGAAGTTGCACGCGTTCTTCGTCCTGGTGGCCGATTTGTATTCAGCGTTCCCCATCCATCTTTTCCATATATGCGGGAGCCAGGATATCCATTTTATTTTGAAGTTGAAGGTAAAGGCTACTTCAGCAAGCGAGATCGACAGTTTCCTGGCCGTATTTGGAAACGAGACGGTTCCTGGCTAAATGTGCAATTGATTCACAAAACTCTTGAGGATTATTTTAATGCCTTTAAAATTGCTGGCTTCAATACGATGCCAAGCCTACAGGAATTACGTGTGACTCCAGAACATATCGCATTAGATGAGTCATTCTTTAGCCCCTTACTTGACCAACCACTCCATCTAGCCATACAAGTATCACGATGACACAAACAGTTTCTTTAGCTAAAAATTCTTTTCAAAAAATAGCTGATAATCATCCTTTGTGGAACCATGAGTTTCTAATGCAGTGTCGTACTGGAAATTTATTTCTCCCAGATGTACAGATACTAGCTGTTCAGATGTACAAATTCTCGAAAGAATTTAATCGTATCCTGGCTAGCATATTGTCTTGCTGCCAAGATGAAAGTACTCAGTTAGTCATATTGGAAAACCTGTTTGACGAAATGGGACAAGGAGATGTAAATAAGTCCCACCCAGAACTGTTTCGTCAATTTACCCGCGCACTTGGTATCCACGATGAAACTTTAGCAGCATTACCTACTGCACCTGAAACTCGCGCGTTGATTGATACCTACTTACAGATACCTCACAAGTATGGCTATTTAGCTGCGCTGGGTGCTGTCTGTTATGCTTCCGAAGGGATTGTTAGCTCGTTGTACACACAACTATATAAAGGAATTGTAGGTGCTGCTCCCTTACCTGAAGAATCACTGATCTTTTTTGAAGTTCATATTAATATCGATGACAGTCACGCGGCGAAGCTAGCAGCGGTGATTGAAGCTCAAATTGGAATGATTGAGGACGATATCAAAATTAAACAAGCAATTGTAGAGGCTATGGATGCCAGAGTTCAATTTTTTAACGGAATTCAACGCCAAATTTCCAAATATAACTTGTCTCCTAATTCGTTACTGCTTGTAAGTGCATAACTGTATGTAAAAGTAAAGCGTGTAAATACGGTTGTGACTCTGCTACATCGTAGTATTAAAATGCAAATAGTTTTACTGATTTTTTGGGTTTTTAAAACTGTAATCAGACATTTTAAGGTTTAACTACAGGAAATATCGTCATTTTAGTCTCAGTCAAATTCACGAAGCAAAATTAGGTGGAGCAAGAGGAGACTTCCATGTATGGATTAGTGAACAAGGCGATTCAAGACATGGTGTGCAGTCGCTTTAGCGAAGAAACGTGGAAAATAATTAAGCACAAAGCAGAGGTGGACGTAGATGTTTTCATCAGTATGGAAGGCTATCCTGATGACATCACCCATAGACTAGTAAAAGCTGCTAGTGATGTTTTGGGTTTATCTCCCACAGAAATTATGCAAGCCTTTGGGGAATTCTGGGTTCAGTACACAGCCGAAGAAGGCTATGGCGAAATGATGGATATGAGTGGAGATACACTACCTGAGTTTTTAGAAAATCTCGACAATCTTCATGCTCGTGTAGGAGTTAGTTTTCCCAAACTCCAGCCTCCATCATTTGAGTGTACTGATATGGAGGAAAATTGTCTCAACTTACACTATCGCTCTGATAGAGAAGGGTTGACGCCGATGATTCTTGGTTTAGTCAAGGGATTGGGAACTAGGTTTAATACACAAGTTCATATTACCCAAACTCAGGGTCGAGATGAAGGTGGCGAACACGATGAATTTTTAGTGATTTATAAACCAAATTGACCGCAGGACAGCACGAGTATGGCTCCTCCTTACCTTACGCTTTCACCAGACTTACTGGCGAAAGCTTTTCCTTTCCATTTTGTATTTAACCGCGATCGCAAAATTGTACAAGCAGGGGATATTTTAGAACGTATAAGTCCAGAACCACTAGTTGGTAAATTGATTGAGCAGCATTTCCAAATCAATCGTCCAAAAATTTTGGTCGATTTTGATTCTATTAGTAAACAGTCTCGTGCCCTGTTTATCTTAGAATTTCTCCACAATCGAATGCAGCTAAAAGGTCAGATGATGTATCACCCAGAGCAGGAGATGATATTTTTTTTAGGTTCTCCTTGGATTACAGATACAACTAGTCTTGCTCCTTTAGGTATCAAGCTCAAAGACTTTGCAATTCACGACCCAATTGTTGATTTTCTGTTTTTGTTACAAGCGCAGAACACTGCTTTGGCTGATGCCAAAAAGTTAACAGGTGAACTCAAACAACAAAGAACGCAACTACGCAGTGCCCTACAAATCAAAGAAAATCTTGCGGAAATTGCTGAGGCTCAAGCTAAAAAATTGGAAAACTCCCTCAAGGAACTCCAGCAAACTCAAGCCCAATTAGTTCAAGCTGAGAAAATGTCTAGTTTAGGACAATTAGTTGCGGGAGTTGCTCATGAAATTAATAATCCCGTTAACTTTATTTACGGTAATATAAAATTTGTAAAAGATTATACAGAATGCTTGCTAAAGCTGGTGCATCTTTACCAGCAATTTTATGCCAATCCCACACTAGAAATTCAAAAATATATTGAGAAAATTGAGTTAGATTTTTTGCTAGAAGATTTGCCCAAAATCCTCGATTCGATGGAAGTAGGAGCCGAACGGATATCAGAAATTGTCTTGTCACTGAGGAACTTCTCGCGCCTTGATGAAGCGGAGAAGAAAAGTGTTGATATTCATCAAGGATTGGATAGCACTTTGCTGATTTTACAAAATCGCTTCAAGAGCAGCGTCGATCATCCTGGTATCAAAATAGTTAAAAATTACGGAAATTTGCCTTTAGTAGATTGCTACCCCGGTCAACTAAATCAGGTGTTCATGAATATTATTAGTAATGCCGTCGATGCTCTCGATCAGCATAACAGTAAACGAGGAATTGCAGAAATCCATACTCATCCTAATATTATTACAATTACTACAGAAGTAATTGGAACTAATTGTGCGATCCGAATTGCTGATAATGGCTCAGGGATACCAGCAGCAGTGAAAGAACGACTATTCGATCCATTTTTCACAACTAAGCCTGTTGGAAAAGGTACAGGATTGGGTTTATCAATTAGCTATCAAATTGTGGTTGAAAAACACGGAGGAATACTCAAATGTATATCAGAACCAGGGCGAGGAACTGAGTTTTGGATTGAAATTCCTCTATCCGTGAAAAAGCAAGCAGTTCACCCAGAATTCAGAATTCAGAATTCAGAATTCAGAAGCAATACAGGTTTGATGCCTAGCTACTAAACCTATTTTTAACACTCAATTATTTTTTAGTATTCTTATTTAATTTTTGAATTTTATCCAATTTAGATAAATTATGCTTCTGGATGCAAATTGCTATAAGTGTTGTGTTGGTAGCATTGGCTTCAGTGTGAGTGGGCGATCGCCACATCAAAACAGGTGACAATTACTGATTGCTAAGCCTTAAGTATATGTAGTAAATTACACTAATAGTATTGTAAAAACGGTGCATCAGATTACTGAGTTATGGGTTATGATTTATGAGTTTTATTCCTAACTTTTAATTCCTAACTTTTCACCTATAGCGATCGTGAATCTACGCCACCTGATTCCATTTTTTGATAATTCCGTCTCCAATTGGGCATTAGAAGCGCGGTTGTTGCGCTGGCTAATATTCGTTTGGTTGTTCGTCGGCTTGATTATGCTATTTTCAGCATCCTATCCCGTTGCGGACGCGCGTCATGATGATGGATTGTACTACTTTAAACGGCAGCTACTTTGGGTCTTAGTTGCCTTATTCGGATTCAATACTATTGTTAACTCGCCATTGCAGAAAATTTTGGGACAATCCCATTGGTTTTTGTTGGTGTTTTTGACCTTGATTTTCGTGACGCTGATTCCAGGGTTGGGAAAAAAGGCTTTTGATGCAGCGCGTTGGATAGCGATCGGGCCAATTCCCATTCAACCCTCAGAATTGATTAAACCCTTTCTGGTACTGCAAAGTGCGCGGCTTTTTGGTCAGTGGGAACGAATTAGTTGGCGGGTTCGCTGCGGTTGGCTGGTGATTTTTGGTCTAGTACTTTTAGGAATTCTTGCCCAGCCTAATTTAAGTACAACAGCACTTTGTGGTATGACTATTTGGTTAATTGCCTTAGCAGGTGGGTTACCTTACAAATACTTGGGAGGAACTGCGATCGGTGGAGTGATGCTGGCAGTACTGAGTATTAGCATCAAAGAGTATCAGCGTAAGCGGGTGATGTCGTTCCTCAATCCTTGGGCTGATGCCACAGGAGATGGTTACCAGTTGGTGCAGAGTCTACTAGCTGTTGGTTCTGGTAAAACTTGGGGAGCCGGATTTGGGCTTTCCCAACAAAAGCTATTTTATTTACCAATTCAGGACACCGATTTTATTTTTGCTGTGTTCGCTGAGGAGTTTGGTTTTATTGGCAGTATGGTGCTTTTGGCACTTTTAGCGATATTTGCAACTCTGGGATTAATCGTGGCGTTGAAGGCGAAAAATTCAGTACATCGATTGGTGGCGATCGGTGTGACGATTTTGATGGTAGGACAATCTTTGTTGCACATTGGTGTTGCTACAGGTTCTCTACCAACTACTGGGTTACCCTTGCCGTTGTTTAGTTACGGTGGTAATTCCATGATTGCCAGCTTGATTGCAGCTGCGTTGCTGATTCGGGTAGCACGCGAAAGTAGCGAAGCCGAGGTAGTACCGTTGCGAAAACCACTGTTGTCAAATGGGCAAAGACGCCGAACTTTTCATAAAACCAGGAATTGAGCTAGCAAAAGCCAAGGTCTTAGGCTTTTTGAGAAAACGCAAAGCGTCTCGTTCGCACAGCGTCTCCGACAGGAGAAGAGAAGCGGCTTCCCGTTCGCCCTTGGCGTTCCCGTTCGCGCAGCGTCTCCGTTAGGAGAAAGGTAGGGTACCGTAAAAGACGCATAGACGCAAAGAAATAAGAGTTTCAGATAGTTTTTGCGTAAGTCCTAATAGCAAAGAGTCTTTATTTTCAGCATTAAGGCATCGCATCGAAGATAATTTTGGAGGTAGTTTGCAACTTTCGTATATCTCTGCTTTTCACGTAGCCCAAAAAGTATAAAATATTACATTTTGGACGATTACCTCTGAGGTAAAGGACTCTTAAAGGGGTTGCTAGGTGGGAGATTAGGTGGAATCGGGTTAATGGGAGGTATGGGAGTAGGCTGTGGTTTTGGAATAAATTGGATTGCAAATCCTCTCTCCTGGGGTTTCTGGTTACCAGATATATCATTAACTTGCAGTATAATTTGAGTTGGAAAGGCTCGATTGACTATAAGCTGCTTTGAGCCGCTTAGTTCAACATCGCCATAGGGCTGAAGTTTAACCTGAATATTTTCTTTTTCTCCTTCTACCCTCCAACGCAGAGTAGCAGTTGTTCCTTCATTGAGTTCTAAATTTGGTTGTTCGCTACCGTTGATTGTGAAAGAGGCTATCTTAAATGGTTTTGGTAATATTTCGATTTTAGATTCAGTCTTTTTAGAATCAGTTTTTTGACTTCCATTATTAGGAAAAGCTTTGATTTCAAAGGCAAATTTTCCGGCTTTATATGCTAGTAGAGGAATATTTGCACATTGCAGTTGTTGATTTTGTTGCGTGCAAAGTTTTTGGAGTTTCGGGTCGGCAATATTTCCTTTATTAAATTTATAAGTAATTGGTTCGCTGTATGATGTACCATCATCTGCACTGCCGATAATTTGAATTTGTCCCAGCAGGAAAGGACGGTCAATTGCCCAACTTAAAAGAATGTTTTGACCTTTTGTATATTGTGTTTTATCTGCTTGAAAGTTAATCACTTGAGCAATGGGTTTCTCAGCTATTTCTACTTGAGTTGTTTTGGCTACTACTTGCTCTTTTGGAGAAAATAATTGTATTTTAGGACGATAAAAAGCTTGTAATTCAAAAGTATAACTACCTTTGGTCTTCACTCCAGTTTTCACATTGCTACAAATGAGTTCTTGTTTTTCTTGCACCTGACAAGGAGGTATTCGATCGCCGGCTCCTTTACCTAGTGGTTCGGGAATACCATTGCTAAAATCATAAGTAATCGGTTCAATGGGTTGTAAACCTTTGGCTGTGATAATCAACTTTTGCAACTGTTTATATTGTTGAATTTTCCAATTCAAGGCTATCTCATCGCCTTCAGTAATTCGAGAGTTAGCCGGATCGAAAGATTCCAATCTCAAAGGTTCGGGATTTAAAATTCGCCAAATAATAAAGCCGATTCCTCCCAATAAACCTAGAATTCCTAAAAGCAATAGGAGAAATTGCCACCAAGGACGAGGTTTCCATACCAATGTTCCTTGGGGGAATGTGTTAGGTAAAGGTAAACTTTGTTGGTCTTGAATCTCAACTTGAAAGTTGACAATTAATCCTGTACCAAACCACGGTCGTCGCCACCAAGGTCTAGGTTTGACCGTTAAATTGGCGATCGCACTTCTACTAGGTAATAATCTCACCTCAGTAGGATCGAAACTGTAAGTATAAAGTTGTTCTTCATCTCGATTTTTTAAGCTCAATATCAGTTCGCGGACAATATTACCCCGGTTAGCTAGTGATAATTCATACTTCCCAAGGCTACGGCTGACTTGTCCCAAGATGGTATTAAGTTCTATATCTAGGCGATAATTTGTGGGAATTTGGATGTATACCAAATCCAGTAGTACTAAATCTGGAGAGTTTTCCGAATACAGGCGAATTGTTGGAGAATAATTTCCGGCTAAAGTATCCGCAGGTGGATGAAATTTCAACAATATTTGACCTTGAGTACCAGGGTTGAGTTCGAGTGCGGTTACGTCAGATACTAGCCCTTGTCCCTCGAATCCAGTTGCGGGATAATTAATTGTGAACCAGTCATCGTCTAAATCTGGGCAACTCAAGCGAAAACGATCTACACGAGCAGAACGATTGTCAACTATTACCTCAACTTGCAAAGGTTCGCTAAAATTAAAAATTAATTGTTTGTTGGGGTTGGTGTTAGGTCTAATGAAAAATGTCGGGTCGTTGAGCCGAATTGCAGTCTGTTCTTTTTGTAGAACCTTAATTTTATTCGGGAAGCTTAGAGGAGTATCTTGGGGATAATGAAGAGGAGAGTCTACAACTAGGGTATAGTCGTATGTTCCTACGAAAGCATCAGGGGCAATTTGAAATTCAAATACTACTTCGTCGCTATTTTGCCCTGAATCTAATGCTAAACTTTCTCTAGGAGAAGTAGACCAACCTGTTAAATTTTGAAATCCCTCATCAAAAACAAAATATAAGTCAATAACCGCACTTCTATCTCCCTGATTGCTCACAATTACATAGAGAACAACGGTATCTCCTGGCATTCCAAATTGAATGTCGGGTGGGTTGATATAAACTTGTAATGGGTTGAATTTAGCTTGCATGTCTCGACTCCCTTATTTGATGCGGTGTAGTTTGACCTGAAAATCTTCACTGCCACTCACAATCATGGTTCCTTGATTAGTTTTCAAGTCGATACTATTGATTTTTTTAGAGGTTTGATAAATTGTTTGACCTTCTGCTGCTTTTGCTTTATCGAGTAGATGTTCTGGGGTTAAATACCAAACAACTACTCGTCCATCATCGCCACCACTTACTAGCAGATTACCATCTTCACTAAATGCCAGACTACGCACAGATGTTTTCGAGGCTGACCAGCGGTCTAGTGGTTGGCAATTGAGTTCATTTACTTGCACCTGGGGATTTTTCAAAGTTTGGCAGCGATTTAAATTCCAAATCGTAATGTATCCCGCAGAATCAGAGGTTGCAAGAATTTTTTCTGCCGAATTAGGCACAAAAGCTAGTGCCCAAATATAATCTTCACGCCCGACTCTTTCATCGAATTTTTCCAAATTTTGCACTGATAAATCTGGAAATTGTTTATTAGTTTGATTTTGATTCCACTGCCATAATATGAAGCGCTTAAAGTTTCCAGCAATTACAACAGTTGTGGCATCTGGACTGAGAGTTAAGGCACGGACTTGGAAACCTGATAGTTTTAATGTACTTTGTACGTCGATCGCTCGCGGTTCTGGCAGAAAATCAGTATTGGACGCTGGTCTCGACCATAATCTAACTTTACCACTGCCATAACCACTAAATAAATTAAGAGAATTGGGAGTGAAAGCTAAATCAAAAACGCGATCGCCTTTTGCTTTTGGATCTTTAAAATCTTGAAGTTGGCTAATTTTAGCACCTGAGGGTACATCCCTAAGTTCAATTACACCATTATCTAAACCAACGGCAACACGGTTATTTTCTAATGGCATAAACCGCAAGACTTCTACGGCGTCATCGGTAATGGCCATTAGTCCTTTTGGCTGTTGCGCTTTATCGCAAGCCAGAGGCTGCCCAGTATATGTTACTCTGTCATCGGGGTCTAAGCGATCGCTGCCGATACTCCAAAGTCTCAATGTGCAATCATCTGAACCACTGACAACAGACAAACCAATGCCACTGAAACGCACTGAGTTTACAGAACGCGTATGCATGACACCCCTTGGTTGTATTATCCATGCTATCAGTGCTGCAAGGGCGGCGATCGCCGCTAATTGTAACCACAGAGGTATAATCGGCAAAACCCGCACTTCTAATGTTTGGGTGGCTGGGTCTGTACTGCCTAAACGTTGGTCGGATAACTCCGATTTAGCCTCCAGCAACAAAGTTTTGCCTATTCCTACCCAAGGACGTTTTGTTTTAACATCGAGAATAACTTTTGTTGTTTCTCCTAAATTTAAATTGGCGATTTCAGGCAGCTTTTTAAAAGTACATTTTCGTTCGTCTCTACCCTGAATTTGCACATCGAGTTGCTGATTTAAGTTACTAGCATTTTTAAATAGCAATTCAAAAGCGGCTGTATTAGTTTTCCAATCAGGTAACCATGCCGATTTTTTGGGAATTTTTAGCTGTTTTTGTGTGACGCTAAATTCTACAAAACCCACAGGTAAAACTTCAATATTGCCTTGAATACTAGTTGGGTAACCATTATTGCTAACAGCTTCAATGACAAAAGGATAGTTTTGACTCGGTGCTTGAACGACAGAAGGAGGTTGGCATTGGAATGTAGTTTCTACTAAACCACCGGGTTCTACAGCTAATCGTCGTTCTGCACTGTTAGTTACCCAAGAGGGATCGACGCCTGTAAAACGTAGTACCACATTTGTTGGTTGTTGGCTTAAATTCCGCACCCTGACTGGTATATCTACAGAATTACGAGGATAAACCTGGAACTCTCGCACGGGTAATTCTAAACTTAAATGTGTTGGTCTATTGTCTCGCTCAATTTTTAGGCGCAGTACAAGTCTGCATTGTTGTGCTAATTGTGGTGAAAAAATCTTCACCATCAGGTTAACAGTGCCGACAAATCCGACTATGGGTGTATTGAAAATCAAGACTTGGAATATTGTACTACTGCCCGGTGGCTTAGCTGCTGCCACTTCTGGTTGAAGCCCATACCAGCGATATCCTGGATTGCGAGTTTCTCCGGCTGCGGTAATTTCTATCTGAAAATTTACAAAGCGATCGCTGTCATTATTAACAGTTACCTCAAAGGACGCAGGAGTATCACCTGGACGAAAGGTTAGGTTTTCAGTTGAAAGGCTAGCACTGATACCATTTTTTTCCATATTTTTATTATTTATAATATTTATTTATATTCTCTACGATTAGCAGTATTAGAAAATTAATATTTGCGAAAACATAACCATAAGTCTTTTTGACTGAATTATTGCAGTTTATATATTAAAATATATTTTGGGATAAATCTATCAATTGATAGATATCATTTTGGCAAATAAATATTAAGTAGTATATTTATTAAGAATTAATATTTAAACCTCGTCCAAGTTGAGAACTGGAGGTTTTCAAAAGGGAATGTTTTAGTTCCCTTTCAAAGAAGTGTGAGGAGAACTTGTGCGTACTAAGCTGAGATTGAAGTTTTAACTTGACCAAAGCGGCGATCGCGTTTCTGGTAACTCAACAAAGCCTGATGCAAAGCTTCTGTGTCAAAGTCTGGCCAAAGAATATCAGTAAAGTACATTTCTGTATAGGCCATTTGCCACAGCAGAAAATTACTCAACCGCATTTCACCGCTAGTACGAATCAGCAAATCTGGTTCGGGAGTATCTGCTGTGTAGAGGTGTTTTTCTATAACACTTTCATTCACTTGTTCCGCACTGAGTTCGCCTTGTTCTACTAGTTCGGCTACTTGACGGCAGACTTTTGTAATTTCGTTGCGGCTACCGTAGTTGACTGCAACGGTAAAGTGTATTGCCTGATTGTTTAATGTCTCTGTCATTGAACGTTGCATTTGTGTTTGTAGAGATTTGGGTAGAACTGATAAATCTCCAATAAATGAAATTCGCACTCCTTCTTGATGCATCTGTGCTAACTCGCGGTACAGTAATCGCTCAAACAAAAGCATCAGAAAATTTACTTCTTCAACGGGACGCTGCCAATTTTCTGTTGAGAAAGCGTAGGCTGTTAATGCTTTGATTCCCCAATGTTTGCAGCAACGTAATAGTTCTTTAAGGGTTTTTGCTCCTTGGCGATGTCCGGCGATGCGGGGTAAGCCTCGCTTGGTTGCCCATCGGCCGTTACCATCCATGATGACGGCGATGTGCTGGGGTAGGAGTTGGGGGTTTAAGTCGGTGGGTAGTGGAGTCATGGGTTTTTGGGGTTGATGAGAATGATGAAAAGTTCACGCAGAGGCGCAGAGAGAGAAAAAAGAGAGGTGGTTTCATGTAGAGACGCGATTCATCGCGTCTGAATGAACGATTGGTTTATTGAGGATTTTCAAATAAAGTTTGTAAGTATTTTGGTGTGAGGGTGTTGTTCCAAGTCCACAGGCGATGCATTGTGTGGGTGAAGGTGAAAAGCAGGGTGGTTTTGTTGGTTAATGACCAGGCGTTCCAGTTGAGGGTAGCCATCATGCGGCGGAGAGTACGGATGAGGTTGTTACGTTGGTAGTTTTGAGAGCGGGTTTTGATGAGGGTGCGTCCAATTCTGATTAACCCTGTATCGGGAAAAGCCCAAACTCCAAAGCCCCAGAATTTCGTCATGTGGTTGATTTCGTCTTGTGCTAGTTCTTCGAGTACGTCGTGGAGTGCGCCTGTGGTGTGAGCCATTAGCCAAAGATAAAGACAGGTTGCACCGTATTCTGTAGCTATGCGGTGTAAGCCGTGGCGATATAAATCTTCGTGAGGGTCATCTGTGGGGAGATAACCTCGAACTGTGCGATGTTTGGGGGTAATTTTCTCGCCTGTTAGTTGGGTGTAAACCTTAATTAATGCTGGTGTGTGCTGACGTTCTTCTTTTTCCCATAAGCCAAGTTCTAAAAGGTTGTCGTCTTCGCTGACTGTTCCGCCAACAAACCGCGCCATCTGAGGATGCAATTTTTCTAAATACTGCCGACTGGTTTGGGTGTAGCCGCGAATGGGGGCTTCTGTATCCATTGCACCTATCAAAATCGACAAAAATACTTGTGGTTCTATGCCGATGATTTGATTGCGATTAATTGTTTGCCAGTCGATGAGTTTCCAAGGACGCGGTTGGGGATGTTGAAACTGTATCAGTAAATCTTGCAGACGTTCGTGTAGTTTTTCGGCTGCAACATATCGGTCTACGAGGAAACGAATCCGCTGCTGCGTTTGGAAATAGCCAGGACTGGGATAGCTTTGAGGTGCTGAGTCTTCTGCAACTGGGCTGAGGGTGTGAAGCATAATTTTTATACTTTACTTTTTATCTCTTTGCCCAATAGCCTAAGCGATCGCACTTTGTTTTGTCAGTCGGCAAAAGTAGGGAGTTTTATCCGATGTAGTTACAAAAGTCGGGGAAAAAGTTGGCTATAGAAAATTTAGGTTTAAAACCTCACTCTTTTAGGACGTTATAAACTTAAAAGAGAGAATTTCAGAGAATGTGGCGAAATTGTTAGAACAAGGGTATTTTCTTAGTAATTTTGTACGAGATATTTTATAACGGGACTTGTTAGGTAGTAAATGCTGTGTTTTGGAAGTTAAAGTATGACTGCTGAAGAACTCTTACAACGTTATGCTGCTGGTGAAAGGCGCTTTATTGAAGTCGATCTCAGTGGTATTGATTTGAGTGGAGCTAATTTGTCAGAAATTAATTTGTGCAGATGTAATCTCCGAAATATTAATCTTTCTGGAGCAAATTTGCTTGGTGGGAGCCTCATGGGTTCCGATTTGAGTGGGGCCAATCTGAGCAAAGCTAATTTAGAAAGTGTTGCTATGCAAGGAACAAATTTGGAAAACGCTACTTTGCTCGGTGCTAGAACTATCGAAACTGAATTTGCTGGAGCTTTCTTCTGTAATACCACGACTGAAGAAGGGGATGTTGTTCAAGAATATGAATACTTCGACTAATGCCATTACCACAGCAATTAATTCTTAATTAATTAGCTCAAAAATGCACTCAAATTATTTTTACTAAAGTTACCTCAGTCTTCTGATAGTTCCCCAAATCGCTGACGATAACGCTCAAGTTGTTGTTGGGCTAATTCTAACTGTTGGCGAGTTTGCTGTTCGATTTCTTCTGGTGTCATATAGCGATCGCCTTGTCGGTCATACCAATACAAAACCTGACGCGGGATATTACCAGATACGTATTGCCCTCTACCAATTCCTAAACCAATTTCTGGCATCCAAAAAGGTTCGCCAATTTGCAATTGATAGCTACCATCTACTAAGCGATAAACTTCAAAAGGTTGGTGACGGTCTCTTTGCCAATACTCTGGATTATAAATAATGTAGTAAAGTACTCCTAACTTGGCATAAGTGTCTAATTTCTTGTCATATTCTCCACCTGGAGTTAAGGAGACAATTTCTAAAGCAAGAATAGGTGGAATTTCGTTTTCTTCCCAAAGAACATAACTCTTACGCGATTTACCTGCTTTGCGGCGTTCTACACCCAAGCTCAAAAATCCGTCTGGGACAATTGGCACAAGTGGGCTGACACCTGTGGTATGGTAAACACCCATATCAACGCTGAAAAACCAATCATTACGGTTTGCCCAAATGTATTGCAGCAAGAACAAAAGTAGATTGGGAATAAAATTCTGGTCTTCGTTATCCACAGGCGTATCGTCTGAACAGGGAAGTTCAGCACTGCTAGGCAAAGATTGGCGGGGGTCGGATTTCACCATAAGTAATGATGGTGCTGAGGTGACCTAATATGAAGAAGAATTCAGAACTCAGAATTCAGAAGTCAGAATAAATAGCAGTTTGGTAGGGTGCGTTATCGCGCTAGCGTAACGCACCGAAATCATTGACGGTGCGTTAGGATTTGCGTCCATAACGCACCCTACGAAACTTTTATTTTATTTTACTTTTGAACCAAGGTCGAAAAAGTCGGGAAAAAAGTCGGATTTACAAAATCTTATCCGAAAATTTGACAAGCATAACTGTAGAGTGATTTATAGTTGTCTCTAAAGTCTGAACTATCCTAGTTGTTACAAATGGACGCCCAAGCAGCATTAGCATGGTTAGACACCATAATTCCTGCTCAAACCGGGGAACGGTTGAGCGATTTGCAAAAAGTTATTCTTGGGCAAGTTTGGTTGGGTAGGAAATACTTGGATATCGCTCGTTCTTACGGTTGTACGGAAGGACACGCTAAGGATGCTGGTTCTCAGTTATGGAAGTTACTTTCTAAAGTACTGCGCCAGAAAATTACTAAAAGTAATTGTCGCGCTACTTTGGAACGGGTTCTGAGAAAAAGCAATACGATATCGAGTTTAATTGATTACTCCAGAACGCCACACGCCGCCCCAAAATTAGAGGATACCAATTTTATTGGACGAACAGAAGCGATCGCTCATCTGAATACTTTGGTAAATCAAGGGTCGAAAGTCATTGTCATTCAAGGTGAAGGCGGTTTGGGCAAAACTACTCTGGCGCAGCAATATCTCCAAACTCAGCAATTTGATTTGGTTTTGGAACTGCTGATGGCGAAGGAAACGCAAAATATCACTCCCGCCGAACGAGTTGTAGAGGAATGGCTCAAACAAGATTTTGATGAAGAACCTGGGGTAGAATTTGGCGTCAGTTTGGCAAGACTCAAGCGCCAACTCCACAATCGGCGCATTGGGGTGTTAATTGACAATCTCGAACCTGCATTAGATGGTAAAGGTGGGTTGATTGCTTCGCACCGCAACTATGTAGAGCTATTACGGATTTTAGCTGATGCTAGGGTGCAATCTGTGACTCTAATTACTAGCCGCGATCGCCTTTGCGAACCTGGGCTAAATGTCAATCACTATCGGCTTCCTGGCTTGAATCGAAGTGCATGGCAACAGTTTTTTAGCAACCGTGGATTAGCCATAGATTCGCCAACTTTAGAAATCATGCATCGCACTTATGGCGGTAATGCTAAAGCAATGGGAATTCTCTGTGGTTCGATTCAAGAGGATTTTGATGGCGATATGACTGTTTATTGGCAAGAAAATCATGCCGATCCTCTCGCAGCAACCGATTTAAAAAATTTAGCCGTTAGTCAAATTAATCGCTTACAAAATCTCGACCCCCAAGCCTATCGCTTGCTTTGCCGTTTGGGATGTTATCGCTATCAAGATATACCAAGTATCCCGTCTCAAGGTTTATTTTGTTTGCTTTGGGATGTTCCACCTGACCAACATCGTCAAATTATTACTTCCTTAAGAAATCGGTCTTTGATAGAGTGCGATAAAGGTAAATATTGGCTGCATCCGGTAATTCAAAAAGAAGCGATCGCTCGTTTGCGCCCCAGCGATGAATGGGAAATTACTAACCACAAAGCCGCAGAATTTTGGACAGGTAGTGTTACACAAATTGAGAGTTTTAAAGATGCTCTACAAGCTTTAGAAGCATATTATCACTACATAGAAATTCAAGAATTTGAATTAGCAGGTCAAGTTATTCTCAAAAGCCGAAATAATCAATGGCAGCAGTTTTTACCTCTTGGTAGTACGCTGTATCGTATGGGATTGATTCAGCCTATACTCACAGCAATAGATCGAGTTGTTAACAATCTAGATAACCACCAAAATCTCAGCGAACTTTACAATATATTGGGCGATTTTTACTGGATAACAGGTAAAATTAGTCACGCGATCGCCTGTCAAGAAAAGACTATTAATTTAGCAACCCAAGCGCTCAAATCTCTTGTACCTCAGCCAGAAAATAAGCATACAGTTTACTATTTAAGAATGCTTGAGGTAGATTCTTTACTAAGTATTGGTCTTTATCAAATAGATTTGTGGGAACTAGAAGCAGCTGCAAATTTATTTCAACAAGTAATTTACCTCGCTCAAAATACTAAGCATCATCGCTGGGCAGAAAAAGCTTCAGTTTGTTTAGCTTTGGTATATTCTTATTTAGGCTTGCGCGATGCTTCTTATCAATTAGTAGATGTAGCTTATCAAAATATTACGAATCCCAAATTAGTAGAACAGACTGGAAGATTTGCTTATTTCATCCAAATTTTGGGTCAAACATACGTGAATTTAGGAGAATTTGATAAAGCAAATCAAATGTTCAATCAAGCTTTGACTTTTGCTGAAGAAAGTCATTATATGCAAGTTAAAGCTAAAACACTCAATGGTTTAGCAGAAATCCATCGACACCAAGGTGATTTTGAGTTAGCTCTTGCTAATCATACAGAAGCAATCGAACTTTTGGAAAAAATCGGTGCGAAATGTGATTTGGCTGAAGCTTATTTTCAATTGGGTTTAACTTATCAAAAAATGGCAAAGCCTGATGAAAGTCACATGAATTTTCATCAAGCAATTCACTTGTTTAGTGAAATCAAAGCTCCGAAGCAAGTTGAAAGAATTTCACAGTATAATTGATAATTTTTCTAAAATAAGATGAAAACTTTGAGCGCCCAAATTTGATTTTTGTTGAGGCGAAAAATTTTTCCGAGTTTTTACGCAGAGCTTAGTAGTCCAAGTGTAGCTAAAATGTGTCAAGTCTGAAATCAAGCTTGTTATTTAATATTTTATATATGTTTGTAAAACTTGGCAAAAATTCGGCTCTTATAGCTTTGTTAATAGCTTTAGTATTTACTCAATTTGGTTGTAGACCTGTTGTACGACACACAAGAAACCAATTATCCAAAAATACAGATATTTTACATCAAACAGAACGACGATTATCAAGAAATTTACGCGCAACAAGAAAAGAAAGAAACCAATTGCAAGAAAATCAGGCGACTTGGAATGCTGTTGTCAATGCTATTAATGATGGTCTTCTTATAAAGACAGAAGTTATGACACGTAGAGATATACGATTTAAACAAAAGAATGAAGTTTCGGTTAAGATTTCTATACCAGTAAATCAATCAGATAGTGTTACACAGCAATCAAAGGCATTGTATAAATTAAAGTATGCTTCTATTGATTGCCTAAATATAAATGATGATTCAGCAATTATCCAGAGGAACAATATTAATGATGATTCTACATCATTAAATCCACAAGACACAACAAAATTGGTTAATTTTCTTAGAGAAGCGTCTCTTTCACAATGTCAAAAAACTTAACACTGAAATGAGCAGTCAAAAACCTGCCTTTGGCTTGTTGCTTATTATTTAGCTTTGATAAATTAGTAAATTATCATATAATCGAGGCTTTTTCTGTCATTTCATTTGAAACAAGATTAACTGCAACTCAAGCAGTAGATCTCGGTGTTGGGTTACCCTGCGGGATCTTGCTACGTTCTTCAACACAACCTACAAATTTATTCCTACCTTAATTTTTATCTCATTTAAATGAGAATCACTATATTAAGTTTGGGTATCAAAGTCTTCTGGATTCTCATTTATGAATAATTAACTTAACTAAATTATCGAGCAGGCGATCGCGTTCCATCGGCACGATATCGCCACTTTGCATAATATCTCGCAAAAGGACGAAATGAACCAGTGTCCCAACAAAAGCTCGCGCTGTAACTTCAGCATCGGGAAGTTCTAATTCTGGGTGAGAAGCTAGGTATTGCGTTAGAGCTTCCAGCATCGGTTTTTCAATGTTCTTGACAAATGCTCGCGCTAATTCTGGAAACCTCCCTGACTCACCAATAATAATCCTAAAGAATGTCAGAGCTTGCGGATCGTCTGCAATATGCTCCAGCATCCTATTTGCAAAGGATCTCAGCAAAGAAGCCGGATCGCCTTGAGCTGATTGGATTTGTGCTGAATTAAAAAGTTCTTTTTTGCAAGCTAATTGCTGCATCAATGCTGTAAATAAGCTTTCCTTATCGGGATAACGCCTGTATATCGTTGCTTTAGAAACACCCGCCGCCACTGCGATTTTATCTATTCTGGCTGCTGCATAGCCGTTTTCGAGAAACTCTTGCATTGCCCCATCCAGAATCATCTCAGTTTTTTCGGGAGATAAATCGCGCTCAATACTCTTAGATTTGCTCATGAGTTGATTTTACAGATAAACTAGCGAACCCATTAACTTAGTTCATGTATATTTCCAGCATACACTTGACAGAACGAAACTGTTTCGTTTACTTTATAAGTGTACGCGAAACGAAACTGTTTTGTATAGCTATCAGATGTAACTAGGAGCTTGCTAATGCTGCAAAACTTACCAGGTAGCGCCACCTCTGCTAAATCCCGTCAATGGTTTGGAATTGCTGCTAGCGCGTTGATTATTGTTGGTGGAAGTTCTGCTTATGTACTCTCGCGATCGCCATCAAATCAACAGGTACAAAATGCTAGCCCAGCAGTAACTTCACCTGAAATCACCACAGTGACAGCGTTGGGGCGATTGGAACCTCAGGGAGAAACGGTTAACTTGTCAGCTCCCACCGCCAATAACGGCAATCGAGTGGAACAATTGTTAGTTAAGGAAGGCGATCGCATCAAGGCAGGGCAAGTGATTGCAATTTTGGATAATCGCGATCGCCTTTTAGCAGCATATCAGCAAGCGCAGGAAGATGTGAAAGTTGCCCAAGCGAAACTTGCGATTACTAAAGCGGGAGCTAAAACTGGAGAAATCAACGCTCAACGTGCCGAAATTGACCGTTTGTCAGCACAAAGGCAAGGAGATATTGATGCTCAAGTGGCAACGGTGGCTCGATTAACATCAGAATTGACAAATGCACAAACACAATACAACCGCTATCAGTCGTTATATCAAGAGGGTGCAATTTCCGCAGCCGATCGAGACAGCAGACAGTTAACCTTAGAAACTGCCCAGAAGAGTTTACAAGAAGCAAAAGCAGTGTTGGCAAGGATTCAATCTACCAGTCCAGCGCAGCTCAATCAAGCTAGAGCCAATTTGGATCGGATTGCAGAGGTGCGACCGGTGGATGTGAAACAGAACCAAGTAGAAGTAGATCGTGCCATTGCAGCCATGAAACAAGCTCAGGCAGAACTAGATCGAGCATCAGTGCGATCGCCTATTGATGGTGAAATTCTGGAAATTCATACCCGCGCTGGAGAAGTCGTTGGTAGCGATGGGATTGTGGAAATTGGGCAGACTCAACGCATGTATGCGGTTGCTGAGGTTTATCAAAGTGACATTAGTGGCGTGAAAATCGGTCAACAGGTGCGGGTTACTAGCGATTCGATTCCTGGGGAACTAGTTGGAAAAGTCGAACGTATTGGTTCTCAAGTGAAACGGCAAACGATTGTTAATACTGACCCTAGTACTAATATTGATGCGAGAGTGATTGAGGTGCATGTGGTTTTGGATGCTGCATCGAGTAAGAAGGCTGCTAAGTTTACTAATTTGCAAATTACGGCGGAGATTGAGAAATGATGGTTTTTATCTCACGCAGAGACGCAGAGGCACAGAGGGGAATTGAGAGTAAAAAGGCTTTAATTACAAATTCAACTCTTCTCTTACTCTCTGCGACTCTGCGCCTCTGCGTGATAAATATTTTTAATCTTAGGCATTATTATGATTGCATTTATTCAACAAATTCAACGGCGAACACCTCTCGGATGGCTGCAACTGAGTAAAGAAAAAGGGCGTCTTTTAGTAGCATTATCAGGGATTGCTTTTGCTGATGTGCTAATGTTCATGCAGCTTGGCTTTCAAAGTGCATTGTATGACAGCAACACAAAACTGAGTCGCACTTTAAATGCAGATATTGTATTAGTTAGTCCCCAAGCACGGAATACGCAGAATTTAGGCTCGTTCTCACGGCGACGTTTGTATCAAGCTAAGGATATTCCAGGAGTCAAATCAGCACAAGCGTTTTATTCCAATACCATTACTTGGAAACATCCTGAAACTCGCAAAGATACATCTATGCAAGTGATTGGATTTGAGCCGGAACAAGCAGCTTTAAATTTACCAGAAGTAAATCAGCAATTAAACAAAATAAAGTTACCAGATCGGGTGTTATTCGATCGCAATTCTAGAGGAAGTTATAAAGATGCGATCGCTCAAGTTGAAGAAGGAAAAATTGTCAGCACAGAAATTGAGCGCCGTACCGTTACCATCACTGGATTATTTACATTAGGGGCGTCGTTTGGTGCAGATGGAATTTTAATTGGCAGCGACCAAACTTTCTTACATTTCTTTCCTCGGCGAGAAGCCGCTAGCATCAACTTGGGATTAGTTGCACTCCAACCAGGTTACGATGCAAAGCAAGTTGCTACTGCATTAGATTCACATCTACCCAATGATGTGAGAGTACTAACTAAACAAGAATATATTGAATTCGAGCAGAGTTATTGGCAAAAAGAAAGCCCGATTGGATTCATTTTTGGATTAGGAACAGCAATGGCATTTGTAGTAGGTGTTGTCATTGTTTATCAGGTACTTTCAACTGATGTTAACACTCACCTCAAAGAATATGCGACTTTCAAAGCGATGGGATACCGCAATCAATACCTGTTGGCGGTAGTTTTTGAAGAAGCAATAATCTTGGCATTTTTTGGCTTTATTCCTGGTTTTATTTTACCAATTGGGCTTTATAATTTGGCAGCAAAAGCAACTGCACTACCTATTTTAATGACATTATCACGAGCAATACTCGTTCTAATTTTAACGATTATTATGTGCGGGATTTCTGGAGCGATCGCCACTCGTAAATTGCAATATGCTGACCCTGCGGATATGTTTTAAATTTAGTCATTAGTCATTAGTCATTGGTCATTAGCGAATAAAAAAGGGGAATTTTATGAAAAATAAACCAGTAATTTATATCAATAACCTGAATCATTACTTTGGTCACGGGCAATTAAGGAAACAAGTTTTATTTGATATTAACCTAGAAATAAATCCTGGTGAAATTGTCATCATGACCGGGCCTTCTGGTTCTGGAAAAACGACGTTATTGACTTTAATTGGTGGACTGCGTTCTGCTCAATCTGGTAGTTTGAAAGTCCTAGAAAGAGAAATGTGTGGTGCGAGTGCAAAAGAATTGACCTTAGCCCGACGAAACAACGGTTATATATTTCAAGCACACAATTTGCATAACAGTTTAACTGCTTTACAAAACGTCAAAATGGGCTTAGAACTACACAACCATTTATCATTAAAAGAGATGCAAGAGCGTTCTGCTCAAATGTTAGAACACGTTGGCTTAGGGAATCGTCTCAACTATTATCCTGATGACTTATCTGGGGGACAAAAGCAAAGAGTTGCGATCGCTCGTGCGTTAGTCAACCATCCTAAAATCGTATTAGCCGACGAACCAACCGCCGCCCTAGATAGCAAATCCGGTAGAGATGTAGTCAACCTAATGCAGACATTAGCCAAAGAACAAGGCTGCACCATTCTACTAGTCACCCACGACAATCGAATTCTAGACGTTGCCGATCGCATCGTCAAAATGGAAGATGGCAAATTAACCGACAACGCAGTTTTAAGCGCAGCTGCTTAAACGTGAAATTTGAAAACAATCTTTAGGAGGATGTTTGAAAAGTTTTGGGCGAATATGATTCGCTACTACACAGGCTAAGTCCGCCTCCGCGGACTAACAGAAAATCAGGGTTTTCAAACCCAGGTCAGTGGGTTTTGTCTGTGTAGCCGCGACTTACAGTCGCCAAAGCGAGTAATAAATTAGACTTTTCAAACAACCTCTGACTTGCCGAATGCGAATCTTGATGATTGCTCATGCATTTCCACCGACGTTTGGAGGAGTTGAATCCCACTTGTGGGATATTTCAACACGGCTTGCCGAACGCGGACATGACATATATTGTCTAGTGGGTGGGGAAAAGTACTCACGAGAGGAACTCGGTAATTTTACAGTTGTTCGTTGGCCAGATTTTACGGTTCAGAGTCTACTTGCACGAAGGAAAGGATGGGATTCACAAGCCATTAGCGACAATCTTCTCAACGATCTTGCTCGGATTATCTCTCAATCAATTGCTGAATTCACGCCTTCCCACGTTCACATACATAATGGGCATCACTTTGCACCAGAACTAGCGCTGTCCCTCTTTACCCAAATCCGCCATATTCCGCTCGTGAATGGAGTCCATGACAGAGTAGGCGAGCATCTATTTGAGCAGATAATGAACTATTCATGGGATCGTGTTTTGTACGCAAGTCATTACCTTAAAAAGAGCATCCCTACGCGCAGCGCCGCTTCTGTTATGTGGCTCGGAATCGATCTGACAAAGTTCTCGCCACAAGGTTCTACAGATCCGAGGTTCGCTGCCTTCGAGCGTCCAATCGTCTTTCATCCAGCTCGTCTTCTGAGATGGAAGGGCGTTAACATTGGGCTACATGCATTTCTTGAACTCAGGCGCAGACTAGGCAAAGGAACGCTAGTTCTGTGTTCCTCTGAAAACATAGTGGACGATCCAACCCACGTACAGGCACTCAGGAACGAGCTGGTAGCTATAGCACGCAACGCACAGGCGGCTGATGCCGTACAGTTCCTTGCTTTCCATCGCTCTGAGATTGCATCAGCTTATCGCGCCTCTGACCTTGTGTGGTATCCGACTATTGATGATGAGCCATTCGGTTTGGTGCCTCTAGAAGCAATGGCATGTGCTATTCCACTGATTGTCTCACGGTCGGGGGGTATGGTGGAGACTGTAGTTGACGGCGAAACCGGCCTAATTGTTGACAAAAACGACCATAACGCGCTGGCAAATGCAGCGATCCGTATCCTTGCCGACGAGACACTACGGACTCGCATAGTCAAACAAGGTCAAGAGCACGTGCGTATGTTTGATGCAGACTCTTATGTCAACCGTCTTGAAAAGCTCTATAAAGAGGTCGCAGCAACATGACAAATTCTCGAAACCATTTCCGAACCGTAAATTTGTGCGAATACGAGCAGCTGAGAAATGAAATTAATAATAGAACGAACTTGTCCGCGAGTTTGGTGGCCTTACAGCTTACGGCTCTAGGTGCAGGATTATCCGTACTAGAAAAATTTCCTGATGTTGTTATTGCTCTCGCTGCCGTATCGAGCTTTCTATGGCTATTGTGGATAGATCATACATCTCAAATCTACAAAATCGCAGCATACATAGGCTTGTGTTTGGCGCCACAACTGAGTGAAGGAAACGAACAATTGCTTGGTTGGGAACACTTCATGCGAACCCTTGACCAAGGCAATCACAAAGCAGGGGAAGTTCTTTTTGGGGATTCCTCCAAAAATCTTAAAGTATTAAAGACTGAGGTTATTGGTAGATTTATCTCTATTCTCTTTGGTGGTTCTCCACCAGTTCTGATTGTGGGCTTTGCGATCGCCAAGTATCAGGAGATATTCAACTGGAATTCAATCTTTTCATTGCGGGGTGCGATCCTAGTCCTCGCATCCATAGCTTGGCTCTACGCTAGGAATAAATATTTGCTGTTTCTCAAGATGCGCGAGTCTATCGACCAAGCCCTACTGGAAGTAGCAAACAGACATAATGTTAGAAAGGATGACATTTACATTTAATGCCTTGAATTTACTTTAGTTATACGTAAATCTATTTTAGATAATCTCACGAGTAGTTGTAATGCTTAAATCCATAGGCTACTCTTTATTGTCAATTCCTAAGTTCTACACTTTACCAAATCCCCCTCCCCCAGGAGTTTCGATCGCAAAAACATCGCCAACATTCATCTCCACCGTTGCAGTACTATCTAAACTTTCTTCACTTCCATTTTCACGCCGTATCCAATTACGCCCAACTTTTCCAGCTTCCCCCCCATTTAATCCAAAGGGAGAAACCTGTCGATGTCCAGACAAAATATTCGCCGTCATCGGTTCTAAAAACCTGATGTAACGAACAACTCCATTACCGCCAGAATATTTACCTTTTCCACCACTATCATCGCGTATACTAAAACTTTCTAAAAGTACAGGATAACGCGTTTCTAAAACTTCTGGATCGGTCAAACGCGAGTTAGTCATGTGGGAATGAACAGCATCAGTTCCATCAAAATTAATCCCCGCCCCAGAACCGCCGCAAATAGTTTCATAATATTGATATCTTTCATTACCAAAAGTGAAATTATTCATCGTTCCTTGAGAAGCAGCCATAACGCCCAAGGCACCATATAAAGCATCGACAATAGTTTGAGAAGTTTCTACATTACCTGCTACTACTGCTGCCGGATAAGTTGGATTTAGCATACAGCCCGCCGGGATAATAATTTCTAAAGGATTAAGACACCCGGCATTAAGAGGAATATTATCATCAACTAAAGTCCGAAAGACATATAACACTGCTGCTTGAGTTACAGCTTTTGGAGCATTGAAATTACTATTTAATTGCCAAGAAGTTCCAGTAAAATCAATGGTAGCACTGCGATTTTCTGGGTGAATTCTTACTTTTACTTGAATTTGTGCGCCATTGTCCATTTTATAAACAAATGAACCATCCTTGAGAACTGCGATCGCCCTTCTCACTGCCTCCTCAGCATTAGCTTGCACGAATTTCATATAAGCTAGAACAGTATCAAGTCCGTATTGCGAAACCATTTTCCGAAGTTCTTGAACTCCCCTTTCATTAGCGGCAATTTGGGCTTTGAAATCAGCTAGATTTTGGTCTGGATTCCGAGCAGGATAAGTATGATTTGCCAGGTGATGTCTGACTGCGGTTTCTCGAAAATTACCTTCTTCAACTAAGAGAAAATTATCAAATAGAATTCCTTCTTCTTCTACTGTGGTACTGTGGGGAGGCATAGAACCGGGAGTAATTCCGCCGATATCAGCTTGGTGTCCGCGAGAAGCAACGAAAAAGATGGGCATTGGGCATTGGGCATTGGGCATGGGGCATGGATTATTTACGCCACTTTCCAAAAAAACAGGGGTAATTGCAGTTACGTCAGGGAGATGTGTCCCGCCATTATATGGATTATTTGATAAATAGACATTTCCTGGTTTTATGGTGTCGCCTTTATCGTTAATTAAACTGCGGACACTTTCACTCATTGAGCCTAAATGTACGGGAATATGGGGGGCATTTGCTACTAATAATCCAGAAGAATCAAAGATAGCGCAGGAGAAATCTAGCCTTTCTTTGATATTTACAGATGTTGCCGTATTTTGTAGAACAATTCCCATTTGTTCGGCAATAAATTGATAGAGGTTTTTGAAGATTTCTAAGCGAACGGGGTCGGGTTGCGTTGTTGTGTACATATTTGATTCCTGTTTGTTTAAATTCAATGAATTATATCAAGTTAGGATGATTAGTTATGATTGCAGTCCTCGCGTTACCCCTCCCCAACCCTCCCCTTGCTAAGGGGAGGGTGCCGTAAGGCGGGTGGGGTGTTTCAGAATTTACAAGTAATTAAGCGAACTCGATCTTACTTAACATTTGCTGATGTAAGTTGCGTTAAGAAAAGTGCAACCCAACAAAAAAATTGATTAATGTTGGGTGTCACTCCACACATCATGTTCTTGACCTATAAACCTCATACATTAAAAGGCTACCTGCTACAGCAAGATTGAGGGAGTCAACTGCGCCTACCATCGGAATCCTAACAAGATGTTGGCATAAGTCTCGCTGTTCTGGGGTTAGACCTTGGCGCTCTTCACCCAGGAAAAGAAGAGTAGAATTCGGGTAATTAAACTGATGAAATTCAGCCATCCCATCTGGTGAAGCACCAATAACAGGACAGCGATGGTTGCTTACCCAATGGCGGAGTGCAGAGTAGCTTGTTCGTACAAACTTCTGGTTAAAGAGCGAACCCATAGATGCGCGAACAACATCGGGAGTAAAGGGATCTACACTATTTTTGATGAAGATAAACCCAGCACCGCCAACTGCTTCTGATGTGCGAATCAAGGTTCCGAGGTTTCCTGGCGAACGAACGGTTTCAAGAACCACCCAGCACAAACCAGGTTGCGGCGAGATATCGCGTAGCTTGAACCAACGCTGACGAACTATTGCACCAACACCAGAAGCGCGTTCGCTCTGAGAAACATGCCGAAACTGTTCGGGTGTAAGGCTGATGCAAGGAATACCAGAACGCCGAGATTGCCTAACTAACTTCCTTGCTAGAGGTGCTGTTAGCAGTTTCTCACTAAATGCGATCGCCGAAATATCAAAACCGTTGTCAATTACTTTTACAAAGTTACGCACACCCTCAATGTAAAACAATCCAGAGGCGTCGCGATGTGCGCGGTCAAATTGGAGCCTTTTAATTTCGGTTAGCGTAGCCTCAACGTCTAACCGTTCTTGGCTGGAACTATTAACACCAGCCATCCTCCTTGAGCAGAGCTACTTGGCTCTCTACATACAAAACTTGAGTTACCATGAAATATTGCGGAAACTTTACCGCAGACATCAACTTCATTGCGATCTATATTACCATGTATTGTTGATATTTTTAACATTCCCAGTCATAGATAATATTGCTAAAGTCTAATTTTTTAAGGTCGTCTTTTAAAATTTGAAAATTACATACACCGTCTATCCAGTTAATACTTAACACATCATTAGATTCGCCAACCATCTGAAATAAAAGAATTTCTGGGTCTTGCTCAATTGCATCTCGAAGAAATTCTATCGTTTTTTCTTCTAGATGAACAGTATAAATTAATTCTGTTCTAATAGAATCTGGATAACCACCTATCTTACTACGCCAAGAATATGATAGCTTTATATACTCGTCAAATATTTCTTCATTAGTATCTAATAGGTCAAAATAATCATCCCCAACAATTTCATTGATGCCACTGTTACTTATTGGTGCATATTTTTGAGTAAAATTTAAACTACAACAACCATCAATAATATTTGTTTCTCTTTTAGGCAAAAAATCAAAGTTTATGATTATATTTTCTACATTCAAGTCTGGTTCTGGAAAATATAAAACTCTAAATCCAGATTGGTCTGTTTGATTGTCATAGTTCAAACCATACGGGAATTCATAACTGATATAAAACTGCACAATACCCTGATTTGGAAAACCTTGCAATAGAGGTACTTCGGCAAAATTAATCTGTGCAATAAAAAATAAATAGTCGCCTTCGGAACTTTTTGGATAATCAAAACCTTTTGGTAAATAAGGCAAACCACCAAATTTACTTTGCCACCAATCTACCCGGTCATTATTTTCAATTGTGATTTCAATAAAAGGCCGTATCGTCGCTTCAATTCTGTCCCGATAAGGTTCTAGTTCTGGAGGAATGGGAATGTACGGTTTATAATTCATATACTATTGATCAATATCAACATTTGACTAAATTTTGCTATGATGATATGTACAAAAATTTTGAAACGCTAATTTATCGCAGTATAGCATCATTCCTATTTAATATTTACTTGCCGCCCTTATGCTTTACCTTCTAGATAAAATTAAATGATTGCGTTCAGTTAATACTGCTTCCCAATTAGGTTCAACTACAATCGTGCTAATTTTTTCGACAATAATTGCAGTTCCAGTAATCCTATCTTCTGGTTGTAAATATTCGCGCCGATAAACAGGCGTGTCATGCCATTTTTCAGCAGTAAACATTCTGACTGTTTCAACCGGTTTGGGGGCTTGATTTATGGAACGTGTACGAGTAATTAAGGGTTCTTCTGGTGTATCCATCTTCTGAATTACTTCCACTGAGACAGATTCGACGATTAAGGTTTTTTCTGATTGCATGAAACCATAGCGAGATTTATGCTCAGTTTCAAATTCTTGTCGCATCACTGCCACTTCATCGGCAAAATTGACTGTCAATATAGAATTAGTGCCTTCATATTTTAAGTTAGCTTTTCGGACTACCTCTACTTGACTATGTACTTCATTTATTTCATTTTTAGCTTGAGTTTCTAAACACTCCATTAAGTTATGTAATTGAGGAATTAAAGCTTGAGTTAAAGGTTGTTCGACTCCTCCTTCTCTAATCGCCCGCACATCAGCTAATCCCATTCCATAAGCAGAGAGAACTCCAGCATAAGGATGTAGAAATATTTTTTTCATCCCCAAAGTATCGGCAATTAAACAAGCAACTTGCCCGCCAGCACCGCCAAAACAACACAATACATATTGAGTGACATCATAACCGCGTTGGAGGCTGATTTTTTTAATTGCATTCGCCATATTTTCAACTGCGATCGCCATAAATCCAGCCGCTACTTGTTCTGGTGTACAATGATTTTTTGTAGCAGTTGCAATCTCTTGGGTTAATTGTGTAAATTTCTGAATCACAACATCTTTATCTAAAGGTAAATTGCCATCAATCCCAAAGACTGAAGGAAAATATTGCGGGTGAATTTTACCTAACATTACATTGGCATCGGTAACCGTTAATGGCCCGCCACGACGATAACAAGCAGGCCCCGGAATTGAACCAGCAGATTCCGGCCCGACACGATAACTTGAACCATCAAAAAATAAAATTGAACCGCCACCAGCCGCAATAGTATTAATTGCTAATACCGGAACTCGCATCCGTGCGCCAGCAATTTCTGATTCTAATTGTCGTTCGTACTCTCCTTTAAAATGGGCAACATCTGTACTTGTTCCCCCCATATCAAAGGTAATTACTAAATCAAAACCTGCCCTTTTGCTAGTTTGAACTGCGCCAACAATACCCCCGGCTGGCCCGCTTAAAATACTATCTTTTCCTTGAAATTGTTCGGCTGCAACTAAACCGCCGTCAGATTTCATGAACATTAATTTTACTTGCGGTAACTGACTCGCTATTTGGTTGACATAACGACGTAAAATCGGAGTTAAATAAGCATCGACTACTGTTGTATCTCCCCGGCTGACTAATTTCATTAAGGGACTAACTTGATGAGATACAGATATTTGAGTAAAGCCGATTTCTTGGGCAATTGTGGCTACTTGTCGTTCGTGTTCGGGATAGCGATCACTGTGCATAAAAACAATAGCACAACTACGAATTCCTGTATGATAAACTGTTTCTAAATCACTTTTAACTTGTTCGATATTTACAGCAATTAATTCATTACCTTTAGCATCATAGCGTTCATCTACTTCTATTACCTGTTCGTAAAGCATTGTTGGTAAAACAATATGGCGGGCAAAAATGTTGGGACGATTTTGGTAGCCAATTCGCAGCGCATCTTTAAACCCTTTGGTAGTCACAAGTACAACCCTATCGCCTTTTCTTTCTAACAGTGCATTTGTCGCTACAGTTGTCCCCATTTTTATTACTTCTATTGCTGCACTAGCAATAGGTTCCTCACTTGAAAGACTCATAATATCCCCAATACCTTGAATAGCTGCATCTTGATATTGTTCGGGATTTTCTGAAAGTAATTTATAAACTATAATCCATTGCTGATTAGGCAGAGGAACAATTAAAAAACGTTCGGGATGTTTTGAAAGCCCATCTATAATTGTTTGGTTATTAGTAACAGCAACAATATCTGTGAATGTACCGCCTCTGTCTGCAAAAACTTTTAGCATCGCTTCGTTTCCTCAATACCCTAAAAGTAGATTAACAATGAATGTGGCGTGTTTCTACTCCGGGTATAGTCGAAGTTAACCAGAACCTTGTAGAGACGTAGCACTGCTACGTCTCTACATTTATTTTCGGAGATGCCTATTAGTTAATTTTTTGAGCAATTATATAGACATGATTTTCAGGATATTGGTCATATTCCAGATGGCGACAGGTGCAGCGATGCTCAGTCAAAATTTGTAGGAAAGCATCTACTCCCAAAGTGCTGTAGTCAAAGTTTAAACCTTGAAATGAGCCTGAAATCTCGCGGTTTGTATGTCCGCCGCCACAGGTGAACAGAAGTACTCCATCGGCTTCAAGAGCATCGCATAGCTTTTTCATAACAGGCTCTTGCATATCGAGCGGTAAATGAAAAGTGCTGTCCCAAGCAGAAATTAAGCTGTAAAGTTTTGGAGGAATCCAACAGCAGATGTCTTCGGTGTAAAATATGATTTCTGGATGTAGGTATTTAGCTAAATTTATCATTTCTGTGGAAATATCAAGTCCTTCAGCCTGAAATCCATGCTTGGATAAGATGTTAATAAAACGTCCACTACTTCCACAGCCTATGTCAATAGCTGAGTGCCGCTTAGAAGTAAATTTAATAGCCCGTTCCAATTGCCCGATTCCGTATAGCGAATCTTGATGCTTAATCTGCCACCATTGAGCAATTTTATCGTATCGGGCGGCTGTATTATTCGGATTCATAACGATACTAATACCTAACTCAAGTAACTGAAATACGTTTTAAATCTTGTAAAACTGCGGCGGCTGATTGATAGCGATCGCTAAAATGATAGCAAACCATTTTATCTAAAATCACTGCTAATTCTTCGCTGACTTGCGCTGTTTCTCGCCACATCACATTACCGGTTTCTGGGTTTGGATGGAGTTCTTGTGGTGGTATCCCAGTTATGGCTTGAATGCCAATCATTCCTAAAGCGTAAATATCGCTGCACAAGCGGGGATGACCGGCAAATTGCTCTGGAGGCGCATAACCCCGCGTTCCGATGGCTACTGTTGCTAATTCTGTTTGTTCGCTACTTGGCGGCTGCATTAATTTCACAGCACCAAAGTCAATCAATACTAATTGATTATCTTTAGCTCGTCTAATAATATTAGTTGGTTTAATATCGCGATGAATCACTCGATGTTGATGAACAAATCCCAAAATCTCTAAAATTTCTTTGAACATCGCAATCACAAATAATTCGTTTTGTAAGTTTTGCACAGGTGGCAATTCTTCACTTAAAGTATGTCCTTCAATATATTCTTGAATTAAATAAAACTCTTGATTATCTTCAAAATACGCAAGTAATTCGGGTATCTGAGCATGTTTGCCTAAAGTTTCTAAAATTTCCGCTTCACTATTAAATAATCTGCGAGCAACTTGCAAAAATCTGCTATCTTGGCGGGCTGGCATTAATTTTTTCACAACACAAGTCGGATTACCTGGTCTTTGAGTATCTTGTGCTAAATAAGTGCGACCAAATCCACCTGCACCCAAGACTTTTGAAATTTGATAGCGTCCACCCAAGAGCAAATCCCCAGATTTGGTTGGTGGTGAATCGATGGCGTCAGGAAAATCAAGTTGCGAATCTGGAATTGCTGTTTTATCTTCTAAGAGTAGATTTAATTGGGCGATCGCTTCTTGTTGTTTTTCAACTTGCAGAATAATTATCTGACTCTGGCGCTGATTTTGATAATTAGTATAAGCCATAACGCCGATAATACTAAACGTTAAAGCCAAAGCAGAAGGAATTAACGGTATCCATCCGGCTTGAAGAAACAAAATAATGCAGATTCCCACCAATATAACTAGGGTTACCCCTCCTAGCGTCAACAAAACTAACGGATGTCGCCACCACCATGCTAAAATACTACCTAAAATTGCCCAGCCCCACACCCAAATTAATTCTACCCAGTCAGGCCAATACCAAATTAAAGCCCGCCGATCTAATACTGTACTAATCAGTTGACTGGCTATTTGTGCGTGAATAAATAGAGCAGGCATTCTCGCTGGTTGATCTGGTAAACTGCTGTAAGGTGTATAAAAGCTACCTGGAACCAAGTTAGCTGAGGTAGTGCCAATAATTACCAGACGGTCTTTAAATAAACTGGGATTAACGCGATCGCTAAGAACTTCTGTCAACGTCACTTGATGGGCGAGGTAATTGGGGTGACGATAATTTAATAGTATTTGATAACCATTGGCATCTAAATGTTGATAACTACCAGAATTAGGTTTTAGACGCTCAAAGATAGTTTTACCTAACAGAAAATCTCCTGCGTCTGTGAATTCGTATTCGACCCCTTGTTTTTCCAAATACTTAATGGCAATTAGCGCCCCAAATGCAAATGGTGTTGTACATTTTTCGTCGGTAGAACGAGCAAATAATAGGCTGCGACGAAGGATTTGGTCGTTTTCATTATCGGGAACTACATCGCTAAACCCGACATTATCAATGGGAAAATTTGGAGGGGGTGGAATTTCAGATCTACCGACGCTGCTAAACAAGCAAGTACTAATAATATTTTCTTGATTTTGTTTGTTTTCTGTGAAATTTTTATCTTGCGGCCGAAAAAGATATAAACCAACAATACGCGGTTGATAAGAATTGATTTTTTGTAACAGTCGATTAATTTTAGTATCTGACAGATTCCATTTTTCTTGTTGGAGATCTGCATCAGTGATTGTTACCAGCAAAATCCGTCCATCGGGTGCTTCCGTAGGACGCGATCGCAACATTTGGTCATAAACCCTCAACTCCCAAGGCTGCAACCATTTGAGTTCGCGAACTCCCCA
Organism: Nostoc linckia NIES-25; assembly: GCF_002368035.1. Classification (GTDB taxonomy): domain Bacteria; phylum Cyanobacteriota; class Cyanobacteriia; order Cyanobacteriales; family Nostocaceae; genus Nostoc; species Nostoc linckia_B. The sequence continues at coordinate 4,909,725 of NZ_AP018222.1, read as the reverse complement.
AATCGAAGCCGTGACTGCTACACTGCTAACGAAAATAACTTGCAGCCAGCTATTGCCCAAGGAAGTTTTACCGGAATTTCGATCTTTAACAAACGCGACACGGAGTTTTTCTAAAAGTCCACTAATCACAAAGTTGCCGCAGTAGGCTGAATAGGTAGATTGCTCTAATTTAATTTAGCAATTTATAGCGAGAGGCAGGGGGTAGGGGAGCAGGGGGC